>NZ_WSNW01000001.1:2564040-2911847 GCF_009767585.1 Coprobacillus cateniformis
TTTTTATTTTCGCCATAAATATGTATCTCCTTTTTCTTTTATTGTATCAATATTTAAAAAAGTGTGCAGTAGTTTATCTATTTACACACTTTATATTACACTCCCTCTAGCTTAACTGTTTTTTTGCATAACTTCTTTCATACTGATTTGGACTTTGATAATTACAGTGACTATGCGTTCTCACTGTATTATAAAATGTCTCTATATATTCAAATATCAGCTTATATGTATCATCATAATTTTGGATTTTGTACTGGTTTAACCACTCCCTCTTTATTAATGAGTGAAACGATTCTATACATGCATTGTCCCATGGACATGCTTTTTTTGAATAGCTTCGTTTCATTTTTTCTGTTATTTCTTTATATAATTCACTTGTAAACTGTATTCCTCTATCACTATGTATTATTACTGGTTTTTCAATGTTTCTTCGCTCCTGTGCTATTTTTATTGCTTCAAGCACTGATTCTGCTGTCATATCTTTTGTAAGTACCCATGATACTATTTTCCTTGAAAACAGGTCCATTACACTTGTCAAATAAACAAAACCTGAAACACCAAGTATTTGAGTTACAGCTCTTAAAGAAACACTTTTAATACCAGCAGTCTCTTCTATGTATTCTTTGATTGCCTCATAAAGTACGTTTACTGGCTGCTTACTATGCTCATAGCTTTTTTTAATATTTCAACGGCATCTTTCAGATCTCTGTTTTCTTTTTTTAAACGAGCAAGTTCTTTTGCGTCATCACTCGAAAAGTTTCCTGATCCTCTAAATAAATCTCTATTTTCATCTTTACTTTCATTTTTGACTTTTGTGTCACTAAACTGTTTACACCATCTATGAATTGAGCTGTTGGAAATTCCCAAGTTTTTAGCTACTTGTTCAAAAGTTAATTCAGGATGATCTTTTCTATATTGAACTGCATCCAATTTAAATTGTTTATCTATCACTTTTTTCCTTGCCATATTTAGTACCTCTTTTTCTTATTTTAGATTAGTATTCTTTTCAAAATTTTTCAATTCATTTTTTTAGACATTATTTCTATTTAACTGGTACTAAATTTATACTAGCACTATCACAGCGTACTCTGACATTATATCCGAGAAAACGAGCAAAAGTATTACTATGTGTAATCAGAGTTTTTTCTTTACTAAATTCCATCTCTAGTGTGATACTTATAAATTATGTAAGTTCTTGCTTAATTTTCTCACAATCCTGTCGATTACCATTTCAGATTACCTCATTTCTTGTTTTTTTCATATAATAATTTTCTTAAAAACTGTCCAATTTAGTGTATTTTATCCAACTCTATCTCTCATATATAAAGAATTGACAGAAAATATGATAAAAAGCTATTCAAAAAAGCTACCTGCGAAATAATGCATGTATAGAAACATTTCATGCATCAATAAAACGTGAGTGGATAAACAGATTTAAAATCCAGGGTTATGAAAACTAATATTTGAATAGTTGGAAAAATTTTTAAACACAATGAGAATACGTTCGCATTGTGAATATATGTTGCCGGACCAATTTGAGAAAAAATATAAAATGTTAGACGAGACAAACTAAATTCTTGTATTTAACTTGTCCGAAATCTTGACATAGTACCAGTGCTTCATACACTGTACAATACCTAATCAGCGAAAAAATCTAATTACTATTTTTCTCTATAAAGTTCATTAATTATTCATCACTTAAGTAGGTAGTAATTATCTTTTTATAGATGTCAATTTGTTCAAAATAATTACTAATTTCCACATATTCATTGATTTGGTGAGGAACTGTAGTAACACCAGGTCCAAAAACCACTATATCAAATTGTTTCTGTGACTTTATAAACTCTGCAGCATCTGTAGTAGCAGGGCCTCCTAAAACTGGTAACGGTGTATCAAACTGTTTTTGAATAGCTTGAATCAATGTGGAGTTTTTGTTGGCTTCAACGGGAATTTTGTTGTAATTAATAGTTAACTCCAATGGAAATAAATTATCTTGATTTAATTGTGCAACTGTTTCCTTTAATAGAGCAATCACTTTACCATTATCAAATTCTGGTATAGTCCGTATATTTCCTTGTGCAATAGCCTTATTTGGAATACTATTTATTTGGGTTCCACCGCGAATAATTGTGACATTATGTATTGTTTTTCCCAATTCTTCATTGATATAATCGTTTGATATCTTGTCCATTTTTTGATTGAATACCATAATGCAATCATTTAAACGTCTAATAGCATTATATCCCTCCTGTGGCATTGAACTATGTGCTTCTTTACCATTAGACACTACCGTATAGTTAATAGATCCTTTATGAGCATAGCCTAAAACATATCCAGTAGGTTCCCCAATAATAAGTGCATCCAAATCATCTGTATAACCTTCTTTTGTCAATTGTTCAGCTCCTAGTTCTCCAACCTCTTCCCCAACAGTCGCCAACAATTTGATTGTCCCATTAAATGGACATCCTTCTTCTTTTAATTCAATCATAGCAATGACCATCGCCATTAATCCGGCCTTCATATCTGTCGATCCGCGTCCATAGAGACGATTACCTTCAATATGCGCCTCAAAAGGTGGATAATTCCACATGCTTTCATTTCCAGCAGACACAACATCCATATGCCCAGAAAGCCCTAAGACTTTGCCGTGCCCTGTAGAAATAGTTACAACCAAGTTATCTCGTCCTGGACAATAAGGCACTCTTTCACTTTCAATACTGTAATCTATAAATAGTTTAGAAAGATAGGATGCTACTTCTGCTTCTTTCCCGTTTACTGATGGAATTCGAATAACATCTTGTAATACTTGAATTTTTTTTTGATCATTCATATCTTATACCTCCAATATCATTATAATCTGCTACTATTAGTTTAGCTCAGAATTTAGAATAATAAACTAGTATAAATGAAAAACGATTAGAAAGATGCATAAGCCAACATCATTATTCAAATCTTTTATTTCATTTTTATAATTAAAGAGTTCTTTTAGCCAATTACTGTAACTTCATACACTAATTTTAATAAAAAAGTAATGATTTAACATTTTTTAATTTGGATTATATTAGCTAACTCGTCATCATCAAATTTTATAAAAAATTCTTTTTCAAACAGTTGTAAATTTTCTTTCAAATCATTATATAAAGGCTTGTTTCATTTCTTATTGATTTATTCTCTTTTTGTAATCGATAGATTTAACATGTAATATGCATAAATAACCCAACTTCCTGATCAGATGATAAGCCATGCAATACTTTCTTTATTCTAAGAATAGTCTTTGGCAAAATTTTCTTTAATAACTGAAGGTCAAAACCTTCCAACTGTTCTTCCAAGTAAGCATATATCGCATCATAATTTACTGACATGACAGATTCTAAAGTTTCTAAAGATAACAAAATATCTAGTTTATCTGATGAAATATCAAATAGTTTTGAAATTGGAATGTATGGTATACCATATAATTCTTGATTATAAGTCCCTACCTCACACACAATCCTTTGTTTTTTTGTATTTGATTTACTTTTCTTAGCAAGTATTCATGATCAGAAATCACTAATAGAATTATATCCGTATTTTCTAAATACGAATGTGACTCAATATAATTTTTTATTTGAATAGCCGCACTCTCTCCAGTTATACGCAAACTAATGATTGCTTAAGAATTCTCTTGTTTTTGATACTATTGCTGAATTTCCGAATATATTTGTTGATAAGAATCAATCTCTTCAAAGAATCGTGACAGCCCACTTTTCGAGAACAGTCTAATGCGATAAGGGTAGCTGGGATACAAACATATTTAATGTTTATTCCAGTTTCAATAACTATTAAAAGTAAAGTCTAAAAATGCTAATTATTGAATGAATCACATAATTGCATTTCAGATATATTTGAACCTTTAAAATTGTATGACAAATAGAGCATCTATACATGTGCTCAAAAAGAAGATATTTATAGAAAAGAACCTAAGATGCTTTGATATGCGAGCGACCAAATTTTTCAAGTTGATAAATAACTGATGCCAAGCGCAAAAGCAAAATAAGAAAGACTAACAATGATAAAAAAGAGACTTTTCTTATTTGTTCAGTATTCTTTGATAGAGATTATACTAGAGTCGCTCAGCGTAAGCTCGATATGAAACAAGCTCGTGAATTAACCCGTCATCATGCTTCTGTTACTGGTACTACGTCAAGAAAAAGTACCAGTTAAACTGAAATATTTCATCTAGCTTAACTGTTTTTTTGCATAACTTCTTTCATACTGATTTGGACTTTGATAATTACAGTGACTATGCGTTCTCACTGTATTATAAAATGTCTCTATATATTCAAATATCAGCTTATATGTATCATCATAATTTTGGATTTTGTACTGGTTTAACCACTCCCTCTTTATTAATGAGTGAAACGATTCTATACATGCATTGTCCCATGGACATGCTTTTTTTGAATAGCTTCGTTTCATTTTTTCTGTTATTTCTTTATATAATTCACTTGTAAACTGTATTCCTCTATCACTATGTATTATTACTGGTTTTTCAATGTTTCTTCGCTCCTGTGCTATTTTTATTGCTTCAAGCACTGATTCTGCTGTCATATCTTTTGTAAGTACCCATGATACTATTTTCCTTGAAAACAGGTCCATTACACTTGTCAAATAAACAAAACCTGAAACACCAAGTATTTGAGTTACAGCTCTTAAAGAAACACTTTTAATACCAGCAGTCTCTTCTATGTATTCTTTGATTGCCTCATAAAGTACGTTTACTGGCTGCTTACTATGCTCATAGCTTTTTTTAATATTTCAACGGCATCTTTCAGATCTCTGTTTTCTTTTTTTAAACGAGCAAGTTCTTTTGCGTCATCACTCGAAAAGTTTCCTGATCCTCTAAATAAATCTCTATTTTCATCTTTACTTTCATTTTTGACTTTTGTGTCACTAAACTGTTTACACCATCTATGAATTGAGCTGTTGGAAATTCCCAAGTTTTTAGCTACTTGTTCAAAAGTTAATTCAGGATGATCTTTTCTATATTGAACTGCATCCAATTTAAATTGTTTATCTATCACTTTTTTCCTTGCCATATTTAGTACCTCTTTTTCTTATTTTAGATTAGTATTCTTTTCAAAATTTTTCAATTCATTTTTTTAGACATTATTTCTATTTAACTGGTACTAAATTTATACTAGCACTAGTTATTAAAAGTAGATGATGTAAGAAAAAAATATTTTAATAAAGAAATATCTGTACTAGAGACAGCATTAAGAATGGTAGATTCTTATAAAGAGTATGGACAAAAAAATTATGATGAAATGCTAAAAAAATAGAAAAACAGCATTTAGGTAATGATAATTTTGTAATTCAAACTTATCATATAGAAACGGCATTTTGGCAAAAAGAGAACGAAGAGCGTGAAAGGAAAGCAAAAGAATTAGAATTACAAAGGAAACGTGAAAAGCCAGATGAACAAGTTGAAAATGAACCAGTCCCAAAAGAAGAAAAAGAAGAACATCAAATTCCTACATTTAATAATTATGACAATCTGCCACATTATTATTTTGAGACATCTTTATTAGAAAAAATAAAGATATCGTTGTTATATATTGCATTTGTTTTTAAAAGAATATTTTAAAAACAAACATGAGAAATGAAAGGGTGTGAAAAAAAAGTGTTTTATTATAAGAAAAATAAGAAGTATGCTGAAATAATGCCACATACAAAAAATAAAGTTATTGAAAAATATACCATCTTAAAAACCGATCAAGCTGATTTAGGCTGGGAAACAGTTTCAACCGTTCCAGTTGTAGAAATAAATGGAATTCGTATGATTGATGAAAAAATGATACGAATTTTAAGGGAACTGATATATCAGGAATATGAAATTTTAGGTAAGAAAGAAAACAATAAATATTAATAATATCTTTATTACCAATAATTGTAAATAATAAAAGTAAGAATATGCATAAAATGATGAATATAATAAAAAATTGTCGAAAATAAGATATAATAAGAAAACCGGTGGAAAAATATGGAAGACGTCTTTTAAAATAATAATAGAATTTTAAAAGGGAGTGTAATTATGTTTTTAGAAATGGTTTTTAATGAATTTATAAATGATAAGATAATTGATGTTGTTGATTCTACAATAGAGACAATAGAAAATAGATATAAAATTATAGATAAATACTTTCATAAAATTGATATAGAAAGTGTTAATAATAAAAATGTAGTGAGAGAGTTTCAAAAATATTTATTAAAAGATTGTAATTATAGTGTAAGTCACACAAATCATATAGTCGGATTGTTGAAACAAATATTTAAATTTGCAAAAGAAATGGGAATTATTGAATGCAATCGTATAGCTAGTATACCGACAATAAAAAAACAAGTTAAAATAGTAGAAGAAAAAAATGTTTGGAACTTAAAACAATATAATGATTTTAGATCTAATATTAATGTGATAAGAGATAAAGTCATATTTGATATGCTTTATTATTTAGGATTAAGAAAGGGTGAGTTGCTTTCGTTAAAATGGAGTGAAATAGATTTCTATAATAAAAAAATTAGAATACTTTCAACAGCAAGCAGAAAAAAGAAAATCGGTCAGGTTATAACACCACCAAAAACGTTAAATGGAAATAGAACATTAATAATGAATGACAGCTTATATAATTTATTATTTGATTATTATATGTCATTGAGAAAAAGATATGGCAATATTGATGAACTGTTTGTAGTAGGTAATGTTAAGATGATGAGTTTCAGTGTATTACAAAGATTATTAGATAAATATCAAAAAATGGTTGATTTACCAAAAATAACCTTACATGGGTTTAGACATAGTCATGCGACTATGCTTGCAGAATTAACAACAGATATAAAAAGCGTAAGCAAGCATTTGGGACATGAAAGCATAGAAACAACTGTTGATATATATTATCATTCATCTAATAAATCACAAGAAAGATTAGCAAGAATAATTGAGGATAAAATACAAGCAGAAAATAAAGGACAGTTTGAAGTTTTGAAAAATGCAATTGAAAGACTTTTGGTTGGAGCAATAGGTTCAAGCGATTATACAAGTTCTGAATTAGATCGAATTATACATATGTATGATTATGTACGAAAGGAGGAGATAATAAGTTAAAATAAAACTTGAAATATAATGAAAGTATGATATAATATAATTAGCAAAAAAGCAGAGATAGTGCGGTTGATAAGTGGTGCAGACCCTGTCACCCGCACCAAGAAAAAATATACTCTAAGTTCTTGATATACAAGAATTTAGGGGAGTGTAATATAAAGTGTGTAAATAGATAAACTACTGCACACTTTTTTAAATATTGATACAATAAAAGAAAAAGGAGATACATATTTATGGCGAAAATAAAAAGAGATCCTAAAGCTGTTGCTTTAGCACAAGAAATAGTAGATCATTATAATCCTGAATCGGTAGAAGATATGGATGAAGCACTAAAAGAAATATTTGGTCCTTTATTCGAAAGTATGCTTCAAGGAGAATTGAACAATCACTTAGGATATAGTCCTCATTCTAAAGAATCTAAAAGTACAACCAATCGAAGAAATGGTTATGGTAATAAATCATTGATAACTACTAGAGGTGAAATTGATATCGAGGTTCCTAGAGATAGAGATGCAACATTTGAACCTAAGTTAATTCCTAAACGTTCTAGAGATGTATCTGCGATAGAAAACAAAGTACTTGCTATGTACGCTAGAGGAATGTCCCAACGAGATATTTCCAATACCATTGATGATATATATGGGTTTTCAATCTCTGCAGATACCATCTCTGATATAACGGATTCTATTCTACCAGAACTAGAAAACTGGCAGACTAGGCCATTAGAGAAGTGTTATGCATTTATGTTTGTAGATTGTATGTACGTAACTATTAGGAGCGATTATGAGACTAAAGAATACGCAGTATATACAATTCTTGGTTACAATTTAAAGGGGCATAAGGAGGTGTTAGGATTATGGTTAAATGAAAGCGAGAGTAAACATAAGTGGATGCAGATATTTGATGAGATTAAATCTAGAGGAGTGGAAGATGTATTCTTTATTTCTATGGATGGAGTATCTGGTTTAGAACAGGGAGCTAAATCGATATTTCCAAATGTAGTGGTACAAAGATGTATTGTTCATTTAATAAGAAATTCTATTAAATATGTACCAAGTAAAGATTATAAAGTATTTACGAGTTCATTGAAAAAAGTATATGGTGCTCCTACATTAAAAGCCTGTAAAAGTGCCTTTGAATCCTTTCGACAGCAGTGGTCACAATATCCAGGGGCAGTAGATGTTTGGGTTAGAAACTTCAACCATGTGGAACAGTTATTTGATTATGGCGCAGCTATTAGAAAGATTATGTATACGACTAATGCAGTAGAGGCTATTCATTCCAGTTTTAGAAAAGTGACAAAAAAAGGCGCTTTCCCAAATGAAAACGCACTTCTTAAATTACTGTATTTACGAGTGAAGGAACTTGATCAAAAGTGGGTATCAGGTCATGTGCCTAATTGGTCAATGGTCATGAACCAACTTCTGATCAATGATAAGTTCACCGAAAGAGTTAATAAATATTTGATTTATTAAAAGAACTTACACAGTTTTCTTGACACTCCCGAATTTAGAGTTTTTTTATTTTCTATCTATCTTTGTTTGTTTTAAAAGTTTAATAAAATCATTTTATCTTCAATTATTCTTAAAATATTTATAATAGAAATTAAGCAGATTTGTACAACATTCAATTTTTTATAGTAGAATTGTATTTTAATATTTTTTGCTTAATAAAGTTACCTAGCTATTTACAAATAGTTTAATTAATAAAATTTTCCTTTCGCCTGATTCATTTTGTCGTCTCAAATAGGAAAAAGAGAGAGTTCTGTAACATGAAAATCAGTTACTAATCCATTTAAAAACATTTCATCAATAAAATATATATAATTAACTAATTTTTCTGGCAATATTTCTTTTCAAATTCTTCTTTAGTCATAGGTTTTGAAATATAATAGCCTTGGATACTATCAACATTCATGTCACAGACAGTATTTAATTCATCAATATATTCAACGCCTTCTACACAAACAGATATGCCAACACTATGACAAAGTTTAATAACAGCCTCAATAAATGAACGATTAAAACTATGATCCTTATCATTTATAAAAGAAATAAATAATCTATCTATTTTAATAATATCAGCAGGAGATTGTGAGAGTAATCCTAAAGAAGAATAACCTGTTCCAAAATCATCCATTGCAAAACGAATACCAATATCTCGTAAACTTTTAAAAGCATCTTTTAAGATTAACATTTCAGTCACAAAATAACTTTCAGTAAGTTCTAAAACAATATGACGAGGTGATAAATTGTATTTACTAAGTAAATGTTTTACAAACATAATAAAGTCTTTATCAATAATTTGCAAATATGATACATTGATATTCATAACAAATTCAGGATAGAAATTTAACCATTCTTTACATGTTATAAAAGCCTGTTCCATGATCCATTTACCAACCGGTATAATACTATTATCTGATTCTAAAAGTGGAATAAACTCAGCTGGTCCAATTTTTCCATGAGTTTCTGATGTCCATCTAAGCAAGACTTCTACACCTTTTAATTCAAGTCCATTTGAACTTACGAAAGGTTGATAGACAAGTGAAAAATCTTTCATACCTGCTAATACACTTCGTTGTAATTGATTAATTATTTCCATTGTATAGAGATTACTCTTCAAGAGTTCAGGAGAATAAACTGTACATCGGTTTTTTCCTCCTTTTTTTGAAGCATCCAAAGCGCTCATAGCACATTTTATCAATTCTAAATAATCATAAGCATCTTCACCAAGCATAGCAATACCACCAGAAACAGTACAAAAATATGAACTTCCATCAATTTCATGCTCATGATTTGTGTAAAACTGTATTTTTTGATATATATTTTTCATATCAGATATTGTTGCTTGAGGATAAAAAATAGCTATTTCATCTCCATCAAATCGATAAACACTAGATTCATGTGGTACAGTACTAACTATCATCTGAGCAATATTACGGAGCACAGTATCACCAAAAATATGATTTTTTAAATTATTTAAACGACTAAAATTATCTAATCCAAGAAGCAAAAAACCACCTTTTTCATAACCTTGATTTTGAAATAAGTCAATTGTATTTTTGCATTCTTCTTGAGTTAATAAGCCAGTTGTTCGATCAACCTTTCCACGACCGCCAATAGGTGTCACAACGCCTGCAAACATTATAGGATTTTGATCTTCATCACGTGTTAACAAGCCACGGCATACAACCCAGATATATTCCTTTTTCCGATTTAAGACTTGATACTCTAAATTATGTTCATTGGTACGACAAGAGAGCATATCTGAAATAGAATCCTGATATCGTTTTTGATCTTTTTCATGAACCAATTTTCCCCAAACAGAAATAAGATCTTCAACAATTCTCCCTGGTAAATCAAAATCTTCATACATATTATCCGAAATCAATGAGATATTTTGTTTCATGTCAACAATATATATATAATTTTCAGTACTCTTAACGACAGCATTATAAAAGTCATTGATATCAACTTGAAATGACTCTGGAATATGTAAATTTTTATTCATCTCTTTTCACTTCCTATCTATAAATTATTTATGAAATATACAACATTTTGATCTTCCTGTTTGCTTAGCCTCATATAATGCTGTATCACTTTCTTTAATAAGTTCATCAACTATTTTTTGGTTATCAGTTGTATAAGAAATTCCAACACTCGCAGATAAATTATAATAATATCTACTTTTTTTAAATTGTTCTTGCAAAGCTATAATTAAATTATTACCTTGTTCAATTAATTCCTGTTTACTTATAATACCATATTTTAAAACAAGAAATTCGTCTCCTCCTAAACGAGTAATTGTATCATTTGGGAAAAGCTTATGTAGTATTTGAGCACTTATTTTAAGGACTTCATCACCAATTTGGTGACCATATGTATCATTAACTATTTTAAAATGGTCTAAATCTACATAAAGAATAGAAATCTGGTCAAACGAGTGATGCTCTGAATAATATTCATAAAAATATCTTCTATTATATAAACCAGTTAAAAAATCAGTATGAGAATTATTACTTAACTGTTGTTCTAATAAGAATGCTTCAGTAGTATCTCGATATATACAGAGTTCACCAATATGATTCTTAAAGATATCATATACTTTTTCATAACTCATATCTAGAATACGCTCTTCATCTTCATAAGATAGAAAAATTTTCCCATTATCTTCTCTTTTCATATACTTTTGTTGAATCAAGAGACTATGATACCAATCATCATACGTTTTACCTATAATTTTATTTTTAACAGTATGAAAATATTCTTCAAACTTTTTGTTGATATTCAGAATGACTCCATCTTGATTTCTCAATAATACTGCATAAGGCATACTATTAAAAAGAATTTCCATTTCTGTACTCATGTTCTCTAAATCTGTAATATCATGACCAATTCCTACTGTTCCTATCAGCTCACCATCCGGATTAAATAATGGTGATTTATAGGTTCTAAATTGACGCAAACCATTTCGGCTTTTAACGAGTTCATTAAATTGACATGTCTTTTTTTCTTTTTTCACAATATCTTCAGTTTTGGCACAATCATCAATTTTAACATCCCATACTGAACAATGATCTTTTCCTTCGATCTCTTTTTTCTTTTTTCCTACTGTTTGACAAAAAACATCATTAACTTTCATATGAATACCATTGATATCTTTAAACCAAACCAAATCAGGCATACTATCAATTAATACATTTAAATATGTGTTGTTGAGCCAAAGGTCTTCACCCTGTTTCATATTTTGATAAATTTGATGAACACGTTTATTTAAATACTCGAGTTGAATAGGACGTATAAGTACTTCATCTGCAACTTCATAATAGTCATTGCATAAATCATTTTTATAATCACTAATATAAAAAAGATAAGTATTTTCTTTCATCTGATTACGATAGTTCAAAAGGCATAATACTGGTAAATCACATATAATTATATCACTATTTTGATAATTTTCATTATAATTTGATAATGTCTCAATATTATAATTGATATGTTTTTTAGTTTCTAACATTTGGGTTAAGGCATTTTGTATGTCAAAGTTCATAGAAAAAATAGTAATTGTTTTTATTTTATGATACATAATTATCTTTTCCTTTCTGCCTTTTCTTATAGATTATCGCTATATCTTTTGAAAGCGGTTTCTATATATAATTATTATATTACTTATAGTGTTTAAAAATCTATAAAAAAGATAAAATATTTTATATTTTACATAATTATATGTTATTATATAAATCTCTTTTTTATTGTTGTATATAGATATTATGAAAGTATCAGAACAATTAAATAGATGTCTTAAACCTTTTTATAAATAAAAAAGTCCAGATTTTATTCTGGGCTTTTATATCAATGGCAAATCATTGCCATTTCGAATATCTGTTAATCTTTTCTTTTTAAACAAAATATTTGTAAAACATCTCATTCCACCGTCTCCTAATGGGGATTGAGCAGAAAAACCAACTTTAATTGTTTTTCTCATTGGTAAATAGGTTAGTCTTGCCATAGAGAATATTCTTCCATCTAGAGAATAATGAATAGCAAACATATTGTCTTTTCTTGCCAGTTGCAGCCATATCTCTTGAGTGTCTACAATAACGCCATTTGCATCATCTGAATGTTCATTTGTCATAACAGTTACGATTGAATGAGTCCCTATATCAGTCAACTCGAAACATGCTTTTGCCCATAATCTATCATGGTCTTGGGCGAGTAGAACGCAAGCATCATATGTTGATAAAAAGTCATGACTTACTTTTGCTCGCAAGATGAAATCACCTGTCACTTCTTGATAAAGAAAAGGAGCAGATGTTATGACGTCATGATTAACTGGATTAACAAAATAATCAGTATGTTCAGGTGCGTAGATTTCAATTCCATTATCTATTTCATGATATTGACTTTCATTTAACCACTTTAAATTTTTGTATATCATTTGTATTTCCTCACTTTCATTTTTCTGACATAAACTATCGACGTTTGTTTTCACGTTTCACTTGGCAAGGATTTCCATAAGCAATAACATTTGAAGGAATATCTTTTGTGACAACGCTACCTGCTCCAATGACAACATTATCACCAATTGTGACTCCTGGCATAATAATAGCGCCACCACCAATCCATACATTATCACCTATAATAACAGGAGCAGTCATTGTTTTACAAAAATTAAATTGAGTATCAACACTATCTCCAAAGCGGTCTAAATAATGAGTAGGGTGAAAAGCAGTATATATTTGAACATTTGGTGCAATCAAAGCATGATTACCAATAATAATTTGATTATCATCTAAAAAGGTACAATTCATATTGATCTCACAATTATCACCAAGATAAATATGACAACCATAATCAACATAAAATGGTGCAGTAATCCATAAATTTTCACCAAAGCCACCTAGTAGTTGTTTTAATATTTTCTTTTTATCCTCTATATTGTTTGCATCTGCGAGATTATAATCTCTCGCTAAATTTTTCCCTAAATACCAAAGTTCTAACAACTCTGGATCTCCACAGTCATAAATTTCACCAGCTAACATTTTTTCTTTTTCTGTCATTAAATGTTTCCTCCTAATATTTTTTCTAATAAGAAATAAGCAACACCATCATTTTGATGGCTTCCTGTTATATAATTTGCATAAGATTTCGTAAGTGTACTTGCATTTTCCATTGCCACACCTATTCCAGCATCACGAATCATTTCAGCATCATTATCAGCATCTCCAAAAGCAAGTAAATTTTTAAGTGACAAATCATGCCATGAACATACGAGCTCTAAACCTAAACTTTTGGATAATTGAGGATCCATATATTCATATTCAATTTGGCCTGCTTGCAAAGATTTGAGATGGGGATGATTCAATTTTTGACCATGTTCTCTAATATATTTCATATCTGATGGATGAGTGATGACAATAAGTTTGCTTTGTTTTGACTTATAAATATCTTGAAAGTTTTCTACTATATATGGAATATTATCACTTGTTGCTAATCGTTTGGCAAGATCATCATCTTTAAAAACTGCCAAATAATCATCTTTATATACACCAAAATTAACTGGGAAACCTTGAAAATGTGTGATAATCTTTTCAATCAGTTTGCCATCTATTTGAAAACATTTTTCCTCTCTATTCAATCTGTAGTCTTTAATATGTCCGCCATTTAATCCAATCACGATATCTACAATATCCTTATTCATTTGCCACTTTTCCATAAGATTTTCAATAGAACAGATTGGTCTACCTGTGGCATAGCCAAAAAGATAACCATTTTCTTTTAATTTCTTAATTGTATTTATAGTTAATTCGCTCATCATTTCTTCTTCATTTAATAATGTTCCATCTAAATCACAAATAATTATTTTTATTTCATTCATCTTATTATCCTCCATGATAATATTATTATATTCCTTTTATATCTACTAACAATGGAATTTATTGTCTAAATGTATTACAATATTCTCAAGTCGTAAATATATGGAGATATTATGAAACAAACTGAGTTAACAATTACAGATTATAATTTAAAAGATACTGTTGAACATGGTAGTGAAGAATTCCCCATCCAATATTATGTAGATGAATTATATTGTTATTCAAAGCAGATGATTCCACTTCATTGGCATTCAGATTTGGAATTTTATTTAGCTTATGGAGGCCCAATACAAATTCAAATTGGAAAAACTATTATTGATTTAATAGAAGGAGATGCTATATTTATAAATGCCAATGTTCTTCATTCATTTCAACAAATCAATTTTCAAGATAAGTGTCAATGTCCAAATATAGTATTTTCACATGAAATGATTGCTCCATCCTACAGTATTATCTATAAAAAATTTATTCAATGTATTATTCTGAATACAGAATTACCTTATTTTGTTTTGCATCAGGATTGTCAGTGGCAACAGGACATACTTTTAATGTTGGATAAACTTTTCTCAATATTACAAAAATATGGCTTAGTGCCAAGCTATTATGGTGAATATCCTACTTTACCATTTCAAAATGAAGACATTGAAATCGTTTGTTACGAAATGGAAATACAGAGTATTCTGAATAAAATCTGGCAGTTAATTTATCTTCATTTAGAAGATATTCCAAAAGTTTCTATAAAGCACAATAAACATATTTTACAAGTGAGAACACAAAAGATGTTGCAATTCATACATGATCATTATTCATTACCTATATCTTTACAAGATATTGCTTGTGCAGCTGATATTAGCAAAAGTGAAGCTGCACGCTGTTTTCAATCTTATTTACATGATTCACCAGTTCATTATCTATTGAACTATCGTTTAAAACAGGCAAAACAGGCTTTGCAAAAGAGTGAGGATCCTATTGTAGAAATTGCTGAAAAGTGTGGATTTCAATCAGCTAGTTATTTTGGAAAAATCTTTCATCGGGAAATGGGTATGACAGCAACTGAATATAGATTTAAAAATCATAAATAAAAAAATCAAAAAGGTTATCTGATGATACCTTTAACTCTCTTTAAGAGATATATCTTAAAATGTTAAAGTATAAAGAGATAACTTTTTCTATATGATGAATTATCATTGTGTTTTGAAGTTATAGTCATTGGTTTGTTTAAAGGTAGATGCAAATGCAAACATTGTCTTTACATCTAGAATACCTCCTGTCAAGACTTTACCGATGAATTGAGGTATTGGAGTTGCTGTAGACAATATAATATTTTTTAACTCTAAGGAAGATATATTTGGCATATATGATTTCAAAAGTGCTGCTGCACCAGCAACGTGAGGTGCTGCCATAGAAGTCCCATTGAGAGGACTATAATCACCATATAAATCAAGGCTTAAGATGCCTGTTCCAGGAGCAGCAATATCGACATTTCTAACACCATAGTTGGAGAAGCGTGCAAGATTATCATAAGGGGTTGTTGCTGCAACAGAGATAATATTCTGACAATCATAAGAAGCAGGGTAGACAGGATTGTAATCATTGTTTGTGCCATCATTTCCAGCAGCAGCTATGAATAAACCTTCATATTGCTCAATTGCATACTTTAAAGCCTGGGAATATGCACGACCACCCCAACTGGCATTAAGAATAGGAATATGAAATTCATTTGCAAAATCAATCGATGCAATTGCAGAGGCGACATCAAGACCAAATTTCATCGACACAACTTTGACATCCCAACAGATACCTGTTATTCCAATTCCATTATTACCTACCGCTCCAATTGTTCCTGCAACATGTGTTCCATGTCCATCTAAATCTATAGAATTTTCATTATTATCAGCAAAATTCCATCCATAATAGATTTCTCTATTTGGAGAAATCCACATATTTTCTCTTATGTCAGGATGATTATAATCTATCCCTGTATCTATAACTCCAACAACAATATCAGAACTTCCTGTCGTATAGTCCCAAGCAGATGAAGCTTTGACTTTTTGTGTTCCCCAAAGTTCACGATAGAGTGGATCATTAGAAAGTTTAAAAATTTCCTCAATATAATCTGGTTCTGCATAAACAACAAAAGGATTGGTAGAAAGTGTTTCAATAGCATCAATCACTGCCAAATGAGTTTTATCTTTAAGGTGAATAAGAATAATATCACCTAAATTATTTTTAGAGTGAAAAATAATTTCTACTTTTTCATAATTGATTTGACTGAGAATAAGACTAAGATCATATTCTGGATTATTCATAGAATCAATGCTTCTATCTAATGCAACGATGACTTTCCCTGCAACAAACTGATTCTTATAATCATTATACATAGCATTTCCTCCTTGCGTGTATTCATTATAGATTATGAAAAAATAATGATTAAGTGATCATTATAATAAAGAAAAAAGGCAATTTTCATTGCCTTGAATTTATTTATTCTCTTCAATATATTTATCTATATTGCGTTCAACAACATTAAATGGAGCAGTTCCACTTTTTAAAAGTGC
Source organism: Coprobacillus cateniformis (assembly GCF_009767585.1). NCBI lineage: Bacteria > Bacillati > Bacillota > Erysipelotrichia > Erysipelotrichales > Coprobacillaceae > Coprobacillus > Coprobacillus cateniformis. The sequence continues at coordinate 2,581,115 of NZ_WSNW01000001.1, forward strand.
CGTATGGAAATCTTTATCTTTGAATTTTGATCCGAGTTTATTTTCAGCATTTTCTTTTAAAGCATTTATTTCTTCATATCCAACATAGTAAGGCTGGAATGCAGATGGGTTTGCTTGTAGTTGGTAGTATTGACTTTTGAACTGTTCATCATCTTCTAAAGTTAAACCTTTAGTATTTAAGAAATCTTTAAATTGTTCAAATGACCAACCTTCATAATGAATGCCAATATCTGCTAAAATAATAATACAATAAGTTGCCAATTCATTTTCTTTTGTCAGTTCCAAATAGTTTTGATCAATATCTGTTAAATATTTAAAGGCATAGTATTGTGCATAAACAGCATAACCTTCAGAATAAGCAGAACTATTCGCTAATGCTTTGCGATAAGGAGAAGATATGTTTTCATACATATAGGCATATTGATACATATGTCCAGGAAATCCTTCATGTGCAACAGTATGATAAGTTGAAACAGTTGAAACATCTGCTGAATTTGGATTGACACGCAATTGTTTCTTATCAGTTCCATCAAGTGGAGGAATATTAAAATAAGCAGCAACACCTGAAGATGAGGCAATTTCTTTATTGATATCTTCAATATGATAACTTCTATTTTTAACTTCAGGGAAATCATTAAATAAATTCTTTTGAATATCGTCTAACATTTCTGTGTAATTCTTATAATTTGTTTTTGGTTCTGACTTATTTATAATATTTGGATCCTTTGTAGCAACTGCCATTAAATTCTTCAAATGGCTATTGTATGCTTTTGTCATCATTGATTGAATATCAGATACTGATTTATTTGAACCAATGTTTTTCTGTAGTAATAACTCATAATATTCTTTTCCATTTTTAAACTTAGCATATCCTTCAGTATTATTTGTTCCTGATTTGAAAGATTTCATTGTGTCTCTAATATCTTCATAAGCAGGAATAAATGAATCTTTAAATGCCTGACTGAGTTGTTTTTTGTACTCAGTTCCTTTCTCTAGTGAAAGATTATCAATACTTTTTTTCATAGCTTCTAAAACTGCACTCTGATCTCCTTTTTTAATTACCTTATCACAGTATGCAATCACTTCATTAAGATCAGCCATCAACAAACCTTTTTCTTCCTGTTTCTTTGTATAATCCAAAGCACTATCCATATAGGGTTGAATATCATTGACAACAGAAATTAAATCTTTTACATCTTGTTCGTTACGTAACTGCCAGTCTGCTAACATTGTTGGTAATTGATAATGAATACCAGTCATGCTTTCAAAGATTTGTTGATAATAATCAAATTTATCATCATTCAGTTTTTCATCTAATTCAGCTTGGAATTTAAAAATATCATATGTATCTTTTTGTTCATCTGTTAAATCGTCGCGATTAAATGTTTTGAATTCTTTAAGTACAGAAGCTTGATCTTCTTTGCTTTTTTTCAAATTTTCATCTGTAATACGAATTCCTAAATTGACATCAACTTGACTCATATCAACACCAAAATCTTTAGGATTGACCATAAATGTATGAGCAGTTGTATAGTCACTTTCCATTGTATTCACAAATTGTGTTTGAATGAATTCATCAAATTGTTTTTGAACTTCTTCATTGTTTTTTGTTTGCGGCTGACACCCTATTAATGAAATAGCCATGAAAGCAGATAATATAACTATTGAAAGTCTTTTTAAATATTTCATAAATCTCTCCTCCTTGTTTATAAGTATAACTTGTTTTTTATATATCAGCAATGTAAATGGAATAAATCAAATGACTTATTTTTGTCATATTATAAAAATAATGATTATAATTGACATAAGTCGTGTTATAATAACTTTTGGTTTATTGAATAGGAGGGAGAGTATGACTCTAAAAACAGTGAAGAATATTATTGGTATTCTTTTAGGAAATACGTTATATGCTTTAGCAGTTGTTTTATTTATTGTTCCAAGTGGTCTCATAACAGGTGGTTCTACTGGTTTAGCGATTGCTGCTCATCATGTTTTTCAAATACCAATAACATTATTTGTTTCCATCTTTAATATAGGTATGTTTGCAATAGGTTTTTTTGTTTTAGGAAAAACATTTGCATTGACAACTTTAATCAGTACATTTTATTTTCCACTCATTTTAAGTGTCTTTGAACAAACAATTGGATATACAAAGATGACAAGTGACCCATTGTTAGCTGCCTTGTTTGGTGGAGTTATGATAGGAACAGCTATTGGACTTGTTATTAAGTGTAATGCTTCAACTGGAGGAATGGATATTCCACCACTTGTCATTAATAAGAAAATGGGAATACCTGTTTCTGTTTCTATGTATGTTTTTGATTTTATCATTTTGTTAATGCAAGTCTTTTATACTGATAAAGAAATGGTTTTATATGGGATTGTCTTAGTAGCGACATATACATTAGTATTGGATAAAGTTCTAGTATTTGGAAAAGCACAAACTGAAGTTATGATTGTTTCTAAAGAATATGAAAAGATTAATAATGTTATTATACAAGAGTTAGATAGAGGAACAACGATGTTAAAGTCTATTTCTGGTTATATGAAAAACGAATATCCAGTTGTTATGACTGTTGTATCTAACAGGGAATTACCAAAACTTAATGACTTAATATTGAATATTGATGAACATGCATTTATGGTTGTAAGTAAGGTCAATGAGGTTCGTGGTAGAGGCTTTACTTTTAAAAAAGAATATATTGAATCATAGGGTCTTATCTTTGAGACCTTTTTTGTTATTTTGATCTATATATCTTAATAGATAATGTGAATCTTTTGAATAAGTCTTGAATTTGTAGTAGAATAATAATCATAAAGGAGTGAAGATAATGAGTAATGAATGTAATCATGATTGTGGAGCGTGTCAAGAAGAGTGTGATGAAAAAAGTTTTCTAGCACCAATGAATGCTCACTCTCATGTTAAGAAAGTTATTGGTATTGTCAGTGGGAAAGGTGGTGTTGGTAAGTCTTCTATTACATCTTTATTAGCTGTTTTAAAACAAAGAGAAGGTCACAATGTTGCTATATTAGATGGCGATATTACAGGTCCATCAATTGGTAAAACATTTGGTGTCGATGATACAGAAATTTATTCTAATGGAAAAGAGATTATTCCAGCCCAAACTGCACATGGAATGAAAATCATGTCAACTAATCTTTTATTGGAGCATCCTGAAGATCCTGTTGTTTGGCGTGGTCCAATCTTAGCTGGAATGATTAAACAGTTTTGGACTGATGTCAAATGGGGTGAAATTGATTATATGTTCGTTGATATGCCACCAGGAACAGGTGATGTTCCATTAACTATATTCCAATCATTACCTCTTGACGGAATTGTCATTGTCACAAGTCCCCAAGAACTTGTGAGTATGATTGTTGGTAAAGCGGTGAATATGGCTAGACAAATGAATATTCCAATCTTAGGGATTGTTGAAAATATGAGTTATGTGAAATGTCCTGATTGTGGAAAGAAAATTTTTGTATTTGGAAAAAGTCATTTAGAAGATGTTATACATAAGTATGATTTGAATGTTTTAGGACAGATACCATTAGATAGTGAATTAACAAAGTTAAGCGATATGGGAATGATTGAAGAATATGAATCAGATTGGCTAACTGAATTGAATACAAAAGTTAGGGAGTTTTAAAAGAAATGAGAGTATTTTTTATGAATAATATGTTATGGATCATTCGATTTTCATAAATAGAAACATGAGTTATTTGTAAACGCTTGTAGAAAATAGATAAATTATGATATAATTTATCGTGTATAAAAGTTCGTAAATGTTCACTTTTACGAACTGATAAAAATAGCATATATTTTGTTGATTTACCATGCTTTTTCTAAGGAAATTGCATGGTTTTTTTGTGTGAACTTTAATGAACCAAGGAAGGGGGAGAGAGATTATGTCTTCTATCTGTACAATTCAAATATAGCTAAGAAGATGGACATTGATGAAGACAGATTCTTATCATTTAAGGATTAGATATAGAAAGAATGACAATTAAGGAAAAAACAGCGATGATTTCTATAAATCTGAAGTATGAAACAAAAGTAGAATTTAAGCTGAAGGATAGAATTCTTGGGAAAGTAGAGTGTCCATGCAGAGAAAGTAAAATTTAGGGACTGTATGAATAAAGATGCTATGATATTGGATATATAGATAGAGCAAAGGGGAGTATATATGTTCAATATTGCTCATAAAGGCAGTTATAAGACTGGAGTGGGTCTGTAAATTATCTTGTGTAACATTAATAAATAATTTGATTGTTTTTGATATGATCAAAAGAAGAGGTAAATTATGAAAAGATTATTAAAATTAGGAATGTGTATAATGATAGCAGCAGTTGTATTAAATGGTTGTGGAGGAGGAGATTCTAAAATTGAAACAGTAGTATACGAAGGTGAGATTAATGGAACTAAGATTTCAAGCACAATTAATTATTTAGGAGATCGTGTTTTAAAACAGAAAACTGTCTCTGTAATGAACTTTGCAGATTTAGGAATTACAAAAGATGAAATGGAACAAACAGTTGAACAGTATAAAAAGCTTTATGATATAAAAGGGGTCAATTATAGAGCTGATATAACTGGTGATAAAATAACTGAAACAACAATAATAGATTATGAAACAGCAGATTTCTATGATTTAAAAGCAGCTAAAATCATTACTGGTGCAAAAAAAGATGGTAAAATACTGTATGTAAGTTATGAACAGACAGTGAAAAATTTAGAAAGTACTGGATTAACAAAAAAATAGAGTTTATATAAAATAACTATACCGTTCTCATAACCTGTAGGTTATGAGACTTTTATTATTCACAATCATAGGTATTTGACATCGTTTAGGGAGATGAATATGAATTTAATAGTTTATTTATGCAGCATCAACAACAACTTCATAATATGGAAGTAGGATATGTTAGAAGAAGTTTGCCTTTATTGTGGTGCTCTATTAGATCTATCACAGACAACTTATTGTGATTATTGCCAGAGAAATATTTAAGTGAAAACAACAATGTATCAAGATGATAAATTAGTGAGATTAAGTGTTTCATAAAAATAACCAATTATTACTAGTTTATATTTGATTGTTGTTTAATCTAAAATTTGTTAAAATAGATATAGTATAAAATGATGGAGGGAAAGATTATGGCTATTATTGATTTGGTAAAATATGATGCTTCACCTGATGTGTTTGCATGGAAATATCCTGATCAGGAATTGAGTACGTGGACACAATTAATTGTGAATGAATCACAAGAAGCATTGTTATATAAAGGTGGAAAAGCCTTGGATTTATTTAGTCCAGGACGTCATGTTTTAGAAACAGCGAATATACCTTTGTTAACAAAATTGATTGGTTTACCTTTTGGAGGAAAATCACCATTTACTGCTGAGGTTTGGTTTGTCAATAAAACAGTATCTATGGATATTAAGTGGGGAACACCGTCTCCTATTCAATTGCAAGATCCAAAGTATAAAGTTTTTTTACCAGTTCGTTCTTATGGGCAATTTGCAATACGAATAGAAGATTCAAGAAAATTTTTAACTGAGTTGGTTGGGACATTGCCTTATTTTGATAAAGAGCAGGTTACAAGTTATTTTAAAGGAGTTTATCTAACAAAAGTCAAAGATGCCATTTCTTCATATATTATTAAAAATGGTATTAGTGTTTTAGAAATTAATGCTTCTTTAGAAGAGTTATCAGATTATATTCAAGAAAAAATGGTGCCTGAAATGGCTGAATATGGTATTAAGATTGTGAATTTTAATATTAATGATATTAGTGTACCAGAAGATGATTCGGCAGTTAAAAAATTGAAAGATGCTTTAGCTAAACGTGCTGAAATGGATATTATTGGTTATAGTTATCAACAAGAAAGATCATTTGATACATTAGAAGGTGCTGCTAAAAATGAAGGTGGTGCTGGAGGAATGATGGGGGCTGGAATTGGTCTTGGTATGGGCGTTGGTATTGGTGGACCAATGGGACAGCAAGTTGGTGGTTTAACAAGTCAGATTGATACATCTACAAAAATGAAAGAATGTCCAAAATGTCATCAAAAAATTGCAGAAAATGTGAAGTTCTGTCCAATGTGTGGTGCTGATACAAGAATCACTGATGTTAAAGAATGTCCACACTGTCATGTCAATATACCAGCACATGCAAAGTTCTGCCCTGAATGCGGAAAACCTCTTCAAAAGAATTGTCCAAAATGTGGTCTGGAAGTTGGGTCGAATATAAAGTTCTGTCCTGAATGTGGTGAAAAATTATGATGAAAGCGAATAAGCTTTTTTCAGTTCTGGGAATGATTATAACAATTGTTACAGCACTTGCTTTATTTTTTATGGGAGTTAACTCATATATTATTGTGAATATTGTTTGTACTGAATTGTTAGCAACCTTTACACTTTATCGTGCTTTATCATTACAAAAGATTGAAAGAGCATTTCTCATTCCTGGACTACTTGTTATTTCATTGATGATGGTTGTAGTCATGGCAGTTGTCTCTTTGCTAGGTTATATTACAATTGGATTGATTGTACTTATCTATGGAGGGGCTTTGATAGGATATACACTTGTTCTTTATTTTGCAAAACGTATGTATATGCAATCTCATCAGCTAAACAGTCAATTAAGTCAATTACAGACTTGTTTAGATATACTCCAACAATTTAAGGGGTTAGATATTGATGAAAAATGTCTAAATCAAATACCTTCATTAATTCAGTCTTTGAAATCATTAGATGTTTCAAGAGATATAGATTTGAATTCGCTTGCCAATGCATTGCTTTATTTTCAAAATCATTATCAAGATGAAGATTTTGAAATCAATCAAGAATTCCAACATATTGAAATTCAAATTGAACAATATCAAATTCTATCTCAACAAGCTAAATATGGAAAGGTTTAACTATTTATGAAAAAATCAAAATCCTGGACACTTATTATTGTTTTATTAATCTTTGTATGGCCAGTCGGACTCTTTTTCTTGATTCAAAAATTAAGAGATGATAAAACAGCAGTCTTTGAAAAATCATCAACATTGAAATATATATCATTCGCTTTAATGGGTTTTGGTGTTATTTCTATTTTTATGACTTTAACAGGCCAAATGACACAGACTGTAGATGGCGTAAAAACTGTTGTCACTGGCAGTGATATGCTTTTCTATATTGTTGTTAGTCTTCTATTTATCGCAGGAGGATTGCTGCTATTTAAAAAATGTTTATCAATTGAGGAAGAGAGAAAACGTTATCGTGATTATATTTCACTCATTGTTAATTCGAATATAATATCTATACCACAAATTTCATCTGCTCGAGCAGTTTCATCAACGCAGGTAGCACACGATTTACAGGTCATGATTGATAAAGGTTATTTTCAAAATGCTTATATAGATAAAACAAAACAATGTATTGTCTTGGGAACTTACGAGAATGTTTCAACAGGTCAGGAACTTAATCATGCTTCACATATGGCTGTTTGTCCAGGGTGTGGAGCACATAATATTGTTATAGGGGATGGAAGTCAATGTGAATATTGTGGTACAATTCTCCATTAAAAAAGAAATAACATCTTGTTATTTCTTAGAACTGATTTCTAATCATCATTTTTAAAAACATTGGGTAACTGGTATCTTCAATAAGATTCCAGTTCCCTTTTTCTTTAATTGAAAGATTAGTGAGGATATTGGTTAAGGTATTATAAATGTAATTATTACTATCACTGCAAGAGAATAGAATAATCATTTGAACTTCTTTTTTATGCCAGATTATAGGTTTTTGAAGAATTAATACAGCAAGTATATTATTTTGATTTAAAGGTTTATTTAAGCGTATAATTGCTATTTTATTTTTATAGGGAATAAATGTATTTTGATCTTTAATCATCAGATTATTTTTAAATGATTCTTTTATATGAGGATACTGAGCTTTTAACATTTTAAAAAATTCATTGACAACATCTGTTTTATTACGTGCTTTGACGTTTGTTTTATAAAGTTTAGGGTGAAAAAGGGTTTCTATTCTATTTTTATTGAAGAGATAGGAGAGATAATTATCAATTTTATTAAGGTCATCTTGATTAATGATTTGTGAAATATTGATATGTGGAATGAGTAAATCTTTATGAATTGGTACAGTAGAAATGATAAAATCATATTGATTTAAATCTTCATCAGGTAATTTATAGTATTGAGAAGTTTTCACAATATCAATTTCATTTTCAAAACGTTCTATAATTTGTTTAGCATTTAATTGTTCAGCACCGCCACCAAGTCCACAAAGAAGTAGAACTCTTTTTTTATTTGTTTTGTGATTATGGATAACAGTGTTAAAGATAATTGCAAAAAATGCAAGTTCACTCATTGATAAAGCCTGATGTGTATATTTTTTAATAATTGATGAAGTGATTTCAGCCAGTTCATATGCAAGTGGATAAGTTGTTTTTAATTCATCAAAAAGTGGGTTTCTAATTTTCTCTTTATAAGTTAAGCGAATTATAGCAGCTTCTACATATAAAGTAAAAGTTTTATAGAAATGTGAGTCATTAAATTGGAGTAATGTCTGTTGATAGATTTCAGATAATATTTCATTGACAAGATGATGAATTTCAGGTGAATTTTGTGGTGTCACACCTTTGGAAGATCTTTTACAAATAAGTTCAATTGCGATTTGGTTGATTTCATGTTCATTCATTTGACATTCATTTCTATCTTCAATAAAATGAGCAATATCCTTTGCACATTCGAATTCATTACGCCCAAGAATTGGTTTTAAATCAGGAGATTTGGCAATGGTATGACCAGCAAGAATACGAGTAATACTGACAGACAGACTTAAAAGAAAATCACATAATGCGATATCAGACATTTCTACATGATGATGTTTGATTATTTTAATGATTCCATTTTCTAATGAATCTGGATTTGTAATATATGAGTTTAAATAATCATAAAACATCTCAGATTGTCTAAGATTCGTAAATAGAGAGTCACATAGAGGTTTTCTTTTATTCACTTCATCACCAACAATACAGATACCATAATTCGGTTTTTGTTTCATTATAAGACCATATTTTTTAATATCCTGACGAGCTTTTTTTAAGTCACTGGAGATTGTAGAACGGCTAATCAAAAGTTCATCAGCAAGATCATCTATTTTCATATATGTATTATTTTCCACTAATCTTTTTAAAATATAACTCTGTCTTTCTTGTGGTAATGTTGGAAAAACATATTCTCTTTGACGTTCAGCATCTTCAATGATGTGAAACAAACCTTGTAATGAATGTGATGATTTTCCTTCAATAATATATCCTTTGGAAGTCTTAGATACTAACTCATAACCAAGTGATTTTAAAATGATTTTGACATTCAGCATTTCATCTCGTACCAGTCTTCTATTGATACCAGTTGCAGTTGCTATGTCATAAGAAGAAATATAATTTGTTGAGGCAATAAGCAATTTAATAATTTCAATTTCATTTTTCTTTAAATTCATAATATTCCTCCTTAATGCAGTACCATTATAACAAAATCCGACAAATATGTAAACGTTTTCTCTAAAAATCTGTTTTCGCAAATTCTCTCTAAATCCTTACTACATAAGCCTTTTGATAAAAAAAGTGAATGACTTGGCATTTATTATGCCGATTGATTAAGTAGAAAAAAATAAACGACGTGATAAAATGAAGATGTAAAGAGAAAACGTTTACTCGCATTCTCGACATTTATAGAAGGGAGAAGAATTTAAATGTCTACTGAAAACACGTCTTTTATGGACAAATTGATGTCAAAAGTTGATGTCATCGCTGGACCAATGACAAAATTTGGTCAAATTCCATTTATTAAAGCTGTTGTAAATGGGATGGTTGGATCAATTGGGGTTACGATGGTTGGTTCAATTTTCTTAATTATTTATCTTTTATGTTCTGATGGTGGTTTAACAGAAACGGCTTTACTACCATTCATGAAACCTTGGGCAGGGGATCTTGCATTAATCAATAGCTTGTCTATGGGTATGATGGCAGTTTACATTGTTATTGCAATGGGAGCTGAATATGCTGAAATCAAAGGTTTCAACAAAACAACGGGTGCTGTAGGTGCATTCTTTGCATTTATCTTACTTAACTACAATGCTGTTGGTAAATTATTTATTGAAGGTGTTGCTACTGATGCTTTACCTGGTGCTTTAGAAATTACTTATTGGGGTGGTGCAGGGGTCATCACAGCAATGGTTGCAGGTGCAATTGCGATCAATGTCATTCATTTATGCTATAAGTATCATATTCGTATCAAATTACCAGATTCAGTTCCACCTGCAATCTCTGATAGTTTCTCAGCGATTATTCCTTATTTCTTTATTGCGATTATTTGTTGGGGTATTAGAACAATTGGAGGATTGAATATTCCTGAAATGATTGGACAAATGTTATTGCCTGTCTTATCTGCTGCTGACAATGTTGTTGTCTACTCATTACAGCAATTCTTATCTGCATTGTTGTGGACTTGTGGTCTTCATGGAGATAATATCACAGGTGCTGTTACAAATGCATTCTTAAATACTTGGATTGGTGAAAATAATACTGCTTTCTTAGCAGGAACTGCTGTTAAAGATTTACCATATGTATGGACTCCAAACTTATGTAGATTATCTCAATGGGTATCAAGCTGCTGGCCAATTTTAATCTATATGTTTATGTCAAGTAAGAAATTACCACATTTAAAACCATTGGCTGCTATCTGTTTCCCACCTGCCATCTTCTGTATTGTAGAACCAATTATGTTTGGATTACCTGTTGTTTTAAATCCATTCTTAATTATTCCATTTGTTGTGACACATACAATTACTGGGGCATTAACTTATATGTTAACAAGTGTTGGATTTATTGGGAAAATGTATTTAGCTTTACCTTGGGCAACACCATCTCCTATTTTAGGATATTTAGCTCCTGGTGGTTCTATTGGTGGATTTATTATTGTATTTATTAACCTAGCCATTGGAATGGTTATTTTCTACCCATTCTGGAAGGCTTATGAAAAATCAGAAGTGAAAAGATTAGAAGACGAGGCTGCTGCTACTGTTGCTGCAAATGCTTAAGATGTATGAGGAGACTTGTAAAAGTCTCCTTTATTGAAAAAAATAGGAGGAAAAGGAAATGAAAGTTTGTCCACATTGTCATAAAGATTTGCCTGATGATTCTACTTTTTGTATATATTGCGGGAAACCGTTGAAAAAAGTCAGTATGAAGGATTTAGAAAAAGCAAAAGAGAAGATTTCAAAACAAAGAGAAATGGAAAAAAATGATCCTTCTTTAAAACATAATCCTCGTGAAAATAGTTGGAGTAAACTTGGGTTGATGATTTTCCTTATTTCTTTAATTGGTTTAGATTTTATTGTTGCTACAATTGTAAATGGCTTAGGAATGAATTCGAAGTTTATTTTCATAATCAGTCTTATTGGATATATATGTGCTATTGGATGTTCTGTCATGTCTTTTATTATTGATTATCAAGATAAGAAAAAAGGTTATCAACCTAACGGAAATAGTAAATTCGCAATGGTTGCAGTTGTGATGAGTGTTTATATTGCTTTGTTAAATTTATCAACAGTTATCTTAAAATAAAGGAGAAGAACAATGTATTGTCGAAAATGTGGTGCTAAAATGAGTGACACAGCTCGCTTTTGTGATAGCTGTGGTGAAGAAGTCAAAAAAGTAAGACAACGTAGTGATACTCAAAAATATGAAGAACGTAAAATTGAGGATGCTAAACAATCTAAAAGTAAAAAATCCAAACATGAAAAGGCATTAGAGGAATTAAAGAATCCTTATGTTATACCGGCTTTGGGAACAGCAATTTTAGCCTTTGGATTGGCAATATTTCCATGGCCTATTTCATGGAGGATTGGCACAAGTTTATGGATGCGAATTCTTATTTTATGCGTTGCGTTATTATCAGATTATCATTGTACGAAATCAAGGCAAGTGAATAATTTATACAATATCCAATATCATTATCGGGTTCAACCTCGAATGGTTACAATAGCTACAGTTCTTGCAACATTTACCACAGCTGTATCATTATTTGCATTAATTAACATGTAAAATATTTTTATAAATTTGATAGCACTTGTGTTGGTGCTATTTTTTTAATAAAAGGTTTTTGATTTTCAATGAGTCTTTTGTCATAATTTATGACTGTTTACTCTATTGATAAGCAAGACTATTCTTATAAAATGAAACATGGAGGTGTTGATATGAGTGTTTTATTTTTTAAACCAATTCCTCGTCCAGCGATTTGGGGGCATACATTGGTTAAAGAGTATTTTGGATATGATGATTTTCCACTTGGAATTGGCCAGTCATGGTCATTTAGTGCTCAAGAAGGTGCATCAACTGTTTGTTTAAGTGATCCTTATCAAGGGCAGACACTCTTGGATTTATGGAAAAATCATCAGGAATTATTTGGTCATCCTCATGAAGATTTCCCTGTCATTATTTCGCTTGTTGGACCAGAAGATGATTTAAGTATTCAGGTTCATCCTAATGCTGAGCATGCTAAAAAATTAGGATTTCCAACAGGTAAAAATGAAGGATGGTATTTTATTGAGGCTGAATCAGGCGCAAATATTGTTTATGGACATCATGCTGCTAATGAAACAGAGTTAAGGCAATGTATACAAGAAAATCGCTGGGATGATTTGATTCAACATTTGGATGTTCATTCTGGAGATTTTGTTTATTTGCCAGCAGGTTTATTACATGCATTAAGAAAGGGAAGCATTGTCTATGAAATTCAGCAGGCAACTGATATCACATATCGTTTTTATGATTATCATCGTAAGGACGAATATGGTCATGAACGTGAACTGCACATGGAAGAAGCAATCGATTGTTTATCATACAATCCTGAAGATATGAAAAATCAAATTCATCCAGTTGAAACATATTATCAAAATTGTATACAGACAGTTTTTATTGCAAATGATTCATTTACAGTGACAAAATTGGAAGTAACAGGGGAAGTTGAGTACATTCATACAAATTACCAATTAGCAACAGTTGTGAAAGGACAGGGCAAAGTGAATAATCAAGATATAAAAGTTGGAGATAATTTTCTCATTCCAACACATACACATATCCAATTGAATGGGCAAATGACAATTATGATGACAACAAAGTGAGGAAAAGAATATGAAAAGAGATTTCTTATGGGGGGCTGCCCTCAGTAATGTACAAGCTGAAGGAGCTTATTTAGAAGATGGAAAAGGATTAAATGTATATGATACTTTGGTAGTGACACCTGAAAAAGGGATAGTTCCAATGTTCTGTGATACGGCTGTTGCGGCTGATCATTATCATCATTATAAGGAAGATATTGATTTGATGGCTGAAATGGGTTTTAAGGCCTACCGTTTTTCTGTTGTATGGTCACGTATTCACCCTTTGGGGGATGATGAGAAAGCGAATGAAAAGGGTTTGGATTTCTATGAATCCATGGTAGATTATCTTTTAGAAAAAGGTATTGAACCTGTTGTTTCATTGGTGCATTTTGATATGCCAGATTATCTTTTAAGAGAATACAATGGTTTTTTAAATAAAAAGGTTATTGATTTTTATGCTAAGCATGTAGAGGTTGTTGTGAATAGATTGAAAGGAAAAGTGAAATATTGGCTGACATATAATGAAATTAATCTTGCACCTTATCAAAGTGATTTGGTTGCTGGAGCATACCGACCTGAAGATATGAGTATGACTGAAATGTTTGCACAATTATCTATTAATACTGCAATAGCACATGCACGAGCTGTTGAAGTGATTAAACGCATTGATTCAAATGCTTGGGTTGGGGGAATGATTGGACATGCACCTTTTTATCCATTAACTTGTAAAAGTGAAGATATTATTGCAGCTGATTTCAAGAATAAAATGCATAATTATTTACCGTTTGATATTATGACTTCTGGTGAACTTCCTGATTATTTTTTAAATTTTATTAAACAAAGACATATTCATATTGATTATAAGGAACGAGAACAGAAAGTTGTATTAGAATCTTCACAAAAATTAGATTATCTTGCTTTTTCATATTATCGTAGTGGTGTTCAGAGTTCCTTTGATCATATTGAAGATTTTATTGATTTAGAGGATGCGATTTTATTTGATCATAGAAATTTAAAAAATCCAAACTATACAGCAAATGAATGGGGTTGGCAAATTGATGCTGAAGGTTTAAGATATTCTTTAATTGATTTATATCATCGTTATCATAAACCATTATTTATTGTTGAAAATGGTATTGGAATTGATGAAAAGTTAGATAATGGCAAAGTCTATGACGATGAAAGAATTGAATATTATCAAAAACATATTACAAGTCTTAAATGTGCTGTTGAACATGACGGTGTTGATTTAATGGGATATCTTGCTTGGAGCCCAATTGATTTTTTAAGTAGTCATAAAGAAATGAGAAAAAGATATGGATTTGTTTATGTTAATAGAGGATTTGAAGATTTATTGGATTTAGCACGTTATAAAAAGAAATCATTCTACTGGTATAAAAAAGTCATTGCTACAAATGGTGAGAATCTTCAAAATGATATTGAATACTAAATCATTAAGAATTTTATTGGGTGTTGGCACGGATACAATATCTATGTGAAGTTGATAATGATAAGCATGAAGATGATCTGTCTTAATTTTAGGATAGTCGATGTTGAGATACTTTGATTGAATTGAATAGACATATACAATGATAGGTGTATACTTAAAGAGAGGTGATATTATGACAACAGAAGATTTAGCTCATATGTTTGATCATACTTTTTTAAAACCCTATGCGACAAAAGATGATTTTAAAAAATTATGTAATGAGGCGAAGTCGATGGGAGCAGCAATGGTTGCAATTAATAGTGAGCCAGTTCGTTTGTGTAAAGAATTATTGAAAGAGAGTCAAGTTCATGTTGGTGCTGCTATTTCCTTTCCTCTAGGTCAAACAACTTTGTCTGTTAAGTTAGCAGAAACAAAACAAGCTATTCTTGATGGTGCCGATGAGATTGATTATGTCATCAATATAGGGAAGGCAAAAATGCATGATTGGGAATATCTTAAAAAAGAAATGCAAGAGATTGTGACCTTATGCCATGAGAATAATGTTATTTGTAAAGTTATTTTTGAAAATTGCTATTTAGATCAATGTGAAATTAAGAAACTATCAGAAATTGCAAAAGAGATAAAGCCAGATTTTATTAAGACAAGTACAGGCTTTGGGACTGGTGGTGCGACTATTGAAGATGTTCGTCTTATGAAAGAGATAGTCGGTCAAGAGGTTCAGGTAAAAGCTGCTGGTGGAATTCGTGACTGGCAAACCTGTCTTGCTATGATAGAAGCAGGAGCAACACGAATTGGAACAAGTCATTCTTTGAATATTTTAAAAGAATATGAATCAATTTATAAACATCAAGTTTAAAAATATAAAAAGTATCATTTCAAAATGATACTTTTTATATACATTTATTTTATATGGGTTGAATCACGTTGAATGACTTCAACAGGTAAGATAAAACGTCTTTCTTCTAACTGTACTTCTTTATCATTCATTAAGTTTAACAATAGACTAGATGCTTTTTGGGCTAATCCTTTCGTATCTTGACGAATTGTAGATAATGAGGGATGACATGAATGAGAAATGGAAATATCATCAAAGCCTATCACTTTTACATCATCAGGAACTTTTATATGATTCTCAGCTAAAGCAACCATAACACCATAAGCACGCCAGTCATTTGTTGCAAAAACACCATCAAAAGGAATACCTGATTTAATGAGCTTGTTCATGGCTTCTCTAGCGCCTTCATAATTTGCAGAAGAAAGATCAAGCAATAATTGTAATTCTTTGTATTCTTGTAATCCATAATCTTTTAATGCTTGACGATATCCTTCTAGCCGCTGTTTATTTACAGAAAGTGTTTTGTTTCTTGACACGATTGCAATTCTTTGACAACCTTTTTTTATCAGTTCTTCGGTTGCTAAATAGCCACCACTATAATGATTAGATTCAACATAATAAACATTATTATGATCTTTAGGTTTTCTATCAATACAAACGATGGGAATATTACGTGTAATGACATCAGTTGGTATCTCTTCAATACCAGAAATACACATAATACCATCAACCAATTTAGAATCTAGAGATTTAAAATAAGCAATTTCTTTTTTTTCATCTTGAGAAGTATTGCATATAAAAACTGAATAATTTTTTTCAAAAAAGTATTTTTCTATTTCTAATACCAGATGAGAAAACCATTCATTATCAATATTAGGAACAATCAGTCCTACTGTTTTAGATTTTGACATTCTTAAACTCTTTGCAGCCATGTTGGTTGTATAACCATATTTGTCTATAATGTATTGAACCTTTTTTCTCGTATCTTCAGAAAATCGCCCATTATTATTAATAACCCTTGAAACAGTTGCAACTGAAACATTTGCAAGTTTGGCAATTTCTTTTATTGAGATGCTTCTTTTTTTATCCATAAGTTTCACTCCTTATTCTATTATATAGGTTTTTACAAATATTTACAAATGATTTTATGAAAACGATTACTCATTCAATCATATCTTATAATAGAGAATCAATCAAGGCTATTTTTGATAATGGCACAAAGTGTGCCATTAAGATGTGTGGAAACGTTTACTCAATGGCACTAAAATAGGATTATAAGATAAGGAAAGTAGAGGGAATGGATTATGACAAAGAAGTTACCAGAGACATTTATGTGGGGAAGTTCTACAAATGCTCAACAATTTGAAGGAGCATGGAATGAAGATGGAAAAGGTGTTTCTATCAGTGATACAAGAGTCTTAAAAAATGGTTATTCAAACTTTCATATTGCTAGTGATCATTATCATCATTTAGAAGAAGATTTAGATTTATATCAGGAAATGGGATTCACTATTTATCGTTTTTCAATTGCTTGGACAAGAATTTATCCTACTGGTGAAGAAGAACAGCCAAATGAAAAAGGATTGGCATTTTATGATTGCATGGTTGATGGTTTAATCAAGCGTGGGATTACACCAGTTGCAACACTTTATGCTTATGATTTACCACAAACTTTGCTTGATAAATATCGTGGATTTTTAGACCGTCGTGTGATTGATTTATACATCAAGTATGTTTCAACAATATTTAAACATTTTAAAGGCAGAATTAAATATTATACACCATTTAATGAACCTAATTTATTCCATCTTGATCAGGAATATATCATGGGAAATAATGATTTGACAGAACAGGAGACCTGGCAAATAGAACATCATCTTACATTGGCTTATGCAAGATGTGTTCATACCTGCCATGAGATTGACCCTGATGCAAAGATTGGTCCTAACTGTGCAACAGGAGTTGTTTATCCAGCAACTTGCAATCCTCAAGATGTACGCATGGCCTTAAAACAAATGTATATGACAAACTGGGCTTATTTAGATGTTTATTGTCGTGGTAAATATCCACAGTATTTTATCAATTATTTAGAAGAATTAAATTGTTTACCACATATGGAACCTGGTGATGAAGAATTAATAGCTTCAGTAAAACCAGATTTGATTTCAACAACTTATTATTCAACCAGTGTAGCAAGAGCTGGTGAGAGTGGTGCTCCATTAAAAATGGCACCAGCCCCAAAAGAAGTTCAAGAAGCCCTTGTTCAGTATCGAACTGGTGATTTAAATCCTTATTGTGATGAAACGGAATGGGGATGGATTATTGATCCAGATGGTTTCTACTATCAACTCATGGAAATTTATCATCGTTATCAATTACCAATTCTCATTTTGGAAAATGGTATGGGTGCTACTGAAGAGTTAGATGAAAACAATCAAATCCATGATGATTATCGTATTGATTATCTTGCCAGACATATTGAATGTATGAAAGAAGCAGTTGCTGATGGCGTTGATCTTTTAGGCTATTTAACATGGTCAGCTCATGATTTGCATTCTACAAGAGAGGGCTTTGTCAAACGTTATGGATTTATTTATGTTGATAGATACGAACATACAATCAAGTCTATGAAGCGCTATCCAAAGAAATCATTCTATTGGTATAAAAAAGTCATTGCCAGTCATGGTGAAGACTTAGCCAATAATATTGAATATGAGAAATAAAGGTGAAAACCTTTATTTCTTCACGAGATGAGTAAACGTTTTACTGAGGAGGAAATATGGAGAAATTATTATGCCCATCCATGATGTGTGCACAGTTTGGAAACTTAGAAAAAGAAGTCAAAGACTTAGAAGAAGCGGGAATAGATATCTTTCATCTTGATGTGATGGATGGTAATTTTGTTCCAAATTTTGGAATGGGACTACAGGATATTGAATTTATAGTAAAGCAGGCAACAGTGCCCTGTGATGTGCATTTGATGGTAAATAAAGCGAGTGATTATATTTCAAAATTTGCTGAAATGGGTGTTCAAATTATTTATGTACATTCAGAAAATGATTGTCATATTACAAGGACTTTACAAATGATTAAAGATACAGGGATTTGTTCAGGACTTGCAATCAATCCGGGAACATCTTTTGAATCTATCAAAGAGGTGTTAACTTTAGTGGATTATGTTTTGGTTATGAGTGTCAATCCAGGATTTTCTGGACAAAAGTATCTGAGTTTTGTAGATGAAAAATTAAAACAGTTATGTGAGAAGAAAAAGCAGTATGGATACAAAGTCATGTTAGATGGCGCTTGTTCACCAGAACGTATTGAAACTTTATCAAAAATAGGAGTTGATGGCTTCATTTTAGGTACAAGTGCATTATTTGGAAAAGAAAAAAATTATCAGGAAATTATACCTGAATTAAGACAATTATAGGAGGAAAAAAATAATGAATATTTTATTAGTGTGTGCAGCTGGTATGTCAACAAGTTTACTAGTCAACCGAATGAATGACGCTGCTCAAGAAAAAGGTATTGAAGTGCATATTGAAGCACATCCTGTTGGGTCTGTGACATCGTATGCTGATCAATCAGATGTGATTCTACTTGGACCACAAGTTCGTTATGAGTTAAAGAAAATACAAGGAATGTACCCTGATAAACCTGTAGAAGTTATTAATATGCAGGATTATGGTATGATGAATGGTCAAAAGGTCTTGGATCACGCAATTGAATTATTAAATAAATAGAAAGTGAGGAAGTAAAATGAGTTTTCCTAAAAAGTTTTTATGGGGTGGTTCTATCAGTGCTGCCCAATGTGAAGGAGCTTGGGATGAAGATGGAAAAAGTCCTGTCCAGGTTGATTTTGGAGATCCAGGAACAACAACTGATAATCGTTATATACATTATTTAAACGCCGATGGGACAAGAGGGAAAATGAGGCAGTTTGATCATTTGCCTCAAGGTGCAAAATATACTCTTTTTGATGATGTGAGATATACCAATCATGTGGGTATTGACTTCTACCATAGATATAAAGAAGATATTGCCTTGTTTGCTGAAATGGGATTTACAACATTGAATACAACAATATCCTGGGCGAGAATTTTTCCATATGGAGTAGAAGGTGGAGTGAATCAGGCAGGTGTTGAATTTTATAGAAATGTTTTTAAGGAATGTAGAAAATATGGTATGGATCCAGTGATTACATTATATAAGTATGATGAACCTGTCTATTTAGAGGAAACATATGGAGGATGGACAAACAGGGAGATGATTCATCAATTTGTTGAATTTGCAAGAGTCTGTTTCACCGAGTATAAAGATTTGGTTGATAAATGGTTAACATTTAATGAAATTAATATTTTACTTCATTTTGATGTCAAAGAAGGAAAACAGGTTGCTTTTACAGAACTTCATCATCAAATGGTTGCTGCAGCACAGGCTGTCAAAGTTGCCCATGACATAGATCCAGAAATCAAAGTCGGCTGTATGGTTGCAGGATTTTGCTGTTATCCAATGACATGTGATCCTCAAGATGTGATTGCTTCATACAAAGAATTCCAAAACAAGTTTGCCTATTGTGCGGATACAATGGTAAGAGGATATTACCCATCATATGCAGTGCGTATTTGGAAAGAAAACAATGTGAAATTAGATATTACAAAGGAAGATAAACAAGATCTTATGGAAGGAAAATCAGATTTCTTAGCTTACTCCTATTATATGTCAAATGTTATCACAACTCATCAAAATCAGGGTGATGCTTTAACAACCGCAGGTGGACAAGGTCAGGTGAAAAACCCATATCTTGAAGCAAGTGAATGGGGATGGCAAATTGATCCAACTGGCTATGAATACTTTTTACATGTTTTAAATGATCGTTATCAGGTTCCTTTGTTTGATGTTGAAAATGGTTTAGGTGCTTATGATAAAGTAGAGGAAGATGGTTCTATTCATGATGATTATAGAATTAATTATTTAAGAAGTCATATTCAAAGTCTCATGAAAGCCAGAGAAGAAGGTGTCAATATTTTTGGTTATACAACATGGGGACCAATTGATTTGGTTTCCTTTACAACAGGTCAAATGGATAAAAGATATGGATTTATCTATGTAGATATGAATGATAATGGTGTTGGAAATTTATGTAGAATGAAAAAAGATTCATTCTACTGGTATCAGAAAGTGATTCAATCTCACGGTGAAGGTTTAGATTAGAATACCAATGAAAATAAGGAGAAACATATGGAACTGAATTATAACATTACAAGATTAATTACAGCTAAGTCTAGTGAAGTGGCAAAATATACACCAATGCAGTTAAAAGAAGCTATTTTAAAATCTGAAGGTCGTGTCATTATGGGGCAGACTTATCTGAATAATCCTATTTTAATTAATGGATGTACAAGTACAGAATTAATGTTTGCTTTTGGTGGTGATATGGTGATGCTCAATGGTTTTCACTTTGAAAATCCAAAGGAAGCTAATGGTATGCAGGGACTATCTCTCAAAGAATTAAAAGCGTTGGTCTCTCAAAAACCAGTTGGTATTTATATGGGATGTCCAAAAGCAGATGATGAGGAATTAGCATTGGATCCTAAAAAGGTTGAAATGAGAAGCATGATGTATTCCAAAGAAAATGCTTTCAAAGCTAAAGAACTTGGTGCTTCATTTATTGTCTTAGGTGGAAATCCAGGTAGTGGAACATCCATCTATGATGTCATTCGTGCAACCAAGGAAGCCCGAGAAACATTAGGAGAAGACATGCTTATCTTTGCAGGTAAATGGGAAGATGGTATTGTTGAAAAAGTCTTAGGTGATTCTTTAGCTGAATATGATGCCAAAGCTGTCATTAAAGAATTAATTGATTCAGGAGCTGATGTCATTGATTTGCCTGCACCTGGTTCTAGACATGGAATAACAGTAGAAATGATTAGAGAATTAACAGAATACACACATCGTTATAAACCAGGAACTTTAGTGATGTGTTTCTTAGATAGCAATGTCGAAATTGCTGATCAGGATACGATTAGACAAATTGCTATTTTAATGAAACAGACAGGTGCAGACATACATGCGATTGGTGATGGTGGTTTTGGTGGTGGAACGTGGCCAGAAAACATTTATCAGTTAGCCATCACGATGAAAGGCAAAGCCTATACCTGGGCAAAAATGGCAACACCATTAAGATAAATAAAGAGAGAGGGAGCTTATAATGAAAATAGGAATTGGAAATGATCATGTTGCAGTTGAATATAAAAAAGAAATTACACAGTATATTCAAGACAAATATGGTTATGAAGTGATTAATTTTGGAACAGATAGTACCAAAAGGTTTAATTATCCTGTTGCTGGTGAAGCCGTTGCAAATGCGGTGATATCAGGGGAAGTGGATAAAGGGATTGTCATTTGTGGAACGGGTGTAGGGATTTCATTAGCCGCTAATAAAGTCAATGGCATTCGTTGTGTCACTTGCAGTGAACCCTATTCAGCAAAGCTATCAAGAGAACATAACAATACCAATATGTTAGCCTTTGGAGCAAGAGTTGTTGGTATAGAACTGGCAAAGATGATAGTTGATGCCTGGTTAACAGGTGAATATGAAGGTGGTAGACATCAGGTACGTATTGATATGTTGAAAGATATTGAAGAAAAACAAAAGAAATTATATGAATGAAAAGTATAAACGATGAAAGCTTCCAAACTTTTGGAAATATTATTGATGAAGATATCAGTGATGTGATTGCTTATGTTGCAACAAATGTCCATCCTCCCAAACTTGGAAATCGTTATTATTCAAGCGTCCCAGCAGTTGAGCAATTTTCATCAGTACAAAAGGTTTATGGATATATGGAGGTTATGGCCGGAGTTATTTCTGGCCATATCATGTGTTTTATGATATTTTGGTTGCTGGTCATTTTTATGTAAGATTTTCTATGTTCTCTAGGGGTCTATTGTTGAGTGTTATAGTCCACCCCTTCATTACACATCTATTTGTGTGAATGATGAAGAATTTAAAACAATTTGTTTGTTAGTGAAGAAAACAGGTGATGAACTCTCTCAAAGAGAAGGTCTATTGAAAAAGAGAAATAGATAGTTTGTTGCGTATGTTCAAAATGAAGACAAAATACAGTCAGGATATTTTCTAGTGAATCATGGAAAATTGATTGATATTAAATAGAAATAATGAGGTCAAAACAATGGAAAAGAATATTTTAGCAAGTTATATTGATCATGCAGTATTGGATCCACAGATGACTGTTGAACAATTGAAAGAAAAGATAATAATTGGTGTCAATTATGGATGTAAGAGTGTTTGTGTCAATCCTTCAGCTATTGATATTGCCAAAGATTGTATTCAGGGATCAAAGACATTACTATGCGTTGTCTGTGATTTTCCTTTTGGATGTAGTCATATAGAATCGAAATTAATGCAAGCTCAAGCCATTATTGATAAAGGTGATATTTATGAAATTGATATGGTGATGAATTATGGTCTTTTAAAAAGTCATGAATATGAAAAAGTCATTCATGAAATCACATTAATGAGTCATTTATGTCATCAGCATCATGTTGGACTCAAAGTGATTGTTGAAACAGATGCTCTTACAAAAGAAGAAATCAAGGCAGCGGTTGAATGCTGTATAAAAGGAGAAGCTGATTTTATCAAAACCTCAACAGGATATTTGAAAAGTGAACATCTTGAAGGAGCATCACCAGATGTCATACGACTGATTGTAGAGACTGCACAAGGAAGAATAAAAGTGAAAGGCTCAGGATGTGTTCGTAGTCGTGAAAGACTGGTTGAGCTTATAGAATTAGGGATTGATCGTGCTGGGGTTGGATGTTCTTCAACAGAAAAGATTCTAGGTGTTTCTTATGATTAGATGGGGAATCATTGGATTAGGGAGAATTTCACAGCGTTTTTTAAAAGGATTAAGTTATTTTGATGATGCAGTTCTTTATGCTGTTGCTTCTAGAACCCCTAATACCAGAAAGCAGTTTTTGCAAGATTATCCAGATGTAAAAGTTTATGCTGATTATGGAGAACTCTTAGATGATTCTTTGATTGATGTTGTTTATATTGCATTAAGACATAAAGACCATTATGAATGGTCAAGAAAAGCTTTATTAAAACATATTGCAGTTCTATGTGAAAAGCCAGCGACATTGTTTTATCATCAGACTGCTGATCTTGTACATCTATCTCAGGAGAATCAAATCTTCTTTATGGAGGCCATGAAGAGTCGCTTTATTCCATTAAGAGATGATATTAAGAATCTAATACAAAGAGATGGAATAGGTGATATTTTAAGAATTGAAACATCATTTTGTAATGAAGTTCCCTATGATAAAAAGAGTTACTTCTATGAGACAGAACAGGGTGGTGCACTTTATGATGTTGCGATTTATAATATTGCTGCTATTTTAGACTTTATATCATCACAGTTTCAAAACATTCACATCAATCAAGTTCGTCAACATAGTGTTGATGTTTATAATGAGATAGAAATCACTTTCCAATCTCACCAAACAGCAAGGATTGAATGTGCATTTGATAGAAATAAAGAAAAGAAAATGATGATTATCGGGACAAAAGGAAAGATAGAATGTACACCATTTTATCGACCAACACAGGCAACAGTAACTATAGGTGATCAATCTTACATGCTGGAAAGAGATTATATTTATGATGATTTTTATACTGAGATTGCTGCTGTTCATGATGCTTTGAAAAATCACCAGTATCAGCATTCTCAAATGTCTCATTATGATTCTTTAAGATGTATTCAATTATTAGAGAATATAATTTATTTAAGTCAAAGGGAAGAACTAAATTATGAATAAGAATTTTTTATGGGGAAGTTCTATAAGTGGAGGACAATGTGAAGGAGGCTTTGAAAGTCGTAGTGAAACAGTTGTTGATATTATTCCTCAAGGTAAGGAAACAAGATTTCAATATTTAAATGAGCCTGATCACTATCTAGAAAGACCTATAGATTTTTATCCATCTCAAAAGGGTGTTGAATTTTATGAAAACTATCAGGAAGATATTGCATTATTTGCTAAAATGGGTCTTAAAGCGTTAAGGTTTTCAATACTTTGGTCACGGATTTATCTTGATGATACAGATGAACCACATGAGGCTGGTTTACAGTTTTACGACAATGTTATTAATGAATTATTGAAATATCACATAGAGCCTATTATTACAACAATACATTTTGATATGCCCTTATGGATTGTTCAAAAATATAATGGTTTTTCAAATAGAAAAGTTGTTGAACTCTACCAAAGATATATTCAAACAATCGTTTATAGATATCATGACCGTGTCAAATATTGGATATCTTTTTGTGAAATCAATGTCATGAATAGTGCGTTGTATATGGTAGGAGGAACGGTTCTTCAGCCACATCAGGATAGAGAAGCTGTTTTACATCAATGTGCATATCATAAACTATTAGCCAATGCTTTATTCGTCAAGACTTGTCATGAGATAGATACATCTTTAAGGGTTGGCTGTGAAGTTGCAGGGACTCCCTGTTACCCTTTCACATCTTCACCACTTGATTATCAATTAATGATGGAAAATGAAAGAAAAAATAATCGTTATACTGATGTCATGGTCAAAGGAATCTATCCTTATTATTTTCAAAAGGAAATGCTTGACTATGGTATTAAGATGTTTGAAGATGATCTAAAAATCTTAAAGGAAAATCCTCTCGACTTTATTGCAGTGTCATATTATAAGAGTTCTTTAGCAACACATACTGGTATGAAGGATAATCCTTGTTTAGATAAAACAGCTTTTGGATGGACAATTGATCCATTAGGATTTCGTTTGATGTTAAATCAAATGTATGAACGTTATGAAATTCCTATTATGGTTGTTGAAAATGGATTAGGAACTTATGACAAGGTAGAAGAGGGTCAAATACATGATAATTATCGTATCAATTATTTAAAAGAACATATTGAACAGATGAAATTAGCCATTCAAGATGGTGTTAATGTGATTGGATATTTAACATGGTCTGCAATGGATGTTGTTTCAACAAGTGAAGGATTGATGTCTAAGCGTTATGGCTTTATTTATGTAGATAGGAATGATGATGGGTCAGGTACATTGAAACGTATTCCTAAAGATTCGTTTTATTGGTATCAAAAATTAATACGAGAGGAGAGTCAAGATGAAGTTTAATGAAGTGATGCATTTATCTTTTTATACAGAGCAATTAGATGTAATGAGAGATTTTTATGAAAATAAGTTAGGTTTAAAAGCCAAGATTATTATGCGTTATGAAGCTTATAAAGGTCAAAAAGAAAGAGGAGCATGGGCGCAAAGAGCCAAAACACGTCCTCATGATATTGCCTATATTTTTATTGAACTGGCACCAGGTCAATATCTAGAACTTTTTCCTAAAGGTGATGGTCAGTTAGAACATGAGATACCTGATACAAGATTAGGGTATTCACATTTTGCATTAATGGTTGATGATATACATGTTGCAAGAGAAGAACTGGTTAAAGCAGGTGTCGAGATTGATATTGAACCAAATAAAGGACAGTCTGAAACATGGCAAATGTGGGTTCATGATCCTGATGGCAATAAGTTTGAAATTATGCAATATACAGAAAAGTCTTTACAGCATAAAGGGAATATTGAAGAAGATGAAAAAAAGTATGGTAAAAGTAAATAAGAA
The DNA here is from genome assembly GCF_009767585.1 of Coprobacillus cateniformis. Taxonomy (NCBI): domain Bacteria; kingdom Bacillati; phylum Bacillota; class Erysipelotrichia; order Erysipelotrichales; family Coprobacillaceae; genus Coprobacillus; species Coprobacillus cateniformis. The sequence continues at coordinate 2,607,277 of NZ_WSNW01000001.1, forward strand.
TATAGATTTTTAGTTTTATCAATATTTCTTATAATTCCTGCAGAATAACTAGAAATATATTATACATACATATGCAATGAAATCATTGTTAAGAACATGTTATTCAACAGTAAAAATTCAGGATATTTGCCTCCTGAATTTTCTTTTAGAATTTTTATCAGTAGTTTCTACTATCAAGATATTTACAGAGAAAGTATAAAAGAAACCCTGATAGAATGGAGATGATAAGTGAAACAATTGCTTCAATGAAACATTATGCGACTCAAGTTTTTCTCATAATAAATTAAAAGCATAGTTTTTGAAATCTATGCTTTTTCTAACTTATCTTTCTTGATTGTCAAAATAGAGATTAATATATCTAAAATATAATGGATAGATAAGCCATATAACATCACTGGAATTGGTAAATGATGAAGTGAAGAATCAATATACAGGCTTTCATTACAGATTAATTCTAATGTTGGATCCAGAATTCCTGTAATCGCAATGACACGAGATCTTTTTTTTCTTAAATAATAAGCTGCATCTACCATTGTTTGATTTTTTCCTGAATGACTCACAACAAAGGATAAAACATCTTGTGGTTGGAATGTATCTACATAATGTTGACTTAGAGTATTAAAAGCTTGAGCGCGGATGCCTAAGGTATTTAATTTTAGGCAGGCAGACTGGACTTCTGAATAATTATTATCATTTGCATAAAAATCAATTTGTTTTGCTTGCAACATATAGTTTATTGTTCTGACAAAGGCTTCTTTTTGAATCATATTTTTTGTTTCATGAAAGACTTGATCATAAATCTGAGGAAGAATTTGAATCACATCATCAATTGAACTTTCTTTTGTTAAACGTGAAGATAAATTTTTTTGATGTAACATATATTCTTGAACATAAGTGAGTTGGAAATCATGATACCCAGTAAATCCGAGTTTTTTAGATAATCTAATAATGGTTGGTGAACTGACATAAGTCAATTTAGCTAATTCTTTAGCATTTATATTGAGTAGACATTCTGGATGTTCCTGGATATATTGAACAACATTTTTTTCTTGTGGGGTTAATGTTATTGTTTCAAACAATTCTTTTATCATATGATCACTTCCTACTCTTATTTTATCAAAATAAAACTACCAATGAAATCAAATTTCAAGATAAGAAAATATATTTATAACTCATTGTTAAATATATAAATAGAAATGGTTAGTATAGCGGTTGTTATAGAGATAAATTCGCTATATCCTAAGTTACATCTTTTACCCTTGCAAATTGCTGATGATCTTTCTATTTACTATTTGCTTGAAATAGTTATTATATAGTATGAATTGATGATAGCTTTCAAGAATATTTTAAAAATCATTGTAAAGTAAAAAATGATTGACATCTTGAAAAATGAGTGGTACGATTTATTTGATAAAGAAATTGAATAGGAAATGTCACTGGTAATGCAGGCTAAACCAAAATTAACATTGTTAGTTTTGGTTTTTATATTTATAGGGGGTTTTAAAATGTTACTTAGAAAAAATATAAAAGTAGAAGATGATGGACAAACAATTTATGCACCAGTAAGTGGAAGTGTTATACCAATAGAAGATGTTCATGATGAAGTGTTTTGTCAAAAGATGATGGGAGATGGTCTTGCTATTGAACCAACTGAAGGAAAACTGTATGCACCAGTTTCAGGAATCATTACTGTTGTCTTTCCGACTAAGCATGTGATTGCAATCACTTCTATGGAAGGAATTGATGTTATTATTCATGTTGGTATTGATACGGTTGAATTAAAAGGTACATATTTTCATCCCTATGTGAAAGTAGGAGATAAAGTCAAAGCTGGTGATATGCTGATGTCTATTGATTTAAAAAATATTAAAAAAAGATATCATCCAACAACAATGATTGTAATTGAAAATGATGAAGACTATCAGTTATTCAAGACTGATCATAAAGACATTCAAGCGGCAGGAGAATTGATGAAGGTAAGAAGGTGAGCGTATGATAATAACTAAGCCATTGAATAATAATGTTGTGATGGCCAAAAATAACAAGCAAGAGGAAGTGATTGTTGTAGGGACAGGAATTGGTTTTCATAAAAAAGCAGGTGACGTGATTGATGAACGGAAAATACAGAAAGTGTTTTCTGTTGCTGACAATAATAAATTAGCTGAACTAATTTCACAGATTCCTGGAGTATATATTGAACTGACTGAAAAAATAGTACAATATGCGAGAAGAAAATATCACTTGGAACTCAATCAGAATATTTACTTGGGATTAACAGATCATATTTATTTTGCATTGCAAAGATTACAGGAAAATATAGATTTAGATAATCCATTTCTGATTGATATTCAACACTTTTATCAGCAGGAATATAAGATTGGTTTGTATGCAAAAGAAATGATTCATCGCATGTTTCATATTCAGATTTCAGATGATGAAGTTGGATATATTGCAATGCATATTATTGAAAATGAATTTCAGCAAAAGAGACAGGATTTTGATAAGATATTTAAAGTTGTGAATGAGAGTGTTTGTTTTATTAGAAAGTATTATTTAAAAGATGTGAAGGAAAGTTCTTTAGCTTATACCAGATTGGTCAATCATGTAAAATACTTTGCAAAAAGATACGTAGAAGGTCATGAAAATCAATCACAAAATCGTTTGTTAAAGGAAACAATTCAAGGTGTTTTTCAAAAAGAACAGAAATGTATTAATCGTTTATCTTTGCATTTAAAAGATGAATTTGGGAAAGAAATGAGTGAATCAGAAAAGAATTATTTAATTCTACATTTAAGAAACTGTTGTGAATTAAAAGAATAGGGGTAGTCACTATTAAATTAGGCTAAACTCAGGAGAATCAGTGCACAGATTGTCTTGAGTTTTTATTTTTAAAGGAGGAGATGTGTGAAGAAAAAGTGAAACTTGCTAAAAAAGGAGGAGAAGAAAATGAATAATGATGAAATAGCAAGACGTATTTTAGAGAATGTAGGTGGAAATGAAAATATTGTGAGTATTATGAGTTGTTTTACACGTGTTCGTATTGAAGTCAAAGAAAAAGAGAGAGTTAATGAAGATGTCATCAAAACATTAGAAGGAGTTAAAGGAGCAACATTTTTCAATAAGACTTATCAGATTGTTTTTGGTGGAAAATGCAATGATGTCTATGATGCGTTATCAAAAATTGTGAAGATTAAGGATAATGTGGAAGCAGTTCAAAACAATGAAAATTTTGGCTGGAAGACAGCTTTTGATTATATTACAGGATCAATCCAACCGATTATTCCTGTTTTGATTGGATGTGGTTTAATTCAAGGGATTATTGCTTTGATGTCATATGTGAATATTGATGCAACAACCTATGGCTATCAAATGATCAGTGCCACAGGAAATGCAGGATATTATTTCTTGCCAATACTATTAGGGTTTAGTTCAGCTAAAAAATTAGGTGTGAATCCTTATATTGGAGCGACTTTAGGAGGTATTCTTGTTTATCCTGCTGTTCTTGAATTTGCAAGTCAGGGAACAAGTGCATCTTTCTATGGGTTGCCAGTGAAGTTGGTGACTTATTCATCGACAATGACGCCTATTCTTTTGACAATGCCAGTTGTCTATTGGATTGAAAAAATAGCGAAAAAGATATCTCCTACACTTTTGAAATCGGTGCTTATTCCAGCCATTACAATTATTGGGAGTTTACCACTTATGATTGTTGTGACTGCACCTATAGCCCAAATGATTTCCGAAGTGTTAGGTCAAGGTATTCAATATATTTATAGTCATTTTGCTATTTTAGGAGGATTGATTATTGGGGCAACATGCCCATATTTCGTTTTAACAGGTATCCACCAGGCAACCGCTATTCCAATTGTTTTGAATGAATTAGCATCTGTTGGATATTCCGTTGTTTTTCCAATTTTAGGATTTGGGAATGCTGCAGTAGCTGGTTCGGCTTTAGGTGTTGCCTTAAAAACAAAAAATAAAGAATTAAAAAGTGAAGCATTGAGTTCTACTATTATTGGTGTGATTGGGATTACAGAGCCCGCTCTATATGGTGTCTTGCTGCCAACAAAGAAATCTTTAATTGCGCCAGGTATTATGTCAGGAATTTGTGGTGCATTGTCACTAACTTTTGTTGTGAAAGCAATGGGACTAGGATTATGTGGATTAGGAGGTATACCATTATTTTTAGGTGAAACATTTCTCATTTGGTGTATTTTAATGGTTGTTGCTTATTTAGGAGCAGCCACAATTACATATATAATTGGTTTTGATGATATACCAGAGTAGGGGGAAAATAAAATGAGTTTTTCTAAAAAATATCCACATCTTTTTGAACCATTGCAAGTCAATCAAATGATGATACCTAATCGTATTATCTCTGCTCCTTTAGGTAGTCTGACTGATAAATCAGTGAGCGGAATTGGGATGATTATTCGTGGGACAAGCGGTTCAGTCCCAGGTCCTCGATCAAGAATGGCACCTGGTTCTTATTGTTTTGCGAATATGCAAGAAAGTCAAAAAGTAAGAGAACAAGTTGTAACGATTCAGCAACGTGGTGCAAAAGCAGAATTTGAACTTTGTCATGTTGGTCAATATGCTTATGTTCAGCCTGGAGACTATGCTATTGGGCCAGTTGGTTTTGTACGTGAAGATGGTATTGAAGTGAAAGCAATGGATGAAAACATGATGAATGAAGTTGCTGATGCATTCGCTAAAGGAGCAGTTGATGCAAAAGAGTATGGCTTTGATATGGTGATGTTGCATTTTGGACATGGCTGGTTACCAACTCAATTTCTTTCACCGCATTATAACAAGCGTACAGATGGTTATGGTGGTTGTTTTGAAAATCGTGTGAAATTTCCTATTCAAATTGTGGAGAGAGTCAGACAGGCAGTGGGTCCAGATTATCCTTTAGATATGCGTATTAGTGGTTTTGAATATATCGAGGATGGAACACCTATAGATGAAATTATTCGATTTATTCAACTGATTGAGGATAAGATAGATATGGTACATATTTCATGTGGTTTAGAAAGAGAAATCAAAGCCATGACAAAGATGTCATCTACACCTTATTTTGATCATAAGATCAATGTTCAATGGTCACAAAAAGTCAAAGAATATGTTCATATTCCAGTCGCTGTTGTGGGAGCTATTATGACACCTGAAGAAGCAGAAGAGATTTTAGCAAATCATCAGGCTGATGCTGTTGTGATAGGAAGACAAATCATTGCAGACCCATTTTGGACGAGTAAAGCAATAGAGGAAAAGAGTGAAGATATTGTTCCTTGTTTAAGATGTATGAATTGTTATAATCAATATGCTAGAAATAAAGATAGACATTATGGTATGAAAAGTATCACATGTTGTTCAGTCAATCCTAGATATTTGCATGAACAAAGTGTTCCCGCTGAACTCTCCAAAGCAAAAACTATCAAAAAAGTCTATGTGATTGGTGGTGGACCAGCTGGCTGTAAAGCAGCTTTAACAGCTTATGAGCGAGGTCATCAAGTCATCCTTTTTGAAAAAACTGATGTTTTAGGTGGTCAATTGTCTTGTTCTGAATTTGATAAAAGTAAACAGGATTTAAAGAGATACAAGGATTATCTGATTACACAGATTCATAAATCAAGTATTGAAGTCAGATTACAATGTGATGCTCTTGAAGATATTGATGAAATAAAGACAGGTGATAGTTTAATCGTTGCAGTTGGAGCAAAACCCATCTCTTTAGAGATTGCAGGTATTCAGCAAAAGCATGTTATGGATGCCTTATATGCTTACGGACATCAGAATGAAATAAACCAAAAAGTTGTCATTATTGGTGGTGGTTCGATTGGTTCTGAACTTGCAAAATTATTATGTCATTTAGGGAAAGACGTCACAATTGTTGAAAAGAGTGAGCAATTATGTTCAAATGTTAATGAACATATTCAAACAGGATTACTGGAGAAATTATCTGAGTGTCAAAATCTCAAAATATTTCTCAATTCTCAATGTCTTTCTATCCAAAATCAAAGTGTTGTCATTCAAAATAATACTGATCTACAAGTGATTGAAGCACAAAGTGTTATTGTTGCTGTAGGAATGCAGTCAAGATGCGATATTGTTAATCAATTTTATGGTCTTGTACCAGATATCAATGTTATTGGTGATGCAAAACGTCCTGGAACAGTTGCACAGGCGACACATGATGGATATTATGCAGGAGTTTCTTTGTAAAGATAGTTATTGATTTTAAACTTATAAAACAGTTAGTAAAAGAATATACTTAGTTAATGTATTCCTGATACGTATTCTGTTTTATAGGTTTTTCTTTTTGTGTATAAATAGCTTTGTATTTTACAGGTTAACTTGGCAAATATAGTATGTTTTATCGCTCAAAACGAAATATTATTTTTGATGATATCCTGTTATTGAATCATTTAATAGATATTTCTGGGATTTGATTAAAGGAGCAAAAACACGAAAATCTTTATCATGTCTATCAAAGTAATGAAAAATAAGTACGAGAGGTCTTATTAAATTTTGAAAAGAATTATTCTGGTTGTGATTCATGAAAATAATATTGATAATATTATTTCTACTCTGAAATCAAAAAAGAATGAAAAATAGGAAACTCATAATTTATACTCAAGAATATGAACTTAATAAAGAAAATGGAAATCTGAAAATGAATGGCATATGATAATTAGAAAAAATACTCATAATTCCATAATAAATTTATAAAAATATGAGTTAATGAAATTGAATTACATTAACTTTTTGTTTTTATGAAATTCAATTACAAAATATATTTCTAAGGTGTAAACGTTTTCTCAAATTGTATAAAATATAAGTAGAAAAAGGAGGAATTAAATATGTTAGTTGTTGCTTATATTGGATTTGGGAATAGTGTGTGTCGTTATCATTTACCATATGTAGAAAGAAGAAAAGACATAATTAAGGTGAAGTACATCTATCGAAGAAAAGAAGATAGAGTAGGGGATGAAGAAAGAGAAACATGGTATCCAAATATTACCTTTACATCAGATATTGAGGATGTTATGAATGACTCAGAAGTGAACTTGATTGTTGTCAATACGCCAGATGCTTTCCATGTTTCATATACTATGCAAGCTTTAGAACATGGTAAGAATGTCTTATGTGAAAAACCGTTTGCGATGACAGCAAAGGAAGCAAAAGAGGTTTTTGATTATGCAAAATCTAAGGGATTGGTTGCTATGTCTAATCAGAACAGGCGTTATGACGCTGATATGCGTACTGTTCGTAAGGTTATTGAATCAGGTGTTTTAGGGGATATTGTAGAAGTTGAATCGCATTATGATTATTATCGTCCTAGTATTGCTGAACATAAGGGATATGGTATTCTTTATGGTTTGGCTGTTCATCCAATTGATCAGATAATTGGACAATTTGGTCAACCTAAGAAAGTTGTTTATGATTGTAGAAGTATTGATAATCCTGGATTTGCTGATGATTATTATGACATTGATTTCTTTTATGAAAATGGTATGAAGGCTATTGTCAAAACGAGTTATTATGTTAAATTAGACTATCCTAGATTTATTGTTCATGGTAAGAAGGGAAGTTTTTTAATGCCGTCTTTAGGTCATCAAAGTTCATTAAAACCAAAACCAGGACCAATTGAAATCAGTTTTGATCCATTGCCTGAAGATAAATGGGGAACTTTATCTTATATTGATGATCAAGGAAATGATATAACAAAGAAAGTGCCAACCGAAATAGGTGATTATGGTATTATTTATGACAATTTATATGATGCTATTTTTAATCATGGTGAAAAGATTATTAAAGATGAAGAAGTTATTGAAGTATTAACAATTATTGAAGAAGCAACAAAAGTTGCTAAGGAGGTTTAAATATGAAAGTTGGAATATTAGGAGCAGGAATGATAGTTCATGATATGTTGTCGTTTATTCATGAGGTTGAAGGAGTAGAACTCATTGGTATTTGTGCATTGCCAGTGGAACAAGATAAAATAGAAATACTTGCTAAAGAGCATCATATTGCAAATACATATATTGAATATGATGAAATGTTGAAGAATGATGATATAGAAGTTATCTATATAGCTGTCAATAATCATCTTCATTATGAAATGAGCATGAAAGCTTTAAAAGCCCATAAACATGTTATTTGTGAGAAACCTTTTACAAGTCATATTAAAGAATTAGAAGAATTAAATGCTTATGCAAAAAAAGAAAATTTACTTTTATTGGAAGCAATTTCAACTCAATATTTACCTAATGTATTAAAAATCAAGGAATTATTAAATGAAGTCGGAGATGTTAAAATTGTTTCAGCTAATTATTCACAATATTCTTCTCGTTATAATGCTTTTAAGGAAGGTCAAATTTTACCTGCTTTTGATTATAAAAAATCAGGCGGAGCATTGATGGACTTGAATATTTATAATATCCATTTCTTAGTAGCGTTGTTTGGAGAACCAAAAGATGTTTATTATCAAGCGAATATTGAAAAGGGCATTGATACTTCAGGAATTATTACTTTAAATTATGGAAATTTTAAAGCAGTATTGGTGGGTGCAAAAGATTGCAAAGCACCAATTATGACAAGTGTTCAAGGAGATCAAGGATGTATTCTTTTAGATACGCCTGCTAATAATGTGTCTAACTTTCAATTATTAAAAAATGATAAGAGAGTTTTTCAATATAATGAACAAGATGGAAAGCATCGTATGTATTTTGAATTTGTAGAGTTTGTTAAGATTATAGATAAGAAGGATTATCAAAGAGCACAAGATATGATGGAGAAGAGTCTAATTGCAATGACAATTGCAACTAAAGCAAGACAATCAGCAAATGTTATATTTCCTGCTGATATTAATTAAATATAATTTTTTATGGAGTAATGATATTCTTGAAATTCAAATTAAAGATTGTTGAGTAAGATTATTATTGAGATGAAAATAAAGAAACACTACAATATACTTACTTTGAAATAAGAGTGATAATATTGTTATAAATGTTTAATAAAATGATTCATTCTCTTATATTGCAAAATATATTATAAAAGAAGATAAAATTTATCAGAATCATTTTATATTAGAGTTTTATTATCATAAGAAAGAACTGATATTTTTAAAAGACATGGAAGTGGAAGCTTTAAATTTGCTTATCTCTTGGGTGGGAGTTTTAACAAGTGATTAAAAGTATTTATCAGTTTAAGAAGAAATTACATTCCATAGAAACCTATTTAATTTATGAAAGTATAATTATAAAGGAAAAGGTGATAAAAATATAAAATAATTATCACCTAAAAGCCAAGCTTTATTTTATCCTTTATATTATTATAAATTACTTAGTTATGATTTCAGCTTTGCATAAAGAAATAAAGGAAGGATCACTATTATTTGGACCAACTAAAACAATCATTCCAAATTCATTTTTAATAACTGTTCCTTGACCAACCGTTTGTCCTCCTGCTTTAATATTTACTGAAGTTGTTCCTAATGGTAAGTAAGAACGAATTGCATTTTGGCAATCTGCACCACAACCTTCTGGTGTTGGTACTGGATCTGGTAAAAAACTAATTGAATCATTATAAGTTGAACTTGTGACTCTAAATGCCGCAATTCGACATAATGAAATAGCTTCCTGTGGTTGTCCTTGATTATTAATTAACTGTAGTAATCCAGCATTTGGATTTGTATTTGGCGGTGGAAGTAACTGACCTGCTCGACCACTTGCATTATCACCACTTTCCATGCTAACAATGATATTATTCTCAGGATATAGTTCAATAATTTGACGGAGTACATTTCGCACTTGATCTACACATCCACATTCAATAACATTTGAAGGTCCAGTCGGACCAGTCGGTCCGGTTGTTCCATTAGCACCGGTAGGTCCTGTATTGCCAGTTGCTCCAGTAGGACCAGTGATACCAGTCGCCCCTGTAGGCCCTGTATTACCAGTAGCACCAGTTGGACCAGTGATACCATTAGCGCCTGTTGGTCCAGTCGGTCCAGTTACTCCATTAGCTCCAGTCGGACCAGTTGGACCTGTTGTACCAGTAATACCAGTTGCTCCAGTGCTACCGGTCGCCCCAGTCGCCCCAGTCGCCCCAGTGGCTCCAGTCGGACCAGTTGGGCCTGTTATACCAGTTGAACAGTTAACTATGACTGAGGGACAACAATCACAATCTGACCATCTATTACAATCACAATCTAAACATCTACTGCAATCATAATCATACATATTTTCGTCCATGAATTCACCTCCTATTGTGAATTTTAAATCTCATTTGTAAAATAAATTTCATAACTATTTTAAACTATTGTTATATAGCTATAAATTTCTTAAAAGAAAAGGGCACAACATTTAAAGAAAATCATCTTTATTTGTTATGCCTCTTTTATTTAGTCAATTGAAACACCAGCACTAGCATATCCAGCTACTGTGTTAACCAAACTTAATCCAGTTGCAGTAGCAGTTAATACTAACATCAATCGTGTTTGTGCAGGAACTGGTATAGATAAACCAGTTAATATTCCTTTAGAAATTGATCCAATTGAGAGTATACCTGTTAATGAAGGTGTAAGAGTAATTAACGTACCTGGAATAGCAGTCATTGTGTTGTTAGGAACAGTTGATTGATATAACTGTGCTGTAATTGTAATTGTACTTCCAACTAAAGATAATGCAGCAGTAGTAGAGAAGAAGACATCAATTGCAGTAATGGTTCCATCACGTGGCATTGTAAATGCAAAGTTTGTTAATGTTCCACTTGGGTTAGTTAAATCGATAGTATTACCTACGATTGATAAACCAGGTGCAGAACTTCCAAATCCAACAAAGGCAGGAGTTCCCACTAATCCACCAGCAATAGTTGTTAAACTGACAGGTATTCCAGAAGCAAATGGGATAATTGCAGAAGAACCAGTCGCCCCAGTAGGTCCAGTAGCCCCTGTAGCGCCAGTAGCTCCTGTAGCGCCAGTAGCCCCTGTAGCACCAGTCGCCCCCGTAGGTCCAGTAGCTCCTGTAGGTCCAATAGCACCATCAGCCCCAGTATTACCAGTCGCCCCCGTAGGTCCAGTCGCACCATCAGCTCCAGTGTTACCAGTCGCCCCCGTAGGTCCAGTCGCACCATCAGCTCCAGTATTACCCGTTGCACCAGTAGGTCCAGTCGCCCCAGTCACACCATCAGCCCCAGTATTACCAGTCGCCCCAGTAGGCCCAGTCGCACCATCAGCTCCAGTGTTTCCTGTAGCCCCCGTAGGTCCAGTCGCACCATCAGCCCCAGTATTACCCGTTGCACCCGTAGGTCCAGTAGTTCCAGTGGCTCCAGTAGGTCCAATAGCGCCATCGGCTCCAGTATTACCAGTCGCCCCAGTATTACCAGTCGCTCCATTAGCTCCAGTATTACCTGTAGGCCCAGTTGGCCCTGTAATCCCATTGGCACCAGTAGCCCCAGTAGCACCCGTAGGTCCAGTGATTCCAACACCAGTCGCACCCGTAGGCCCAGTCGGTCCAGTCGCCCCAGTTGGTCCAGTCGCCCCAGTTGGTCCAGTCGCCCCCGTCACACCTGTAGCTCCAGTCGCCCCAGTATTACCCGTAGGCCCAGTAGGTCCAGTTGCTCCTGTTATACCTCTTGGTCCAGGACAACCTCTTGGTCCAGGACAGCCTCTTGGTCCAGTCGCCCCAGTATTACCCGTAGGCCCAGTAGGTCCAGTTGCCCCTGTTATACCTCTTGGTCCAGGACAACCTCTTGGTCCAGTCGCCCCAGTAGGTCCTGTCGCTCCAGTATTACCAGGATATCCCATAGGTCCCATTGGACCGGTTGCTCCTCTAGGTCCAGGACAACCCATAGGACCTGTAGGTCCTGCAGGGCCAGTCACTCCAGTTGGACAGTTTACAATAACGGGTGGACAACAACGACAGCGAGGACACCAAGTACATTTGTTGTTACAACTGTTGTTGCATGAGTTATTACACATGTTATCGTTCATAAATTCACCTCCTTTCGCTTGTTCTAGTTTAATATACGCAAAGTTATAAAACTGAACTATGAGGATATACCCTATTTACAATAAAAAGTATAAATTCCACTTTTGTCCAATGAGAGAAACAAAATAAAAAGACTCTTCCATAAAGAAAGAGTCTTACGATATGCGTTCAAAATAACGCTTGTTATAGAGATAAGATGAATCGTTTGGTTTACATTTTCCAGCTAAATCATTGTAGAATTTGGCTGTTTTATAGTCTTTAATAGCATCATAGCATAAACAGAGTTGAATATATGGAATATAATCATAGCAGTCAGGTGATATAAATGCACCTGATTCATCATTTCTTTCACAAGATAATGCCATTGCATACCAAAAAATGGCTTGCTCATAACACTTTAATTCATAGAAATACTTTCCTAAATCACAACATATTTCAGCTCGTGGAACATCATAACATAAACTATTGAGTAAGGATAGAACGGCTTCTCTCATTTCACCTTTTTGATGATAACAATATCCCAAGAATTGACAAGCAGAAATATTGTTTTCACGCCATCCTTTTCCAGTATTTAAAAATTTCTTGAATTGCGTAATTGCCTCATCATAATATTTATGATAATACAATTCTCTAGCATAGTAGAACATTTCTCTAGGTGAGAATAGAATTCCTTCTTTTTCTTTTGCTTTAAACATTCTTATATTTCTTAAAGGATTCCCTGCTTTTATTTTACGATGAGTAATAGCTATTTCACTATATTCCATTTTACCTCTTGGACTAATAACTTCATGCACAAATCCTTCCCAATAGAATTGGTCTTCTCTTCGCAGTAACCTTTCACGATAATAAGTAAACGTTGGTTTTCCATCATTGTCAAAACCTGTGTTATATCTCATCATCACGACAGATGTTTCTGGAGAAAGTGTTTCTTTTAATTTCATTAATTCTTTTTGATCTGCTTCTAAAAGATCATCGTCTGCATCAAGCCACATGCAATAATCTTGAGTTGCTTTAGAGAAAGAGTAGTTTCTCGCTTTAGAGAAATCATCGCACCATTCAAAATCAAAGATTTTATCTGTGAATTTTGCAGCAATTTCTTTTGTCATATCAGTAGATCCTGTATCTACAATAATAATTTCATCAGCAATATCTTTGATTGAAGATAGAGCTCTTTCCAAAACATCTTCTTCATCTTTAACAATCATACATACACTTATTGTAATCATATATTTCACCAATATAATATATGAGACAATTCATAAAGTGTGCCAGACAAAAGAGAATTAAGAAATCATTATAACCACTTAAATAAAAGTTAAAGAATATAAAAAAGTTCTTGACAATGCAAGAACTTTATTTGTTATATGGGGCGGTCGATGGGAACTTAGCATTTATATATAACAGATAGTAAACAACGTATTTAAGTCATTTAAAAAGTATATCAGCGTATATAGATGTATAACACGATATACTTTTGTTTAGGTTTTGGTGGGAAATTGATTGAATTTTAAAGAACTTTATATAATTTAATCATTCTCCATTGTTCTTTTTTTCATCATATAATATAAAGTTATTAGCAGTACAGTATTTAGAGTAGTCATTAAATTTGTAAATACAAATGCTATTTCAACGTTCTCCTGAAATAAAATGTAGAATCTACCTTATGAAATGAAAAACAACATTTTATATCCCTATGAGAATATTTTATAAAATCAAAATATTATTAATGTTTTTTTCTCTGAATTATAATAATTATTCCATATAATAATTCGATTACAATTAATGCAAAGAATAAATATATAAAGAAATAAAATAACGAAATATTATATTTGAAAAAAACAAAAGATAAAATTAATACAACTATTTGGCTAGATAGAATTAGATTAATTGTTTTTTTTGACATGTAAATAGTTCCTCTTTTATGGGAGTTTCCAACTTACTCTACTTTGACCCAATTTATTAATCTCACTAGTTAAATAACAAGATGAATTAAATCCATCTGGAATCATCAAATATTTTGTTTTAAATGTTAAAGAGGCTTTTGCTGGCCTAGAACTTGTAGCTTTTCCATCAATAATATTGCATGAAACATTTGAAATTGCATAATAAGATGGATTATTTACATCTTCATTATAAACATCTACAATTTCGACTCCACCTGTTATTTTTACGTCTTCATAAAATCCTGTACCATCAAATGCCCCACCTACAACGTGTGGATATAAAGTTCTAGATGGACCAGGAATTGTTCCACTACTCCATCCAGAATCATGTGGATCTGATAGTGTAATCTGTTGGGTTTCTAAAATATCAACGACAATTTTATATTGTTCTTCCTTGTTTTCATATAAAACATAAGACTTTCCAACTTCCATTTCTTTAATGTTAAAGGTTGATTCACCAACACTGTAATTTTCTGTTGCATACACTGAAGAACCATTAATTGTGCAATATCCAATACAAAATGATAGTGTTAAAACTAATATAAATAATTTTTTCATATTATTATCTCCTCTGATTAACTTTGGAATTTCCATGATAATTTTGATTGACCAGTTTTATTTAATTCGGATGTTAAATAATTGTTACATGTTATTCCTAATGCAATTGATGAACTAACCCAAGTCATACTTGCTTTGGCTGTGATAGTTGTGGCAGTGTGGTTTTTAACTCTTACGATTGGGTCCTCAATAATATTAATTGCAAATCCTGTCTCAACTACTGGCTGGTCCGCATTTATGATATGACTAGTCCCGTTTTTATACTCTACATATTCGAAAAATCCCATTTCTTTATGTCCGCCACTTACACCTTCTATATGTGGATATAATTTCAAGACTCCTCCACTAGGAATAGTGCCACTACTCCACCCAGAATTTCCAGTATCATAGTGTGAGACTCCAGAATTCACTGCTAAAACATCAATAACCACTTTATAATTATTTTCATGATCTTCAAAAACAGTAATAGAATCACCTGGTTTAACTCCATCAAGTGACACAGATGTACTGTCTTCAATAATTTTAATATTCTCATTAGATTTTGCAAAAGATATAGTTACAAAACTGTTTAATGTGAGTAAACTAATCAATAAAATACTTATTACTTTTTTCATATAATTTCTCCTTTTTTTGTCATAGTTGTACACTAAATTTTCTTGTAAAAAAATACAGATAGAATGAAACATCCTTCTAATTAATTACTGTTTTAAAATGAAAATACTTAATTGTATCAATTACTGGAAAATTATATTTGATTATATCCAACTCCTTTCTAATACAAATGAAAACGCTTTCTACATTTTTAGTGTATTATATAAATAATATTTTGTCAATATATATATTATTTTATACGACTTAATTGTTTATTTATGTTTTTGTGATATACTAAGAATATATGAAATAGACTTATTATAAGTTTCTATACAATCTGCAAAAGTCTATAAATGAGGTGAGATATGGCAAAGTATTCTAATTATTTATTTAAATTTGATTTACTGATTTTAAGTGTTCTTCAGGAACAAGACAGATATGGATATGAAATATCTAAACTTATAGCTGATAAGACAAACGGATATATTGTGCCAAAACATGGAACCATGTATCCGATTATTTATAAACTTATTGAAGATAAATATATAACTAGCAATACAGTTATAGTAAATAATAAAGCAAGAGTTTATTATCATCTTGAAGATAAAGGAAGGGTTTATCTTCAACAAATCATAGAAGAATATGATAATTTAGTAGAACAAATTAATAATGTAGTTCATGGAGGGGAAAATGAAGGGTAGTTACAAATATTATAAAGATGTAAAAAAATTGTTTCCTATTAATGGAAAACAAGAAAAAATTTATTTAACGCATCTGAAACAACAAATTGACGAATACGGAGATGTTTCCTATAATGATTTAGAGGAGATATTTGGTAATCCTAATCAAATTTATGCATCCTACATAGAATCATTAGATGAAGACGAAGTTATCAGCAAAATGAATTATAAAAAACTATTAAAAAGATTATTTATAACATGTATTATTTGTGTTTTAGTGTTGAGCCTATTTATATTTTATAAAATTAATCAAGAGGCTGATGAAGCAAAAAAACATAGAGTAGATGAAATAGAAAATATTATTGAGGAGAAATAAAAATGAAGAAAATTATATCAGTTATATGTATTGTATGTATAATTTTATTAATGCCAACAAATGTTCATGCAGTGGAAAGAGAATTAAATACATCATATACATATTTAGGAAATGATATTTATATAGAGACCATTATTGAAGAAAATATCTCATTATTTTCTACACAAACTAAAAGTGGTTCAAAAACATTAAATTTTAAAAATTCGGGTAATATATTATTTTCAATAAAAGTGAGTGGCACTTTCACATATACTGGAAGCAGTTCTACATGTACTTCTTCTAGTGTTACTACTTCTGTTACAGATAGTGCATGGAAAATCATGTCTAAATCAGCATCTAAATCCGGAAATATAGCTATTGGATATGCAACAGCAAAAAGATATATGTTTGGTTTTGTTGTAGAAACAAGAAATGAGACTGCAACATTAACTTGCAGTGCTACTGGAGTCTTATCTTAAATCAAAAAATGTATGAACTAATTATTAGGTTCTTACTCGATATTGGGTAAATGAAAACAAGGAAGTTTTAAAATCATTGAATTTATCAATGAAATTAATTCTTCCCTTTTTATTTACATCCTAAAGTAAGAAAGAACCTAATTATTAGTTCATACATTTTTTTTACTTATAAATTTGATAGAAAATCCCATTTTTATAGGTGTAAACCCTTTTATAAAATTTATATCCAAATCATTTTCATTATATGTAATAACAAATTCTTTTATGTTATTAAAACCACTTTGTTGTACTCTACATATAGCAAAATACATAGGTTCATTAATAAAAATTTCAGCCCACGAATCTCTATTTAATGGTAAAGTATACTGCTTTCTGAACATTTTCCAATGTTCATTTTTTATATGCGACCATGAATCGACAACTGTAAAAGTATTTCTGGAGCGTTTTTTATATGCGTACCCATCAAATGTCATTATCTTATTTCTAAATGGATCAGGAACATTAGGATTGATGACTATTGTATAATTGTTAGCACTTAACTCTGCAAGATAATGTAATGATATTTGAGGCTTTTCATATTTTTTTGGTGGATTTATTTTTGAATATATAGAAAAACCCTTGATATACAAGGGTTTTGTTAGTTATATGGGGCGGTCGATGGGAATCGAACCCACGAATGCCAGAGCCACAATCTGGTGTGTTAACCACTTCACCACGACCGCCATATCTACCTCAATTAGGCAAATATGATTATATAAGATTTCAAACATTTTGTAAAGTTATTTTTTAAAAAAGTTGTAGAAACAAAAAAACTATAGGATTGTCTTTCCTATAATTCTTAGAAATGATGTTTCACACGGTCTCTTTCTTCTGCTGCTTTTGCATCATTAAAACGCTCTAATGTTCCTACTAAATATCCAGTAATTCTACGAATTCTTTCAATTGGCTGTGGTTTGAGATGATAATTCATATCAACATAATCACCATCTATTGTTAGTGTGAGACTGACTAAAGTTTCATCTTTATATTTTTCTTTTACATATTGAATATAATTCTTGATTTCTCGATCATCCATTTCACCATTAAGAACTTTGATATCAACATTATCTATTCTTTTCATTATCATCACCATCCTTATCTCTATTATATCGCAATGAGATAATATAACAATAAGAATGCTGGTTATTTTATCCAAATGAGAAAATATTTCCCAAATCGTGTCAAATTATGTTAAAATATGTATATAAATATTTGAGAGGGGAAATACAATGAAAAAAATATTAAAAGTATTAACTATGGCTTTAATGGTATTTGTTCTGACTGGGTGTATGAAACTCAGCATTAATGTTGAAGTTAAAGCTGATAAGACAATGGCAATGGGTATGGAAATCTTAGCTGAGGAATCAATGTTTAAAAGTGCTGGAATGTCTGCTGATGATTATGTTAAACAAATGGAAGATCAAATTAAATCTTCTGAAGGTATGGAGGATGCCAAGACAACTCCAATTGAAAAAACAATAGATGGTTCTAAATGGGTTGGTGTTTCTGTACAAGGAACAGCATCTGCTGATGCATCTGTTAGAATTATTGATAAAGAAGTTAATGGTAAAGATGGAATTGAATTAACTTTACCTATGGATGATTTTAGTGATCAAATGGATATGAGTCAATTAACTTCATATGGATATTCAGTTGAACAAATGAAGAAATTAGGAATGGAAATGAATGTTGTTATTAAAATGCCAGGAAAAGCAACATCAAATGTTGGAACTGTAGATGGAAATACTGTAACTGTTGATTTATTAGATATGATGGCAACTGGCAAATCTAATGATATTATTGTATCATCTGAATTATCAGGTGGTGGAATGGATATGAGCATGATTTTCATTATTGTAGGTGTTGCAGCAATTGCTGGAGTTGTTGCATTTATGTTAATGAAGAAAAAGAAAGAAAATCATGAAGAGGTTTATGATGGGTCACCAATTTCTAAAGCCACTGAAGAAAAAGTGGTTACAGAAGCACCAGTAGTAGAATCAGATGTTGAAGAAAAGATAGAAGCACCTACTGAAGTTGTTAATGAAGAAAAAGTAGAAGTTGTAACTGAACCAAAAGCATATTGTCCAAATTGTGGAACACCAGTTGGAAGTGAAGAAACTTGTCCAAATTGTGGTTTTACTTTAAAGAAATAACGGTTAAGAATTCTTAACCGTTTTTTGTTAATATAAATGATAGTGTAAAATCATAAAAACAAGTGTAATAAGGAGAATAGAGAATAGTTGATTTATTCTCTTGAACATATATTTCATAAAGTCACCTTTCTTATTATGTTATGCAAACTGTTTAAAAAAGTCTTTTCATCGTAATAAAAAAATGTTAATATATCAAATAAAGATGAGGTGATACTATGCTTAAATTCACAAAAATGGAAGGAATAGGAAATGATTATATTTATATTGATGGCATTCATCAGGATGTTCCTATGAACCCTCATTTTATTACAAAGATAAGTGATCGTCATTTTGGTATTGGAAGTGATGGTGTTATTGTTATACAAGAATCAGAAATCTGTGATTTTAAGATGCGAATGTTTAATTTAGATGGTAGTGAAGGAAAAATGTGTGGTAATGGTATTCGTTGTTTTGCTAAATTCGTTTATGACCATCAATTAACCAAGAAAACTTATTTGGAGATAGAGACATTGGGTGGTATTAAGAAAGTATGGTTAATAATTGACAATAATAAGGTTCAATATGTCAGAGTCAATATGGGTCAGCCTATCTTAAAATCAAAAGAAATTCCTTGTCTATTTGATAAGGAAGAAATGATCAATGAACCAATTGAAGTAGATGGTCAAGTATATTATCTCACATCTTTATCAATGGGAAATCCACATACAGTAATATATATGAATCATTTAGATTTTAATATCCAAGAACTTGGAATAAAATTTGAAAAACACATACTTTTCCCTGAATCGGTTAATACTGAATTTGTTGAGGTTGTTAATCGTCAATATCTTAAGATGCGTGTTTGGGAAAGAGGTAGTGGTGAAACAATGGCTTGTGGGACAGGAGCTTGTGCTGTGATGTATGCAAGTTATATAAATGGTTTGTGTGATAACCATGTTCAAGTTGAACTCTTAGGTGGGATTCTTGATATTAGTTATGAAAATGGAGAGATTTGGATGAGTGGACCGGCCACAACAGTTTTTGAAGGAATTATTCAAGAGGAGGTATTTAATGTATAATACAGCAGAAGAAATCATTCAATATATTGGAAATGCTAAAAAGCATACACCCGTTAAAGTTTATGTGAAAGGGAAAAATTTACCAGAAAGTGATGAATTTCATATCTTTGGAGATGGTTCTAGTCTTATTCTTATTGGTGATATAGAACCTATCCAAATATATTTAGAAAAAAATAAAGCGAGAATACAAGATACATATTGGGAACATGATCGTAGAAATAGTGCCATTCCAATGCTTGATATAACACATATTAATGCGCGTATAGAGCCAGGAGCAATAATTAGGGATCATGTGACAATTGAGAATAATGCTGTTATAATGATGGGAGCAATTCTTAATATAGGTGTTAAAATTGGTGAATCAACGATGATTGACATGGGAGCTGTTTTAGGTGGTCGTGTGGAAGTTGGAAAACGATGCCACGTAGGAGCAGGAGCAGTCTTAGCTGGTGTTATTGAACCACCGAGTGCATCTCCAGTTATTTTAGAAGATGATGTTCTTATTGGAGCAAATGCAGTTGTTGTAGAAGGGGTCCGTATTGGCAAAGGTGCAGTTGTAGGAGCAGGAAGTATTGTTTTGAATGATGTTCCTGCTGGTGCAGTGGTTGCTGGGAATCCGGCTAGAGTGATTAAAGCAGAAAAAACAAAAGAGACAAAAGAAAAAACACAATTAATAGATGATTTAAGAAAAATCTAAGGTGATACATATGGAACAACTCAAAAAATGGAGAAGAGATTTACATCAGATACCTGAACTAGGATTACAGGAATTTCAAACTGCCACCTATATTCGTCGTGAATTAGAAAAAATGGGTTATCAATGGGAAGCAGTTGTAGAAACTGGAACAATTGTTTATATTGATTATCATCAATCCACAACAATAGCTTTTCGTAGTGATATTGATGCTTTGGCAATTCAAGAAAAAAATCATATAGACTTTGCTTCTAAAATTCCTGGGATGATGCATGCTTGTGGACATGATGGACATATGAGTGCTTTACTAGGATTTGCAAGGCGTTTAAAAGAAAACCATAGTTCATTATCATGCAATGTCTTATTGGTATTTCAACCCGCAGAAGAATCGCCAGGAGCTGCCGCGCAAGTTGTAGAGTCAGGTGTTTTTGAAAAATATAATGTTAAGGCTATTTTTGGTATGCATTTAATGCCATTCATTGAAGAAGGCGTGATTGCTTGTAAGAAAGGTCCGCTAATGGCAATGTGTGGAGAATTGGATGTAAAGATATATGGAAAAGGTGCTCATGCTGGTTTGCCTCAAGAGAGTATTGATAGTATCATGATTGCAAATCAAGCATTACAACAGTATCAAACAATTATTTCAAGACGTATTTCTCCATTCTCACCAGCTGTCATTAATATTGGTCAAATAAATGGAGGATCAGCACGAAATAGTGTTGCCAGTTTAACAACAATGCATGGAACATTGCGTTGTTATGATGAGAACTTATTTATAAAAGTGACTCAAGACATCGATTCTATTCATAAAAGTTTAGAAATGGCTTATGGCTGTTCAATTGAATGGAGTTGTCCACCATTGTATCCACCAGTACTTAATGATGATCATTTGTATAAAGTTTTTAGAAATATTGTAGATGAAGATATATATATTGAGTTAAAAGAACCATTAATGTTAGCAGAAGATTTTTCATTCTATCAAAAAGCAATTCCTGGTATATTCTTTTTCTTGGGGACAAAATGTCAAGAATATCAAAGTGGGTTGCATACAGAAACATTTAATTTTCATGAGGAAGTTTTAGAAAAAGCAATAGATTTATATGAAAAAATTGTTATGAATTTGAAAGGGGAATAAATATGGATAGTTATTTACGAGGGGAAAAAGCATTTTTAAAAGCATATGGTAGATATGATGTTGTTTTAGAAAGAGGAGAAGGTGTTTATCTTTATGATACGAATAAAAAACAATATTTAGATTTTTATTCTGGAATTGGTGTGAATTCATTTGGTCATGGCTATAAACCATATATTAATGCTCTGCAAAAACAAATAGAAACATTGATGCATGTATCTAATTACTTTTATACACCTGTTTCAATTGAAGCTGCTGAAACTGTTAAAAAAGCAACACAATTGGATGGAGTCTTTTTCTGTAATTCTGGTGCTGAAGCAACAGAAGGAGCTTTAAAGTTAGCGAGAAAATATTACTATATGAAACATGGAAAAGCGAATAGTGAAATTATTTCTTTTCACCATTCATTTCATGGCCGTTCAACAGGTTCAGTCAAATTAACTGGAAATCCTCACTATCAGGAGGCATTTGGACCACTTATTGAAGGTGTTCATTATGCAACATTAAATGATTTAAAGAGTGTTGAGGCATTAATCAATGAAAGAACTGCGGCTATTATTGTAGAACCATTACAAGGTGAAGGCGGATTAAATTTATGTCATCAGGACTTTATGACTGGATTAAGACAGTTGTGTGATGAACATGATATTTGCTTGATTTTAGATGAAGTTCAATGTGGAATGGGGAGAACAGGAACAATTATGACTTATTTTCAATACAATATCTTACCTGATATTGTTTGTTTAGCCAAGGGGATAGGATGTGGTGTACCTGTTGGCGCATTTGTAGCAAATGAAAAATATGCAAAAGCTATGGAACCAGGCGATCATGGGAGTACATATGGTGGAAATCCATTTGTATGTGCTGCTGTGAAAACAGTTTTTGAAATCATTGAAAGAGAAGATATGCTCAAACATGTTCAAGAGATTTCTAAATATTTGACTGAAAAGCTGGATGAACTTATTAGAGAGTTTGATATTGTAGAAAGTCGCAGAGGATTGGGATTAATGCAAGGATTGGTATTAAAAGATGATGCCAGACCGTATGTCAAAGAACTCTTAACTGAGGGCGTTATTGTTGTGACTGCTGGAACTAATGTCATAAGAATGTTGCCACCATTTGTTATTACTGAAGAACATGTTGATGAATTTATTGGTAAATTAAAAAATATTTTAAAAAAATCAAAATAAAAAAAGAAAAATCCCTTATTTTTATTGAATATAGAAGTAAGGGGGTTTTTATATGCGAAAATATCCAATTGATTTGCAAGATGAAGAAAAGGCTTGTGGTGCTTATTGTATTTCTATGATTTTGAAATTTTATGGTTATCAGGATGAAATGAAAAAAATTAAGCAGAAAGCAAGATTAAATCAAAATGGTATCTCTATTTTAGGAATTATTGAGTGTTTAAAGACTTATCAAATTGAAGCTAAGGCTTATCAGGCAACATTAGATGATATTCATAAAAATATTCAATATCCATGTATTCTTTATATGGCTTATAATGATATTGGTCATTTTGTTGTCTTATATGAAAGAAATGATGATGAGTATATTATTGGTGATCCAGCTAGAGGGCTCATTTCTATTTATCAAGAAGAGATGTCTGAACATTATGCCATGCATGTTATAGCGATAACACATGTTGGTCGTGTTCCTGAATTATCTTATCAATCTTACTTTTCTTTTTTATATCAGACTTTTCAATCATATCAAAAACATATGATTGATCTTATTTTGAAAGGGTTATGGATTTCTTTACTAGGATACTTGAGTAGTTACTTTTTTCAGTTTATTATTGATGATATTCATATCAATACTCAATTTTTTTATATGGTTGTACTCTGCATTGCTTATAGCTGTATAGAAATCATCAAAACAAGAATGGAAAGAATCAAAACCAAAGCTTTTATCTCTTTAAGAAAAGCAGTTGATGAAGAATATGTTTTTGATTCCTCTATGCGAATGCTGCAATTAACTCATAGTTTCTTTTATCAAGATAAAGGGTATATTCAAAGTCAATTATTAAGTCTCTTTGATTTAAGTGAAATGAGTTTAGAGTGCTATGAGAGATTGTTCTTAGATGCTTTGTCTTTTGTTGTTTTTATGATTGGAATGATGTTTATAAATATATCAATGACATTTCTGGTTGTAATTATGTTTTTATGTATTATGTTTATGGCCTATTATCGTTTACAGGCTTTACAGGATATCCATAAAAATTATCTTGAAGCACATTTTGTTTTTCAGCATCATCTTCTAGAATTAATTGAAAATCAATTTTTAATTAAACGTTTTTCATTGTTACAGCAACAACGGGAAAGAAGTTATCATATCTACTTAGATGAAGCTATGTTAAAAGAAAAACAGGCTCTATTTATGAATCAACTCCAAAGTTTTATTCAATACTTTATTTATATTTTCTATGGTGTTATTATGATTTTAGGATTTTATCATTATCAAAGATCTCATTTAACGATAGGACAGTTAATGATGTTTTATATGTTGGTTTCTTATTGTATTCAACCTGTGATGAACATTGTCAATCTTGTCAGTCAATATAAACAAATGAAGATTGTTTATGAAAAATATAAAGTATTTGAAATAGAACCACAACTACCACAAGAACCTATAAAGGAGAAAATTACATCAATTACTCTGGATAATGTCAGTTATGCCTATGGATATCAAGTACCTTTATTTGAACATATTGATTTAACAATTCACCAACACCTTTTATTAAAGGGAAAGACAGGATCTGGTAAATCAACGTTGTTAAGACTTTTTATGGGATATGATCTTCATTATTCTGGAGATATCTATATTAATGATCAGGAGTTAAGGACTATTCAATTATCTTCTTTATATCAACATATAGGTTATGCTCATGAGACACCATCATTTTTACATTTAACTTTGTTGGAAAATTTTTTATGTCATGATGAAAAGAAGATACGTTATTACTTAAAATCGTTTGGACAGGAAGCTCTTTTCAATATGTTTCATATAGTCTTAAGTGAAGATGGTGCACCACTGTCACTTGGGCAAAGACAGATTGTTTCTTTAATTAGACTTTTATGTCAAGAATTTGATATTCTCATTTTAGATGAAGCATTTTCACATATGGATGCAAAATTAGCAAGTAAAGTGATGAGGTTCTTATTCAAGAATGATGAAGGAAAGATTTATGTTATGGTTAATCATCAAACAAAATTAGTGAACAAGAATGTTGCTTGTGCTATAATTGAAGAAGGAAGATTAAGAAATGAAAGGTGATATAATGGCTATTGATTTTGTATATGAAGATGAATTGAAATTGAGTAAGGATAATTATGAACAACAATTTATAAAAATTGTAGAAGCAGCACTTCAATATTTAAAAATAGAAGATGATGTGGAATTATCATGTATTATTGTTGATGATGAACGAATTCATCAGATAAATAAGGAATATAGAAATATTGATCGTTCTACTGATGTTATCAGCTTTGCATTAGAAGATAATGATCAGTTTTATGTGGCAGGAATGCCACGAAGTTTAGGAGATATTTTTATTTCTTATCATCATGCTTGTATTCAAGCAGAAGAATATCAGCATACTTTAAAGCGTGAGATGTGTTTTTTATTCACGCATGGTCTATTGCATCTGTTGGGATATGATCATATGAATGAAGAAGATGAAAAAGAGATGTTTACGTTACAAAAAGAAATATTAAATCAATTAGGAATAGAAAGAGGGTAGACTATGGATTATCAAAAATTAGTTGATGAAGCTTTTATAGCAAGTGAAAATGCCTATGCTCCTTATTCATCATTTAAAGTTGGAGCATCCCTTCTTTTAACAGATGGTACAATAATACATGGCACAAATATTGAAAATGCTGCATATGGATCTACAATGTGTGCTGAAAGAAATGCTGTTTTTCAAGCTTATTGTCAAGGATATCGCAAGTCAGACATTGAAGCGTTGGCAATTGTTGGAGATTGTTCACCATTGATTTCACCATGTGGAGCATGTCGTCAGGTTTTGGCTGAATTGTTAGATCCATATACCCCTATTGTTTTAGGGTGTAAAGATTATTATGAAGTCACAAATATACAAGAATTATTGCCACGTGCTTTTATAGGAGAAAGTTTATGACATTTAAATCTGGATTTGTAAGTATAGTTGGAAGACCAAATGTCGGTAAATCAACATTGCTTAATCATATTTTAAAAACCAAATTAGCAATTACTTCATCAACAGCTCAAACAACTCGTAATACGATTCAAGGAATATATACGGATGAAGATGCTCAGATTATTTTTATGGATACACCAGGTATTCATAAACCTCAGGATGGTCTTGGTTCATTTATGAATACCAATGCACTTAATAGTATTTATGGTGTTGATTTGGTTTTGTTTTTAGCTCCTGCTGATGAGAAGATTGGAAAAGGTGATCGTTTTATTGTTGAAAGACTTAAGGAAGCTGATGGACCAGTTTATTTAATTCTTAATAAAATTGATTTATTGTCTAAGGAACAATTGATTGAAAAATTGAATGAATGGAAAGGATTGTTTGATTTCAAGGAAATCATACCTATTAGTGCATTGAATGGCGATAATATAGATGATCTTATGAATACAATAAAAAATGATTTACAAGAAGGGGTTATGTATTATCCTAAAGATCATTTAACTGATCATCCTGAAAGATTTATTATGGCTGAATTTATTAGGGAAAAGATTCTTTATTTTACACATGAAGAGGTCCCACATAGTGTCGCTATTGTTATCGAGAGAATGATTGAAGATGAGCAAGGTGTTCATATTATGGCTGCTATTATTGTAGATAGACAGAGTCAAAAAGCAATTATTATTGGCAAACAAGGGAGTCTTATTAAAAAAGTCAGGCAAAATGCTCGTAAAGAGATGAAACGCTTTTTACAAGTTCCAGTCGAATTGGAATTGTTTGTGAAAGTGGAAAAAAATTGGCGTAATAAACAAAAGTATCTCAAGGAGTTTGGATACGATGAAAATGACTACTAATGAAGAAGTTGTTGAAGGAATTATTTTAAAAAAAACTGTTTATAAAGAAAATGATATGATTTTACATATATATACCAAAGAATATGGCAAGATTGGTATTATTGCTAGAGGAATTCGGAAAATAACGAGTAAGAATGCAAGAGCATGCCAAGAGATGATGATAAGTGAAATGAGCATAAATTTAAAGAAGGGATTAAGTTCTTTGATGAAAGCAACTCCAGTTGATTATTTGCGTCATATTAAAGAAAACTTAGATAGTGAAATTGTTGCTAATTATGTTTTAGAGTATTTTTATCGTTATCTTGAAGATAATAATCCCAATCAAGATGAATATGATATTTTATATCATTCGCTAAAAGCTTTAGATCATGGCTATTCACCTCTTTTGGTTTATCTATTATTTAATGTTTTTGTTTTAAATCATAATGGTGTTTCGATTGATGTTGAAGGCTGTGTTGTTTGTGGCTCGTCAAAAGTTACAGCGATATCACTGAGAGATGGTGGATTTGTATGCCAAAATCATCGAGGGAATCTTCAACCTTGTGATATTAATGTTTTGAAAGCTTTTCGACATATCCATAAAATTCCTATTCAATATATAGATCATATTCATATAGAAGAAAATATTTTAAAAGAGCTTATTCCTTATATGAATGGTTATATTGAGGAATATACAGGTGTTTCTTTAAAGACATCTGCGTTTATTCAACAAATTGTGTAGATTTCTGCACAATTTTATTTTGCTTAAGAGAAGTTTGGTGTATAATGATTGCATATATAAGGGAGAGATGTTATGAGTGACTTTTTACCAACAACAAAAGAGGAAATGTTAGCAAGAGGATGGGAACAGCCTGACTTTGTTTATATAAGTGGAGATGCTTATGTGGATCATCCTTCTTTTGGTGCAGCAATTATTACAAGGACACTTGAAAGTCGAGGTTTTAAAGTGTGTTTTTTGGCACAGCCAGATTGGCATAGTTTGGAAGATTTTAAACGTTTTGGAAAACCACGACTTGGTTTTTTAATCTCAAGTGGAAATATTGATTCAATGGTTAATCATTATAGCGTTTCTAAAAAGCGTAGAAAAAAAGATAGTTACTCGCCCAATGGTGAAGCCGGTCATCGACCAGATCGAGCAGTTATTGTATATAGTCAAAAAGTACGTGAAGCCTATAAAGATGCAACAATTCTTATTGGTGGTATTGAAGCAAGTTTAAGGCGTCTTTCACATTATGATTATTGGGATGATAAAGTGCGTAAATCAATTTTGGTAGATGCAAATGCTGATTTATTAATGTACGGAATGGGAGAAAATAGTATTGTAGAAATTGCGGAGGCTTTGGATGCAGGTATTGATGCACAATATTTAACATATCTAGATGGGACAGTTTTTAAAATCAAAGATTTATCATTGCTTCCAGAAGGATATATTATGTTACCATCTTTTGAAGATGTATCATCAGATAAAGTGACTTATGCAAAATCATTTGGTATTCAATATCGCCATACAGATCATTTTAATGCAAAAACGTTAGTAGAACCATATGAAGGTTTTTACATTGTACAAAACAGACCTAATCATCCTTTAACTCAAATAGAATTTGATGATACATATGCTTTACCTTATCAAAGAACATATCATCCAATGTACGATTATATACCTGCAATTGAAGAAGTTCGTTTTTCTTTGATTAGTAATCGTGGATGTTTTGGTGCATGTAATTTTTGTGCCTTGAATTTTCATCAAGGCAGAATTATTCAAACACGTTCACATGAATCACTTGTACAAGAAGCAAAAACAATGATTCAAGATCCTGATTTTAAAGGCTATATCCATGATGTTGGTGGACCGACTGCTAATTTCAGATCTCCAAGTTGTGAAAAACAAGCAGAACATGGAGCTTGTCCGACGAAACAGTGTTTATGGCCTAAAGCATGTCAGAATTTAAAAATTGATCATAGTGATTACTTGTCATTACTGAAAAAATTAAGAAATTTAGATGGAGTTAAAAAAGTCTTTGTTCGTTCGGGTATTAGATATGATTATTTGATGTATGATAAAGATGATACTTTTTTTAAGGAGCTTGTAAAAAATCATATTAGTGGACAATTAAAAGTGGCACCTGAACATATTAGCGATCAAGTTTTAGATAAGATGGGAAAACCACGAAGACAACTATATGAGAAATTTGTGGATAAATATGAACATCTAAATAAGGAAATGGGTAAAAAACAATATCTTGTTCCTTATCTTATGTCCTCACATCCTGGTAGTGATTTAAATAGTGCAATTGAGTTGGCTGAGTATTTAAGAGATATTCATCATACTCCTGAACAAGTTCAAGATTTTTATCCCACACCAGGAACACTTTCAACAGCAATGTACTATACTGGTATAGATCCACGTGATATGAGTTTGGTGTATGTTGCAAAAACCCCACAGGAAAAAGCGATGCAAAGAGCTCTAATGCAGTATCGCAATCCTAAAAACTATCATCTTGTTTATGAAGCACTTATGACTGCCAAACGTCAGGATTTAATAGGCTTTGATAAAAAATCTTTAATTAAACCAAAAGGACAATTCCGTCCACCAAAGAGGAGGTCGTGATCATGAAATATACAAAAACGTATACGTCTAGTATGCATACACATGTACGTTATCATGTTTATGAGCCTAAAGTGGTTTTGAGAATTAAGGGAATTGTTCAAATTCATCATGGTATTGGTGAACATGCAGATCGTTATGATCATTTTGCATCTTTTCTTTTGAATCAGGGATTTGTTGTCGTGGTAAGTGATTTTGCTGGTCATGGAAAATCACTGATTGATTTTGAACAAGGTTTTTTTGGTACTGAAAATGGTCCACAAAATCTTGTTAAAGATATGCATCGCCTACAAAATATAATTCGTCGCACATATCCAGATGTTCCATACTTTATGTTGGGAGTAGATTTGGGTTCTGTCTTGATACGTAAATATGCAACAGAGTATGGTGATTTTATAGAAGGTATGATTTTATTAGGAACGCCACCGGTTGTTGAACATAGTTATTTGAAAAAGGGGTATTTAAAGTTATTGAGAGCCTGGCGTGGACCGTTATATAAGGCAACTCATTATTTTAAATCGTATCATGAATCTAAGAATCGGAAAGTCCATCAAAGCAGCAGTGATGTTGATTGGCTAACAAGTGATGAAGATGAAATCAAGAAATTTTTAAGTGATCCTATGACACATTTTTCTTATACTGTTCAAGGATATCGTGATATTGTGAGTGTTATGCAAGAGGTCAATAGTGATGAATCCATTGCTAAAATTCCAGATTATTTATCAGTATATATTGGATATGGTGAATTAGACCCAATGTGTAGAAAGATGAAAGTATTGTTAGAGAAATATAAAAAAATACAGTTACGAGATGTGACTGTTGATGTATTTGAAGGGATGAGACATGCTATATTATTTGAAAAAAGTAAGAAAGAAGTCTACCTTCACATATTAAATTGGTTGAATGAAAGAACGTATTTGTAGTGCACCCTTATGGTTGGTTGACAAATAACCACTATAAGGGTATAACTATGGCATTAGCACATAAGATAAGGATAATTATGACTTGGTAAGGTATGCCGAGTCTTTCGTACTTTATATAAGTGTATAAAATAAGTGAAAAGGGGTATAAATATGGCAAATAAAGATATGGAAAAGCTAGTTGCTCATGCAAAGAATTCAGGATTTGTTTATCAGGGTTCTGAAATTTATGATGGTTTAGCAAACACTTGGGATTATGGTCCTTTAGGTGTGGAAATGAAAAATAATATTAAGAAGTTATGGTGGAAAAGATTTATTCAAGAATCACCATATAATGTTGGATTGGATTCTGCTATATTTATGAATCCTCGTGTTTGGGAAGCAAGTGGACATGTTGGTGGATTTAGTGATCCATTAATTGATTGTAAGAACTGTAAAACAAGACATCGTGCAGATAAGTTAATTGAAGGATATGATCCAGATGTTCACAGCGATGGTTGGGAGCCAGAAAAAATGATGGAATATATTAGAGACCATCATATTAAGTGTCCTGATTGTGGAAGTGAAGATTTTACAGATATTCGTGAATTTGAATTGATGTTTAAAACATATATGGGAGTTGTTAAAGATGCAAAAAATGTTGTTTATTTGCGTCCGGAGACTGCTCAAGGAATCTTTGTTAATTTTAAAAATATACAAAGAACATCACGTAAGAAAGTTCCATTTGGAATAGGTCAAATAGGTAAGTCATTTAGAAATGAAATTACACCTGGTAATTTTATCTTTAGAACAAGAGAATTTGAACAGATGGAATTAGAATTCTTCTGTAAACCAGATACAGATTTAGATTGGTTCCATTATTGGAAAGATGGTTGTATGCAATTCTTAAAAGATTTGGGTTTAACTTCAGAAAATTTAAGATTCAGAGATCATGAGCAAGAAGAATTATCTTTCTATTCTAAAGCAACAAGTGATATTGAATATCTTTATCCAGCACCACTTGGGTGGGGTGAGTTATGGGGAGTTGCTGATAGAACTGATTATGACTTATCAAGACATCAAGAATTCTCTAAAAAGAATTTGGAATATTTAGATCCAGAAACAAATCAAAAATATATACCATATGTTATTGAACCTTCTGTAGGAGCTGATCGTTTATTTTTATCAGTATTTGCTGATGCATATGATGAAGAACAATTAGAAAATGATACACGAATTGTGATGCATTTACATCCTGCAGTTGCACCAATTAAGGCGGCTATTTTGCCACTGACTAAGAAACAAAGTGACAAAGCAATGGAAGTTTATTCGATGTTAGCACAAGATTTTAATGTTGAATTTGATGTTGCTGGACAAATTGGTAAAAGATATCGTCGTCAAGATGCCATTGGAACACCATTCTGTATTACTATTGATTTTGATAGTGAAACTGATCAAACAGTAACATTAAGAGATAGAGACAGTATGGAACAGATTCGTTTACCAATTGATGAACTGAAGAGTTATATTGCTGAAAAAATTAAATTTTAAATAAAGGAGGACATTTATGGCACGTCTGTCACAAGAGAAAATCAATGAAATAAGACAAAGTGTTGATATCGTTGATGTGATAGGACAATATCTTGCCTTAGAGAAAAAGGGAAGAAATTACATGGCTGTATGTCCTTTTCATGATGATACACATCCTTCAATGTCAGTATCACCTGATAAACAGATATTTATGTGTTTTGTTTGTCATACTGGTGGGAATGTTTTTACATTCTTACAAGAGTATTTAAAGATATCATACATTGAAGCAGTCAAAAAGGTTGCTGAAATAGGTCAAATTGATTTAAGTGATTATCAGCTAGATGTTGAGAAAAGACCAATTCATCAAGAACATGTCGCACTTTATCAAATGCACCAAGAAGCACAGAAAATTTATAGTTATTATCTAAATACAAAACTAGGCTTAGAAGCAAAAACATATTTATTGAATCGACAGTTCACAGATGAGCTTATTAAAGAGTTTCAAATTGGTTATGCTCCTCTTGAACCTGTTTTACATCAGTCGTTTGAAAAGTTAGGTTTTCAGGAAATTGATATGGTCAAGTCGGGATTAGTGATTGAATCACAAAAGAATTTTGATAGGTTTAATGATCGTATAATGTTTCCGCTTTTTAACCAGCAAGGACAAGTTATTGGGTTTAGTGGGCGTATTTATAAACCTACACAAACAGATGCTAAGTATATGAACTCACCAGAGTCAGATATTTTTATCAAAGGCCAAACTTTATACCATTATCATCAGTGTCGAGAAGCCGTTAAACAGGCTGGGTTTGTTTATTTATTAGAAGGTTTTATGGATGTTATTGCAATGTATAAAGCAGGTATTGAAAATACACTGGCGATTATGGGAACTGCTTTAACAAAAGGCCATATTCAAGCTTTACGCCGTTTAACAAATACAATTCATTTATGTCTTGATGGTGATCAAGCCGGACAGGCAGCTATGAGTAAAGCTGCTCGTGAATTAGAAGAGGCTGGGTTTAAAGTACAAATTATTATCTTGCCAGATGGTAAAGATCCAGATGAAATATATCAGATGCATGGACAAGAAGGCTTAGAAGAAGTCTTACGTAAAACAGTAAAACCTATTGAATTTCAAATGGATTTTGAATACCAGCTTGTTGATCCACTCAATTATGATGACCGCAAACAGTATTTAGAAAAAATGTGTTATGAAATCACACAAATAACAGATGACATTGATCGGGATTATTATATTCATATTTTATCAAAGAAATCTGGTTTCTCATATGAAATTATTCAGCAAAGAGTTGTTGGAATGAAACCACAACGTATCGAGGAAACTGTTCATAGGGAAATAAAAAAAACAATTCAAATTATTGATAAATATCGTAAAGCTGAACATGATTTATTATTTTATATGTTAAATAGTAAAGATGTTGCTTTAAAGTATGAGGCAAAAGCTGGATTTATGTATAATGATTCATATCGTGTCATTGCCTCTTATATTGTTGACTATTATCGCAATCATAGTCATTTAGAAGTTGCTGATTTAATCAATAGTATACAAAAAGAACAATTGATACAAACTGTTATAGAAATATCACAATCAGCATTGCCTTTAAATTATGAGGAAAAGGCAATAGATGATTATATTAAGACAATTGCGGCAAATGCACGAAAAATGAAGAAAGAGCAATTATTAGAACAATTTAATTATAGTTTGGATCCGAGTCAAAAGGCTCAGATTTTAAGTGAAATAGTGAAATTAGAGAATGAAAAGGAGTCTATATGAAAAAAGAAACAAAGAAAAAGGCAGCACCAGTAACGTTTGAGGATCTTAAGAATTTAATTAAAGAAACTGCTGATGCATTAGGTGGTACATTATCACAAGATGATTTAGATGCTTTTTTAACAAAGTATGATTTAGATGATGAATCTGCTGAGGAATTATTGCAATTTATTACAGACAGTGGAATTGTTATTGAAGATGGATTAGATGCTTTAGAATTAGATGATGAGGAACTGTTAAAAGGTGTTGGAACTGATTTAGATGATCTTGAAGGATTAGAAGATTTAGGAGCTCTTGAGGGATTAGATGATGAATTAGGTGAAGATGTTCCTGATTTAGATTTCGTTGGTGATTTTGACATGATGACTGGGGATACAGCAAATATGTATACTCATAATGATGATGATGATGAAAATCAATTAGGAAGCAATGTTAAAATCAATGATCCTGTTAAAATGTATTTGAAGGAAATTGGTCGTGTTGAATTGCTTAGTCACGATGAAGAAATAGATTTGGCTAAAAGAATTCTTGAAGGTGATGAAGAAGCAAAGAAAAAACTTGCGGCAGCGAACTTGCGTCTTGTTGTTTCAATTGCAAAACGATATGTTGGAAGAGGAATGTTATTCTTAGACTTGATTCAAGAAGGTAATATGGGGCTTATTAAAGCAGTAGAAAAATTTGATTACACAAAAGGTTTTAAATTCTCTACATATGCAACTTGGTGGATTAGACAAGCGATTACACGTGCCATTGCTGATCAGGCGAGAACTATTCGTATTCCAGTCCATATGGTTGAAACAATTAATAAGTTAACACGAGTGCAACGACAACTTATCCAAGAGTTAGGAAGAGAACCACTTGCTGAAGAAATAGCTGAAAAGATGGATGGTATGACACCTGATAAAGTTCGTGAAATTCAAAAAATTTCATTAGAACCTGTTTCTTTAGAAACACCTATTGGTGAAGAAGATGATTCTCATTTAGGTGATTTTATTGAAGATGAAGGGGCTATGTCACCTGATGATTATGCTGCTAATGAATTATTAAAGGATGAATTAAATGAAGTCTTATTAGAATTAACAGATCGTGAAGAAAAAGTATTGCGTTTACGATTTGGATTAGATGATGGACGTACAAGAACTCTTGAGGAAGTAGGAAAAGAATTTAACGTAACACGTGAACGTATTCGTCAAATTGAAGCCAAAGCTTTACGAAAATTGAAACACCCTTCACGTTCAAAACGTTTAAAAGATTTCTTAGATCGTTAATATGAAACTATCAAAAAGACTACAAGCTATTGCAGATTTAATTGTAAAATATAAACAAGGGGAAATACTTGCCGATATAGGAACTGATCATGCTTATTTGCCATGTTATTTGGTTAACGAAAATATTATTGATAAGGCATATGCATGTGATATAGCAAGTGGACCTATTAACGCATCTATTGAAACAATTCAATTATATCATTTAGAAAAACAAGTCATACCACTTCTTGGAAGTGGTATGAATCCTATTCTTGATAAAGATGTTGATATGATCAGTATTTGTGGAATGGGAGGAAAACTCACCATTGATATATTAGACGAACACAGAGAATTCTTAGCTCATCATCGATTTATTTTACAGGCCAATATAGGTTTAGAAATATTAAGAGAGTATTTATATAAACAAAATATGAAAATTATAGATGAAAGTATTGTTAAGGATGCGCAACATATTTATGAAATTATTGTTTGTGAAAAGACAGATGATATGATTGCTTATCAAGAAGAAGATTTTTACTTTGGGCCCTGTTTAAGGAAAAATAAAAATGGATTATTTTATGAAAAATGGCATAGACAATTAGAAATTCAAAAGGGAATATTAAATTCCTTAGAAGAACAACATCCACGTTATCATGAAATTATGCATCTGATAACTATGATAGAAGGTGAAATAAGTGGAAGCTAAAAACATTATTGAAATTATAGAACGTTATTACCCACTATCATTACAAGAGGATTGGGATAAATGCGGCTTACAAATTGGTGATGTTCATCAAGATGTTACAAAAATAATGATTTCTTTAAATGCAGATTTACCA
This sequence comes from Coprobacillus cateniformis, assembly GCF_009767585.1. NCBI lineage: Bacteria > Bacillati > Bacillota > Erysipelotrichia > Erysipelotrichales > Coprobacillaceae > Coprobacillus > Coprobacillus cateniformis. The sequence goes on from NZ_WSNW01000001.1 coordinate 2,642,895, forward strand.
AGTTTAAAAGAAGCCATTTCAAATAATTGTCAAATGCTTATTACTCATCATCCTTTTTTATTAGACCCTATAAAAAATATTGATAAAGATTCAATTATGGGTCAATTCATTTATACAGCAATTGAGAATCATATAATTGTTTATAGTTCTCATACTGCATTGGACAATGTTTCAATGAATAAGTGGCTAATTGAAGAATTAGGAGTTCATGATTTACAAGTTGGTGACCAAACAGGTATAAGTCAAATAGCAACACTCAATACACCAATGACTATGGATGCATTTCTTGATTATGTACAACAGGTATATCATTTGGATCATTTTAAATATGCTGGAAAAGTAGACATAGTTAAGAAGGTCGCTGTATGCGGGGGTAGTGGAGCAGGCTTCATGGATCAATTTTATGGAAAGGCTGACGCTTATTTAACAGGTGATACAAAATATCATCAAGCCAAAGCAGCAATTGATCATCATTTATTATTAGTTGATATTAACCATCATGCAGAAAATATTATGGTTGACAGATTAAAAGAATTATTAGAGAAGGAGTTAGATGTAGAAATTATAGCGGGGTCATCTCCAGATTACTACATGTATCGATAGTATGATTTTAACAACAGTATGTTATATGAAAAGAGACCAACAGACATTAATGCTTCACCGTATTAAAAAACAAGATGATATTAATGGTGGTAAATGGATTGGTGTTGGTGGAAAGTTTGAAGAAGGTGAAAGTGCTGAGGACTGTGTAAAGCGTGAAATCTTTGAAGAAACAGGATTGGTAGCACATTCATTAAAACTGCATGGTTTTGTTTCGTTTCCAGGACTATATTATGGTCAAGATGAAGGTATGTTTGTTTATACTTGTGATGATTTTAGTGGTGTAATTCATGAATGTGATGAAGGTGTTTTAAAATGGATAGATGATGACAAGATTTTAACTTTACCAATGTGGCAGGGAGATTATCATTTTTTTGATTGGATAAAAGATGGTCGTTTTCATAGTGCTAAAATTGTTTATGAAAATGATCAGGTTATAGAATATCAAGATAATGTTTATTAAGGTTTGCTGGATATGCAAGCCTTTTATTTGCAGAAAAGAGGAAAATTATGGAACAAAGACCAGATTTAAATACATCGTTAGATAGTCAGACATTCAGACAGTTTTATTATCTCAAAGAAGAATTAGTTGATTTTTGTAAACAAAATCATATACCAACAAGTGGAGGAAAAATAGAACTTACAGAAAGAATAGCTTATTTTTTAGAAACTGGAAAAATTATGAAAACAACTGTTCAAACAAAAAAACAGTCTCTAATCACTGTTATTCACGAAACAGATTGTATTGAAAGCAATTTTGTATGTTCAGAAAAACATCGAGCATTCTTTAAGCAGATGATAGGTTCAAGTTTTTCATTTAATGTTCTTTTTCAAAAATGGCTAAAGAATAATACTGGTAAAACTTATAGCGAAGCTATTGAAGCTTATTACCAAATTCTTGAGAATAAGAAAAAAGGGAAAACAAAGATTGATAAACAGTTTGAATACAATACATATATTCGGGATTTTTTTGCTGATAATAAAGGGAGAACATTAGAGGATGCTATTCAATGCTGGAAGTATAAAAAAAGTATACCTGGACATAACCGCTATGAGAAATCAGATTTAAGAGTACTTAATGTTTAAAATGATTAACATTTTGGTTTCATAATGCGTTATAATCAATTATATGGAGGATAATAAAATGAATTATATTAAGCAAAATAAGAAATGGTTTATTTTATCACTTATTATTATTTTCATTATCATTATTATATCTTTATTCTTTTTTCTTAATAACAATGATCAAAAGGATAATAAAAATAAAACATTTGATACATCTTTGGTAGGAGAAGCAAGTGTGGATCCTGAAAATTTTGATGAAACAGAGGAAGGAACACCTATAGATGCTGATCAATTAAATGGAGAACAGGGAAAGAGTAATGGTATTGATGTATCTAAATGGCAAGGGAAAATTGATTGGAATCAAGTCAAGAAAAGCCAAATCGATTTTGTCTTCATCCGTATTGGTTATCGTGGAGAAAATGGTATTATATATAAAGATGATAACGCTGATTATAATATTCAGCAAGCCACAAAAGCAGGATTACTTGTAGGTGTTTATTTTTATTCTACTGCGCTTAATCAAAAAGAAGCCATTGAAGAAGCAAAATGGACACTTCAATGTATAGATGGATATAGTATATCTTATCCAGTTGTCTATGATTGCGAAGGTTATAAAAATTCCTCAAGTCGTACATATCAATTGAGTTCAAAGGAACGTACAGAAAATGCTCTTGCCTTTTTAGATACGATTTCAAAAGCAAACTATGAAACAATGTTTTATACATCATTAAGTGATATTAATTCTCATTGGAATATTCGTGATATCAAAAATAAGCATAAGATATGGATTGCTCAATATTCATCAAAGATTTATCCTGAAAAACAAAAACCAGATTATAATGATCAATGTCATGCATGGCAATATACCAATAAAGGTCAGGTAAAGGGGATTAATGGTAATGTAGATATGGTTGTTTGTTATTTTAAAAACAAAAAAGCTGATCCTAAAAATAAAAAAGCTGAATTACCAAAAGCATCTGTACCATTAACAGAAGAAGAGAAAATATATTCAGCAGTTAATGAAAAGGTGACTGCAAAGGATGAAACAAATTTGAGGTCTCTTGCGACAATAAAAAGTGATATTGTTGCCTCTTTAAAAAATGGTGAGACCCTGACTCGCATTGCTGTGGGAACAAATGGCTGGTCAAAACTACGATATAAAAATAAGACAGTTTATGCAATAACAAGTTATTTAACAACTGATTTATCAGTTAAGAAAACAGAATCAGAAGATATCGTTTCAGGTCAGAAGTTCGAGTCTAAGAAAGATAAAGTAACTGCAAAAGATGAGGTTAATTTACGTTCACTTCCTTCAACGTCAGGGGAAGTTGTTGGAACATTAACTAGTGGTACATTTCTTGAACGTACAGCAATAAGTCAAAAGGGGTGGTCAAGACTTATATATAAAGGTAAGGTTGTTTATGCAATAACAAGTTATTTAAGCCATGATGTTGTCGAAAAACCAAAACCGACAGAACCTGATCAATCAGATGGATTTACAGCAGTTAATGAACAAGTAACAGCAAAATCAGAAACAAATTTAAGGGATAAGCCTTCAATTGATGGTGGACAAGTTATTTATACGCTTAAAAATGGTGAATATGTAAAACGTATTGGTACTCATAGCAATGGCTGGTCAAAATTAGAGTATAATGGACAAGTGGTTTATGCAATATCATCTTATCTAGTTAATTAAGATGTGAAATTTCATTGATATGAAAAGACAAGATTTAGAAAATAAATCTTGTCTTTGTTCAAATTAATCCATGTTTTTTCATAGAATTATAGATACTATCATCAATAATATCATCTGTAATTTCATCAGCAATTGCCTTTAACCCTTCAGCTGCATTTCCTACAGCTATACCATATTGGCAAAATTCAAGCATATCAATATCGTTTAATCCATCTCCAAAAGCATATGTATTATCTTTTGGTATTCCTAAATGTGTTATGAGAGCTTCTATTGCTGATGCTTTATTGACACCAGGAACAGAGAGTTCACCACTATCATTACCAAACATTGGAACTGTGCAATGAATAACGTTAAATTCTAAGTTGAATTCTGCTTTAATATTCTCAAAAGGAAATCCTTCTTTTTCTAGGAAACAAATTTTATTCACATCATCACGATGTAAATCATAACCAATCTTTAATGAATTAATAAAATGATTTGGTGCTTCTTTCTTTTTTCTTCTTGCTTCAGGATCATTTTCTAAATCTCCATACATAATAGATTCCAATCTTGGAATAAGATGCTGACTTGCGTAAAGTCCACCATTACTTTCGATGTAAAAATCAAAGTTATGTTCTTCAAAAAAATCAACAACATGGTGTATAGCGTTTCGAGAAACTTGTTTATGATATAACATCTCATCTCCAATTTCTACAAAACCACCACCAGCGCCAATTATACCATCAAAGCCAATTTCTAAAATATGTGAAAAAATCTCCGCTTTACTTCTGCCAGTGCATAAAAAACAAAGATTCCCTTTTTGCTTTGTTGCTTGTATTGCTTTTATAGTAGACTCAGGGATAAACTCTTGTGACGAACGTACGTCAACTAACGTTCCATCAACATCAAAAAATATAACTTTTTTATTCATATAATACCTCCAATAGTTATTATATCTAAAATTTATTATAATCAAAATTATTTTCAAACCTTGCAAATTATAATTTATCATTTTCAAAAAATGGAATTATTCTTTATTTATATAGAAAAAGGTGTACAATAATAAATATTCGTTTGAAAACGATAATAATCGATAATAAGTAACTAGGGAGGATATGATAAATGAATTAATATTTTTTGGTGAGATTAGGATATCATGTTCATAAAGATAACACTTTTTCAGTTGATGAGGTTTGCATCAAATTGTAAAATTTATTGTCAATGAAAGTTATCAGGATTTGACTTTAGTTAAAAATACACCACATATGTCTTGAGATGAAATGTCACAATTGCTTCTTTATTCAAAAAGGAAATCTGTACTTTGTATGCATATAGATGGTGTAAATTATAAGCAGGTAGTTAAAGAAAAGAATAATTTATTAGGGGGATATTATGAATAAGAGTAAATCTACAGATTTAATTCATGGGCATATTGCGAAATCAATTTTTTGGTTTTCTGTTCCATTGCTGATAGGGAATTTGTTTCAACAATTGTATAATACAGTAGATGCTTATGTTGTGGGGAATTTTGTGAGTAAGGAAGCATTAGCAGCAGTTGGAGCATCTTCACCTATCATTAATATGTTAATTGGCTTCTTTATGGGACTCGCAACTGGAGCAGGGGTTATTATTGCACAATATTTTGGTGCAGGAGATAATGGGCGTTTAAAAAAGGCTGTTCATAGTTCTGCAGCATTAACACTTGTTATGTCTTTATTGTTAACAGTCATTGGAATTATTGGAACAAATCCAATGCTACATGCCATTGGAATACCAGCTGATGTCTTCCATGATTCCTCTACATATTTAATGATATATTTTGCAGGTATTTCATTTAATCTGATTTATAATATGGGATCAGGAATATTAAGAGCAATGGGTGATTCTAAGCGACCTCTTTATTTCTTAATTATTGCTTGTATTGTTAATATCATTTTAGATTTCCTATTTGTAAAATATTTACATATGGGAGTTGCTGGGGCAGGGTATGCAACATTAATAGCGCAGGCTATAAGTGCTATACTTGTTGTTATTGTCTTGATAAGAAGTGAAGGTCCACATCAATTATTCTGGAAACAAATTCGTTTTCATTTTCCAATCTTAAAGAAAATAATTATGGTGGGGTTACCTACGGGAATTCAACAAAGTATAGTATCTTTATCAAATGTTATCGTTCAGTCTTATGTTAATGCATTTGGTTCAAGTGTTGTTGCTGGATATTCAGCAACAATACGTATTGATGGATTTGTTAATTTACCATTGCAAAGTTTTAATATGGCAGTGACAACGTTTGTGGGGCAAAATATTGGTGCTAAGCAATATGAACGCGTCAAAAAAGGTTCGCGTATTGCACTGTGGATGACTATGGCAGTTATTGCAACAATGGCTATTTCACTCTTCTTTTTTGGAGAAAGTTTTATTGCTATTTTTAATAGTGAACCAGATGTTATTCAGGCAGGGCGCACAATGCAATTAGCATTTGTACCTTTCTATATTATGTTGCCAGTTGTACAGATTTATAATGGTGTTTTAAGAGGTGCAGGGAAATCTTCAGTTCCAATGTATATTATGGTTTTTAATTTTGTTATTTTAAGACAGATTTATTTGGCAATAGTGACGCAGATGACATCAGATGTTTATTTTGTTTTTATGGGCTGGCCTGTCACTTGGGTAACTTGTGCAATTATGTTTATTATCTATTATCACAAGGTTAATTGGTTAAATCAGCAATCCGTTTCATAAATAAAAGTTCTTTTCAAATAGTTAATTTTATTATTATTGATTTGTGAGTATTTCTATTAGAGAATGTGGTTATCACACTTTCGATTAATATAAAAAAGCAGACTTCACTGTAAGTATAATACAAGGAGTCTGTTTTTTTATTAAAGCATTTTATGAGTCATTTCTTTGATATACTGACTAACATCATCCATTCCAGTGTAAAGTGTTGCTCTATTGAAGTCAAAAATATCAAGAAGTTCTAATAGTTCTTTTTTGAGATTTTTAGGAATATGTATGATGACTTTGCATCCATTTTGTTTATGAAAAATCTTATCTATTTGTTGATCATGATATTTTGGGTGAGTACAAATAATAAATAATCCAGCTTGTCTAGCAATTCTTTCATTATTATCATAGTTAGCTCTCACAATATAGACTTGCTTTAAAGAATTTGGATTTATTTTATTAGTGAAACCAGATTTTTCATAAGCGATTTCGCTAGCGAGTTTATCAAATAATTGCTGAGGAACTTTACTAGGGGAAGCATATATTTTATCAAATATTTGATTTTTTTCTAAGTAATTCAAGCGACATAAAGAAGATATAATACGAACTGAATCACTATGAGCATATCTTATCTGTTTTTCTTGTTCTTCAAATAAAATGATAGAACCATCAAACTTTTTAGGATTTTGACAGGCAAAATATAATGCTACAAGTGGATTTGTTGTAATATCTAAAAGCCTTGTAGGAAGTGTATAATGTTGCATTTTTGAAAGACGCTGAAAATTTGTGTTACACTTTTCAAACTCTGTCGTTTTTCTCATAATCAATTGATTGTACATATAGTCTTCATGATTAATCCATGAATTCTCTCGAAATAATGATGGAATGGCTTTATAGTTAATATTATCATGCCCTCTATAAAAAAGTTGTGTAGCATCTTTATCAATATTCTTTTGTATTTCTTTAAGAATAGAAGTGAATTCTTCAAATGCACTCATATTTTTATGAGTTCCTAAAGAATAAATTAAAACTTTATTCATATGAAAAAAGAATGGTTTTTCATATGATATATTATTATGCATTGGGAAATGTTTAATCCAGAAGTCAATAATCTGTTGAAATGATGTTTTCGTGATACTATTAGACAGCATAATCATAAAATATTCAATTTGCTGTACTTTAGAAAAATCATATTCTTTAAACAACTGGGATTGAAATAAACCAATCAATTGTTTTTCTGTCAATTCCTTGAATTCTTTTTGAGTTTTGATGTATTTTTCCATTTGTTTAAGAAGTTGTGCGAGGATATCTCGTGATTTTTTTGGGACATCACTTTTTTTGTATTGTTCAACATAATTATCCAAATGGAAAAAATCTGCATCAGACACTTTATATGTAATCAATCTTTCAATTAAATGTGCCAATGTATTTATATTCAAGATTTATCACTATCCTTTCTGTTCATCTAATATTTTTTCCTTTTCAATAGATGGTTTGACATGTGTTTCTGGATTATTTTCATCAAACTGTTCTAAAAATGATATAACTTGATTTGTTAAATAAGTAGGAGTAGAGGCTCCTGAAGAAACTGCTGCTTTTGTCTTGCCTTTTAAATTAGTAATATTTAAATCTTGAATACTTTCAATCATATAGACATCTTTATTTTCTCCTGCAATTGAAGCAAGTTTTTGTGTATTATGGGAATGGGGATCACCAACAATAAAAACAATATCAATATCATCATCAATATTTTTAATCGCCTCTTGTCTGATCTTTGTCGCAGTACATGTTTCTTTTGCAATTTCTACATAAGGAAGAGTATTTTTAGCAAATTCACATAATTCATAAACATCATAAAGAGACATTGTTGTTTGATTTGTAATGATGTATTTTTTCTGAGGATTCATTTTAAGAATATCTTCTTTTTGAGTGATTAGATGAATCTTATGTGAATTGATTGAAATAGCACCTTCTGCTTCTGGATGACCTACTTTTCCAATATATAAAATTTCATATCCAAGTTTCAATTTATCTTTAATCAAATCATGTGTTTTGATAACATCTTGGCATGATGCATCAATAACATTCAAGCCTTTTTTTTGTGCTTTTAAAAAGACTTGCTCACTTGCTCCATGAGCAGTAATAATAACTGTACCATCATCAATATCATCTAATAATTCCAATCTCGTTTTTCCTTTGTGGTCAATTGTTTTAACACCTAATTCTTCTAATGCATTGACAATATATTGGTTATGTACAATCATGCCTAAAATATATACTGGCGGTTTCTGACTTGCTTTTTTAGCTATATTAATGGCATTGACAACCCCTTTACAGTATCCTCTAGGGACAATAGCTTTGACTTCCATTTTATAAATCACCTCCTATGCATTATAACATATTGTGATTCTAAAAAAAGTCTTTATAATATATTTTATAAGGAGGAGTACTTATGTATATTCAGGAAATATCTCAAAAACTTCAATTATCTAAAAAAGCAATTAATCTTTATGAAGAGAAAGGACTTATTCAACCACAAAAAGACGATCATGGTTATCGTATTTATTTAGAGAAAGAAAAACAAACATTATTAAAAATAAAACAATTAAGACGGTTAGGATTTCATTTAGAAGAAATTAAAAAAGTACTATTGGAGAAACAATATCATATTTTTGATCAGAAAAAAACTGAATATCAAGAAAAACTTTTCCAGATTAATACTTCAATTCAATATATTGATGATATTAAAGAAACTTTAATGAATGAAAATGATATCAATGAAATCTCTCAAGAAATTGATCAAACTTATCATTTAGAAGTCTCTTTTAATCAAGAGAATACAGAGATTAATTTTGATAAATTATGTATTTATCTTTTTACATTAGCCTGGGTTTTTGCTCCTAAAGTAGAGGTCAATTTTTTATGTGAATTTTTATCATACACTTTTTATATAAGTGCATTTTTAATCTATGCTTCGTCTCGAGTGAGATTATTTCTCTTTAAAATCGTTCGTTTCTTTGAAAAATAATTTGACAATCCCTAAGGGAATGGCTTTATAGTGGAGTGAGGAGGGATGGTTTATGATTATTTATATAAGTATTATTTTTATCTTCATTTGTATTCTTTTATTCATCAAATATCTATATCGTTATTATAAGACAAAAATGCTTTATAAAAGTTTTTATCTTGATAAAAGAGATACTGAAGAAGAAATCACAAAAGAATACTTTAAGAAAATTAAAAATCCTGATATTGATGAGGGTGTCTATAATGATTTAGAATTAGATCAGATTTTTAATATCGTGAATAGGACATATAGTGATGTTGGAAAAGAATATATGTATGGACAAATGTTTATATCAAACCATTGTCATAAAGATTTGGAAAATATCATTGAGAAATTAAAAAATGAAAAACTTTTAAAAAAGGTTTTATATGAACTCTATAGTTTATCAAGAGGATATACTCCTTCACTACAATTTTTTGAACAAGACAATATGTTTACACAAAGGGATACAATTAGTATTTTTTTATCAACACTCATTTTATCTAGTCTTATATTAAGTTGTTTTTTTGATATAATGATGGTTAAATATGTTGTATTATGGTTAATGATTCAAGTAGGTCTTTATACACACTATGTTAAAAAAACAGATGATATGATGAGTCAGTGTATGAGTTATTCTTTTGTTGTAGAATGTCTGAAGTCTCTTCAAAGATTTCATTTGTTTTCAACAGAAGAAAGTAAAAAAATATATAAAATGATAAATAGGGCTAATCGTTATACTCTTGTGAGTAGAGTTATTGGAACTCTAAGTCAAATAGATATATTTTATCTTATGGAGTTTATAAAAGGAATCTTTTTTTTACCAATATATCAATGTTATTTTTTACTAAAACATAAGAATGAACTAGGGGAAGATTTTTTAGAGATGTATGAATATGTTGGAAAAGTTGAAACAGCTGTTTCTATTCTTTCATTGCGTCATCAGTACCAGACATGTATTCCAGAGGTTTCATCTGTGCCAATTGTACAATTTAAGAATTGTTATCATCCAATTATTAAGAATCCTGTAAAAAATAGTTTTTCTACAGATACATCTTGTATGATTACAGGTTCAAATGCATCAGGTAAATCTACTTTTTTGAAAACCGTGGGTATAAATATGATTATGGCAAAAGCATATCATACATGTTTTGCTGATGAGTTTGTTTATTATCCATTTCAGCTTTACACATCAATTCATATTCAAGATAATCTAAAGACTGGTGAAAGTTATTATATAAGGGAGATAAAAACTTTGAAAACAATTTTAAACATGATGTCAACACACCAGTGTTTAATACTTATTGATGAAATTTTAAGAGGTACCAATGAGAAAGAAAGAATTGCGATTTCCAAAGTTGTATTAAAGTATATGTTTGAAAGTCAATCCTTGATATTTGTAACAACACATGATTTATCTATTGTTGATGCTTTTAGCAATATCTCTCAATATTGTTTTAATGATGACATTGTTGATAAGATATGGAAGAGTGATTATAAAATAAAAGCAGGAGTTTGTAAAGTTGGAAATGCTATTAAGCTTTTAGAGGTATATGGTTTTGATAGCAAAATTGTAGAACAGTTAAAAAAGCCTTATTAGGCTTTTTCTTGTGGCAACATGTTTTCAAAGACTTCAGATTCTTGATTGATACTTTGATCTATTTCTTCATCTAAATCATCAAAATCAAATTGCTTGACAGCCTTTACAACTCTAAATGCAGTTGTTGCATTGTGCAGGACTGGTCTTAATTGATTCACAATAGGAATAATTTGATTGGCTGTATAAAGTGTTTTTTGAGCAGTCCTAATTGTTGAAGACATTGATAATTGATTCAGTGAATATTTCATTGATTGAAGCAGTGATGGTTTCATCCCCATCATTCCCATAGGATACATCATAGATTGCTGTGGCATATAAGGATATGGATAAGGATTACCTGGAAATTGTGGATACATCATAACACCTCCTATATTAGTATATGTTTATTTTATAAAGGTGTTAGTTATTTATCATGATTTATGAAATAAGATTTGATTTGATATTTGAATTATGTTTTGATACATGGTGAGATATTTTTCTAGATGGTTTATTCCTAACTGTGTTATCGAATAATATTTTCGAGTTGGACCAAGTGGAGATTTTGCTTTACGACATCGAATAAACTCTTTTTTCTCCAAACGTGATAATATGGGATAAAGTGTTCCTTCAATAATATTTTTAAGTCCTGCATCACTTAATTTTAATAGAATATCATAGCCATATGTTTCTTCCTGACTAATAATTTTAAGCACACATCCTTCTAATATCCCTTTAAGTAGTTGACTTTCGTCCATACATTTCCCTCTTTTCTAATTATTTCATTGATTAAGACTTTGATCAAAGATATCAATTTGTTTTTCATGTATCATTTGATATAATTTTAGTCTTGCTATTCTGCCTTTGTCAAGAAGCTTATAGATAGGAATTTCTATAATGAGGAGTAAGCTTGTAAATAGCATTGCATTAGGAGTTTCACTTGTTATAAAAGTGCCAATAATAATAATGAGCACCATAATTATAAAGCATATACTTCCATAATGATCCATGCGCTTATCTTTTTGAAATCTTTCCTCATACCATGTCTGGACATCTAAAGGGATTAAATTCTTCTTTTTTTGTTTTACACAATATTTATTATATTTCTTTCGCATTTGCATAATATTCTCGTTCATAACACTATCATCAAAAGAAAAATAGTTTTCTTCCTGTTGATCAATACGTTTTTGCTGGTTCTTGTGTAAGGTGCATATTGTATATATACTCAATGTGAGGAATAAGAAAAGCCATCGTGGTAAAGGAATCAAAGAATCAATTTGTTCTGGTATAAAAAATATGCTTATAAAAATAATAAAAAAGAGAATCACTGTGATGATATTATCAACTTTTTTTGTATACCATGAATATTTAAAAATAAGTTTTCTGGTTAATAATTTAAAGAGAATGAAAATAAATAAAGAAATAAACATGGAACAAAAGAAGGCACCCATCTTTACATGAGTTGTCCATGGCGAATAAACACCATCAAAAAAATCTACAATTAATCCTATAGTTGTTAATATAAATGCGATAAGGGATAATATACGATAGGCATTTAAAAATTGAAATATTCTATGAAGAGGAGTATTGGTGTGGCTTTTTACCAATTGGTCGCAGAAAAGTTTCATATCAGAGCCGATCACATCTTCAAGTGGACGAGAATCTTCTTGAGCAGATAACAATAAATCTACAACTTCATTCATAATGACACTTAAATTATCACCGGGAAATAGGATGGCTTCAATATATATAGCCATTTTCTCATAAGCTGATTTGTATTCGTTTGTTAACTTTTGAGCATAGTCATCGTAGTTAATATCATTTATCATTCCTCCTACTCCTTGTTTATACATAGTACCTAGTATGAGTATAACATACTACTATGCTATGTCAAGTAGTAACGTGAAAATACAAAAAAGTAACTATTCAAGCAAAGTATTTTGCTTTTTGAATTGAATTATAGTATAATCAAAAGGCTTGAAAGGAGGCGTTATAATGAAATTATATGAACAATATCAATTTAACCCATTTGTCAAAGAGACAATTACTGAATTAAAATTTGAATCGCCTACAAAAATTCAAAAAGAAATTATACCTTTAGTATATAAACAAAGAGATATTATTGGAATCTCACAAACTGGAACAGGGAAAACACATGCTTTTTTGATTCCAATTATGGATATGATTGATGTCACATCAGACTGTGTGCAAGCAGTTATCACAGCACCAACGAGAGAATTAGCTTCACAAATATATGAACATGCCAAACTTTTTATGAAGTATAATCAAGATTTACGTGTTTCTTTAATTATTGGTGGAAGTGATAAACAAAAGGCTATTGATAAATTAACGATTCAACCTCATATTGTTATTGGAACACCAGGAAGAATTAAAGATTTATCATTAGATGAACAAGCTTTAAAAATCACTACAGCAGATATCTTTGTCATTGATGAAGCAGATATGACATTGGAATTTGGATATCTGGAAGATATTGATGCTGTTTTAGGAAAGATGAAAGAAAATCTTCAGATGATGGTTTTTTCAGCAACAATTCCACAAATGTTAAGACCTTTTTTACAAAAATATATGCAAAATCCTAAAATGGTTGAAATTGATGAACAATTAACAACAACTCGTAATGTTTCACATTATTTAGTTCCAACAAAACATCGTGACCGTTATCAAGTTTTAAAGCAAATTATGGGTATTATTGATCCTTACATTTGTTTGATTTTCTGTAATAAGAGAACGGAAGCTGCTGACTTGACTATGAAATTAAGAAATGATGGTTATAAGGTTGGAGAGATTCATGGGGACTTAGAACCAAGAGAACGTCGTCAAATGATGAGACGTATTAAAAATATGGACTATCAATATATTGTTGCTACTGATATTGCAGCAAGAGGTATTGATATTGATGGTGCAAGCCATATTATTAATATGGAATTCCCAACTGAACTTGATTTCTATATTCATAGAAGCGGTCGTTGTGGTCGTGGAAAATATACTGGTGAATGTTATAGTATGTATGATACAAGCAATCAGAATATTGTTCAGGCATTAGAAAAGAAGGGGATTACTTTTGAAATGAAAGAAGTCAAAGGTGATCAATTCGTTGATACTAAAGATCGTGAAAAACGTAAATCACGTGAAAAACATCAAACAGAATTAGAAAAGAAAATTACGTCTATTGTAAGAAAGCCAACAAAAGTGAAACCAGGCTATAAGAAAAAGCGTAAAAGAGTTATTGAAAAAATGGTTAAGCAAGAAAAAAGAGCAATGATTAAACAAGATATTAAGCGACAGAAAAAAGAACGTGCAAAACAAGCACAAAGGGAAAAACGTGAAAGAGAGGAATAAAATGAATGTTGAAAATTGGTAGTCATGTTTCCATGAGTGGAAAAGAAATGATGTTAGGTTCTGTAAAAGAAGCATTATCATATGGTTCAACAACTTTTATGTTTTATACAGGAGCACCACAGAACACTGCTAGAAAACCAATTGATCAATTGAGAATTGATGAAGCAAAGGCATTGATGGCAGAAAACAATATTAATATAGATGATGTTGTTGTTCATGCTCCTTATATAATTAATTTGGCAAATACAATAAAACCTGAAACTTTTGAATTGGCTGTTCGTTTTTTAAAACAGGAAATTGCACGATGTGAAGCTATTGGTATTTCAAAATTGGTTTTACATCCAGGAGCACATGTCAAAGCTGGCGACGAAATTGGACTTCAACAGATTGTGAATGGTTTAAATCAAGTTCTTGATAAAGATCAAACTGTGCATATTGCTTTAGAAACAATGGCAGGTAAGGGCAGTGAATTGGGGCGTGATTTTGATCAGTTAAAATATATTATTGAACATGTTGAACATAATGAATTGTTAGGGGTTTGTTTAGATACATGTCATTTACATGATGGCGGTTATGATTTAACAAAATTTGAAGATATTCTTGATGAGTTTGATGAAAAGATTGGTTTGGATCGTTTGCTTGTTGTTCATGTGAATGATTCTAAGAATGAAAGAGGAGCTCATAAAGATAGACATGAAAATATTGGATATGGTTATATTGGATTTGAGACATTGAATTCGATTGTTCATCATCCAAAATTAAAAGATGTTCCTAAGATATTAGAAACACCTTACATAGATGAACATGCTCCATATAAAGAAGAAATTGATATGTTAAAAAATCAAATCTTCAATAATGGTTTGAAATAATTGTTTAATAAACCAATAATCTTTTGACAAGTGAATTCACTTGTCAATTTTTTTATATAGTTTTCTAGTACAAATTGATATTGATCATGAACCAAAGCATATTGGTTATTTTTAATGATTGATAAAACTGTCTCCTGAGTTTCCTCATCTAATTCAATATCAAATTCTTGTAATAAAATCTTAAAGTCTTCAAGTTTTAATTTAGATATATATTCACTATTTTGGTCTCGCATCTTTTGTTCCTCCTACATATAAACTATGTAAAAAATCTCTAAAGAATGACTATTCCCATATAAAAAGTTTTGAAAATAAAGAACCTGTTATGTAAGTTTATGAATTTTAAATACGAAAAAAGGCTTAAGTAAATACTCAAACCTTTGTCATATTTATAATTTCTTCTTTTAATACTTTAACCATATCTTCTTGTCTGACTTTTTTAATAATTTCTCCTTTTTTAATAAGGAGTCCCTCCTTTACACCACCAGCAATTGCGATATCAGCATGTTTTGCTTCACCAGGACCATTAACTGCACAGCCCATGATAGCAACTGTAATATCTTTATGAATAGTATTTAAGAAATCTTCTATTTCACTTGCAATGGGAATGAGATCATATTGAATTCTTCCACACGTTGGACAAGAGACTAGCGTAGGAACATTTTCAATCAATTCTAATTCTTTTAATAAAGTTTTCGCAACTTTGATTTCTTCAACAGGGTCATCACTTAAAGAGACACGAATAGTGTTTCCAATACCTTGATAAAGAAGTGTTCCAATCCCCAAACTTGATTTAATCGTTCCACCAAGTTTAGTCCCTGCTTCAGTAACACCAATATGGAGAGGGCAATCAAAAGTTTGACTTGCTAATTGATAAGCTTCAATAGTTAATAATGTATTTGAAGATTTTAATGAGATTGCATAGTCATGAAAATTTAGTGATTCTAGTATATCAATATGTTTCTTAGCACTTTCAATCATTCCTTGAGCTGTAGGTTTACCATATTTTTGAAGAATATCTTTTTCTAATGAACCACTATTAACACCAATACGGATGGGAATATGTTTTTTTTGACAAGCTTCTACAACAGTTTTGACCTTGTCTATTGAACCTATATTTCCAGGATTGATTCTGATTTTATCAATACCATTTTCAATCGCAGTCAGTGCAAGTTTATAATCAAAGTGAATATCAGCAATTAAAGGTATATGAATGCTTTTTTTGATAGTAGATATTGCTTTTGCATCATCTTTATCAAAGACAGCAACTCTTACCATTTCACAACCAGCTTCTTCCAATTTGAGAATTTGGTTTATTGTATTTTTTGTATCTTTGGTTTTTGTATTGCACATTGATTGAATAATCACATGTTGATTTCCACCTAATGTTAAATTTCCAACTTTAAATGATTTCGTTTCATGTCTTAACATAATTATCTAACCTCGTTTCTACTCTTATTATACCATATTTTATCATCTAGCCAATAAAAGAAGTCATAACGCATAATTTTGTCGTCAATATTTAGGGAATATGCTAAAATGAAAGTAAGGTAGGTGTTGAATTGGAGGGATATTATGGATAATCATACGAGTATGAGCGAAACACAACAACTGAAATCTGCTATTCAATATATTATAACTGGTTTCCTATTTGCCAGTTTAACTATTGATATAGGGTGGATACCTGAAATTGAAGGGCTTATTTCTGTTTTATGGTTTTTTATTGGATTAAGAATGACTAAAGGTCTCAATTGGAAATTCAAATATGCATATTATCTTAGTCTCTATTTTTTGTTTGCATACTTATTAACAACAATTGTTAATATTCAAACACCGCTCACATTACCTAGTTATTACTATACTACTCATGCTATTTTAAAAGTTATACAAATGACTTTAGTGTTTTTAGGGATGAAAGAAAATTCTTCTTCCATGCGTTTAGATATCACTTTATTTTCTTATTATATGATTTGTTTAATTGGTACTTTTCTTGGTGGAGATGATGTATCATTTCTCATTTGGGGAAGTGTACTGTTATTCATATATATAGTTTATCGTCAATTAAAAAAGTGTAAGCAAGATGCTATAGACTGTCATCTAGTTATGGAATCAAACAATAGAATTTCTACAGGCGTCATTATTATTGGATATTGTATAAGTCTTTTTGTGGTTGGTTATATCATTATTTGGATCTGGCCTCTTATTTCATATAATTACCATGATCTTTATAAACCTACTTATCATAATTTAGATGTTTTAGATGTCACCAATCAAATTGAAGGATGGGATAGTGCAACTATTTATAATATGAATGAGTATCAAAATCTTTATGTATTTCATAAGCAGGAGAAATTAGATAAAAGATATGCAATGATTGATTCAGAGATATATTGTAATTATGGACATGATAAGTATGATGTTGAAGTTGGTATGATAGATTTTGCGAATGGTGAACAATCGTATCAAATTGATGAGAGAATACCTGATTATTTAACTCAAATTGATTCGTTTTTTAATAGTTCATCTTCGGGACGAAGATACTATCGCGTATTTGTAAATCCATTTGATGAAACTCTTAATGTAACATTAGAGATTCTAGCACCTGTTTCAACAATTTATAACGAAGATGACGAAGAGCAGAGTATTGCTATAACTGGTGAATTTAAATATTATGAATATGGAGATACTTATTTTGGTGATATGCATAACTACAAATCTCAAAGTTTTTATGCGTATGTTTATAAAAGCAAATGGGTATTTAACGACTAGAGAATATTTTTTATCTTTTTGCTATAATTTAATATTTTTATCATAATATATAGTGGTGATCATTATATGTTATGGATTATAACAATTATAGAATTTTTAATTGGTTCAGTTTTGCATTTTGTATATGATATCTTTCCTTATTCTGTGGTTGCTCTTATAGCTCCAGTCAATGAAAGTATTTTTGAACACTTAAAGTTAGTTTTGTATCCTATGCTATTTATTGATATTATTTTGTTATTGAGAAATAAAAAAACATATTCATTGACAAGTATGTTAGTGGGGATAATCACTGGTATATTAAGTGTGGTACTAATTTATTACTTCTATCATTATGGTTTAGGCATTGAAAGCCTTATTGTAGATATTGTATTATTATTTGTGGGAATCCTGCTTGGAAATGTAATGATGATTATTGTTGATAAACATCATTGGAATATGGATTGGCGCATTAATCTTATTATTCTTGTTGCATTGATTGTTCTTTTTAGTGTATGGACTTTTTATCCACCTGATTTGCCTATTTTCATAGATAACAGTAAAGCAGTGCTATCATAGCACTGCTTTTAAATGAGTTCTTCAAATTGATTAAGAATATTTTCAAAATAATGGAAGGCATCATCATAGAGTTGATTTTCTAATGGATTGACAAGAGCATCCTTTAATAAATCAACTGGATCTTTGCTACCTCCAGATTTTAGGAAATTCAAGTATGCCTCTTTCTGTTTTTGATCTCCATCAAGTATACGAGAAACAATTGCTAAGGCAACAGTCATACCCAATGTGTATTTATATACATAATAATTATAATAGAAGTGAGGAATATAGAAGCATGAATGACTCACATATTGGTCCATAGTAACATCAGGTCCAAAATATTCAGCATTCTTACTCATATATAAATCAGTAATCATTTGAGCTGACATGGGTTTTCCTTCTTGAGCCCAAGTATGCAGAATATGTTCAAAGTCAGCATACATTGGTTGTCTAAAAATAAGTCCAACACAATTTTCTAATAATTCATAAAGGAAATAGGCTTTTTCTTCTTTAGACGAAGCATGTTCAAGCATATAATTGATTAATAATGTTTCATTAACGGTTGAGGCAACTTCTGCCACAAAAATGCGATAATCACAATTAATAGGTGATTGATGATGACATGAAAGATAAGTGTGAGCACTATGACCAAGTTCATGTATCATTGTTGATAATGAGTTATAGTCACCAATGAAATTCATTAATATATATGGATTGGTATCATAACATCCGCTTGAATAAGCACCAACACGTTTGCCGGCATGTGGATAATAATCAATCCATCTTTCATCTCTTGCTTTTTGAATGATTTCAACATAATCATTTCCAAAAACTTTGACAACATCTAAGATAATATCAAAACATTCATCAACTGTGTATTTTTTTGTATCATATTCAACAAGTGGTATATTTAAATCGTAATTATACATTGTTTCAAGATTAAGAACTTTTTTCTTAAGAGCATTGTAACGATGAAATAAAGGTCTATATTCTTTATTCGCTTTTTCTAAAATTTTAAAGAATAATGATGTTGGTACATTATCATCAAAAAGACTTGCTTCTAATGGACTATTGAATTTTTTTACATCAGCATAGAAAGCATCTTTTTTCATAACACCTGCTAAAGTTGCAGCAAAGACATTTTCATATTTTTTGTATTCTTTAAAAAAGTTATGATAAGCTTCTTGTCTGACATTTGGATCAGGATTTTTAAGAAACTCTGATAAAGTTGCACTGTTTAAGAATTTCTCTTCTCCATTAATATGGACAGGGTCATAATCAAGACGAAAAGCATCAAAAACTTGTGAAGAAACATCAGAAATAGAAGATGTTTTAGAAATGAGAGTTTCCATTTCTTGAGAAAGGACATGTTTCTTTTGTCTGAGAATCTCAGAAATAGAATAGCGATAATCCGCCAGCCTTTCATCCTTTAAGAAGTTTTCAACTTTTGTATGTGCAGCAATCATCTCCACTGTATAAAAATCTAATGCAGAAGTGACTTGTTCATAAAATGAGAGAATGGCTGCATACATTGTTTGATATTTCTGTTGATTTGGTTCAACATCACAGTGTAAATGTGCAAAACAATGTAGTTTTTGAATATATCGTGACATTCTTATATACTCTTCATGAAAGTTGATAAAATGTTCAACATCACTTAAAAAGTGCTCTTTTTGTAGAACTAACTGATCTAATAATTGTTTTGCTTCGTTTAAATCATTGTAAAACTCTTGCTCATCTTTATAAATCGAAGAGAGATTCCATGTATCTTTTGTTTCAATACTTTCTCGTTCCATATGTTTCCTCCTTGTATAGAATATATGATATGTCTTTCCTAAAATTTTGTCAATGCCTACGAATGTATGGTATACTAAAAAGAAAGAAGAGGGGATACTTATACTATCCTTAAAGAAGTTAGAGCAAGTGTTCTAATAATGGTTATTGCCACATTTGCAAATCTACAGAATATCATATATATAATGATTTCTTAAGGATTATGTATAATGATGATGTGAATTCATGTGTTATGAGCATCATAAGCAAATTGATTTATGGGTAAGAGAGAATTTGGTATTGAATGATTGAAGTATTAGGATATAGGACATTCAAAGGAGAAATGTACTATTTTTGATGTTTAAACTCATCAATTCCATTAGGCGATTTTGTTTCAATTAAATGAATGCTGATGGTTTGTAGTACAAAAAGATGACTTTTTTTGCCTTATTTTGAATGAGTAGTATGATTACAGGTATGAATTGATTATATATTTTATCAGGTAAAATAATGGTTAAATTTAAAAAAGTATTGAATATATCAGATAAAGATTAATTATTTTATTCGTTTTGAATATTCTAATTTTTACTTAGTAAAAAATCAAGAAAACATTGATTATATCAACAGTATTTAATGATAAGCAATTATGAATATGTTGATTTTATTAGGGTTAAATAGTAACCTGTGATGTTTTAAAATTTATTTGTACTGATATTCTGTTTTAGAAAGATAAATGTTTGATTTAATTTATTTTCATTTTCGATTATAAAAAATAGTTATTCTTAAATATAAGGTGATGGAATGGATTTTTGAAAAGTAAGATATATATTCTAAAATAAAAAAACTCTTCATTTAAGCATTGAAGAGTGTAAACCAAAAGCAGAGTGTTATGATGGAAAAAAGTGGAGCCATAAAATATCTTCTTTCTTCACATTGTGATTGTAAATTTTTACAAGTTATAAAAGTAAGTATGATAGCAAAAAGAAGACAAATTAATTGAACAAAACTTTGTGGTAATCGTAATGTTGTGATATGGCCTTCTTCTAGTAACACAAACATAGCAATCAATTGTAAGATAAAAGATATAGCATAAATTTTTTTAAGTGAGAAATGAGTTGTTTTTCTCATAATCATAAATTCTCCCAAAGGATATCCTAATATATTCATAAAAGTAATAACTGCAACATAGACTAATAAAAAAGAGCCTATCAAACTACAAATCATATGTATCACCCCAATGAATACTTTAACATGTTTTTAAAACAGTTTTTGTCAAATAAAAAACTCTATCACAAATTAAGCGATAGAGTTAACCAATGTAGCTAATCTTGATTTTTGTCTGCTAGCATAGTTTTTATGATGAATACCTTTACTTACAGATGCATCTAATTTAGATGCAGCGACATTGTAAGCAGCAACTGCAGCTTCTTTATCTCCAGCTTCAACTGCAGTTTTTACTTTCTTAATTGCAGTTTTTAAAGCACTTTTATAAGAATTGTTTAATTCACGTTTTTTGTTATCGTTTTTATAACGTTTGATTTGTTGTTTCATGTTTGCCATTGTTCTTTCACCTCGCTTTTGTATTTCGCCATGTTATTCTATCAAAAATAGACGATAAATGCAATGTTTTATTGTGAAATGATTATATTTTTTTAAAATGGTAATGATTAATGTGGTGAGAACATGAAAAAATATTATACACGAAGTGATTTGGCTATTGAATCATTAGCCCATGCTGTTAAAGACAAAGATTATAAACATAGTGAAAAAAAAGAAGGAAATGTTACAATTGAAACATTTGAAATTTTACAAACAAGTGAACTCTATCCACATGAAGTTGGACAATATGTAGAAATTAGTTTTCCTGATTATCAAGATATTTCAACTTTAACTGAACAATTTGAGAAACAACTCTCTACATTTATTAAAGCTAAAACGAATACAATTGACCCATTAATTCTTTTTGTAGGTTTAGGAAATGAAACTTTAACAAGTGATGCTATTGGGCCTAGAACTTTAAAACATATTCGAGCTACACATCATTATCCATTGGATGAAAGGCATCAGAATCAATATTATGATAGTATGTGTGTGGCTCCAGGTGTTATGGCGCGCACTGGTATGGAAACTGCTGATATTGTTCAATGTTTAGTAGAAGAATTTCATCCAGATATGATTATTGCAATTGATGCATTGTGTGCACAAAGTTATGAAAAAATTTGTCATGTTATTCAAATGAATAATGTTGGTATTTATCCTGGTAGTGGTATTGGAAATCATCGTAAAAGTATTACAGAATCATCGATGGGTGTCCCAGTTGTTGCAATTGGGATTCCAACGGTTATTCATGTATCCAGTCTGGTAAGTGATGTTTACAACTTATTGGAAGGTTATTTCAAAGAATCACTGGACCCATCAACATCTTTGAAGGTGGGGAAACGTAGGAGATATGAAGGAAGACTCAATGAGGTTCAAAGACGATTGATCCTAGGGGAAATTGGTCAACTTGATGAACAAAAGCGTATTCAATTATTAAATGAGGTTTTAAACCCTATTGAAAGTCAATTTGTAATGAGTGATAAAGATATTGATTTTGATATTGAAATGATTTCTAAGATACTATCTTCAGGAATAAATCATTTAAGGTATTAAAGGTGTACTAAATACACCTTTTTTTGCATATATTCTGTTGTATAGTAATAGGGGGAAGAACTATGAATAACAATTTGAAAATTGTTTTGAAAGTGATTGTTGTGGTTGTAATTTTATTAAATCTTCCTTTCCAAAAGGTATACAGTGAAAACGTAGAGAATATCGTATCTTCTTTAACAACAACAGATGTTAAGAAGCAGTCTAATGGAAAATCGATTTATATCTATAACACTCACCAAGGGGAAAAATATGCAAGTAATTCGGTCAAAGAAGGGAGCAAATATCTGATGCAATTATTAGAACAAAGAGGGTATAGTGTTGATTATGAAACAACAGATTTTGAATTGTATAAGATGAAGAATCATATTGATTATGCATATTCTTATACAGTTTCAAAGAAATATTTGAATAATGCCTTAAAAGATCATGGAGGATATGATTTGGTCATTGATTTTCATCGTGATTCTATAAAAAAATCATTATCAACAATTACTGTTGATAATAAGAATTACGCAAAGCTAATGTTTGTAGTAGGAAAGGGAAGTGGCAATTATCCAGCTGTAAATAAGTGTTGTGAGAAATTATCATCAATGATTAATAAAAAAATACCTAAATTATCACGAGGTGTTATGTTAAAACAAAGTCATTATAATCAAGGTGTAACTAAAAATATGGTCTTGATTGAAGTTGGAGCCAATGAAAACACATATGAAGAAGTTCAAAATTCACTCAATATTTTAGCATTAGTTCTTGATGAATATTTAAGTGCATGAAACAATTTTGGACAGATTTATGTTTGGTTTTGCTTTTAATATGTGTTATTTCATTGTTTTTTGGAGATTATAATGTATCTCAGACAATGTTTCAAAGGTCGATTGATGATTTTGAAGAGTCAGTTTCTTCAGGTGAAAAGCCAAAAGATCAGTATGTGACTATTCAAGATTCTTCTGATAATCATGTGTCATCATTCCTCAAAACTATGAGTGATGGATGTGTACAGGTGATTCAGTATATTGTTTTGATTTTCTCTAATTTTGTTAGTATGATATTAACTGTTATGGTATACTAATAAGGAAAGAGAGTTGGTAAGAATGAACAAAAAAAGAATTGTATTTATGGGAACAGCATCTTTTTCTTTAGCAATTTTAAAAATGCTGTTTGAAGAAGATTATAATGTTGTAGGGGTTGTTTCTCAACCTGATAGATATGTTGGCAGAAAGAAAATTCTAACAATGCCTGATGTAAAGATAGAAGCTTTAAAGCATGATGTTCCAGTTATTCAGCCTCAAAAGATTAGAGAAGAGTATCAAGCTATCTTAGATTTGAAACCTGATTTGATTATTACAGCAGCATATGGTCAACTGGTTCCTCAGGCAGTATTAGATGCACCAACTTTAGGATGTGTCAATGTACATGCATCTTTATTGCCTATGTATCGAGGAGGAGCACCAGTTCATCAATGCATTATTGATGGTCAGGATCAAACTGGTGTGACAATTATGTATATGGTCAAGAAAATGGATGCTGGAAATATCATTAGTCAGCAGGTGATTCCAATTCATATTGAAGATACTGTTGGTGATTTGTATGAGCGTTTAAGTGAAGTGGGGGCTCAACTCTTAAAGGACACTCTTCCATCAATTCTTGAGGGAACAAATCAAAGTCTTCCTCAGGATGAAAGTTTGGTTACATATGCACCGACACTGTCAAGAGAAGATGAACGGATTGACTGGAATTTAGGTGCTTTACAAGTCTATAACAAAGTGAGAGGGACAAATCCCTGGCCAGGAAGTTATACAACCTATCAAGGAAAAGTCGTTAAAATCTGGGCTGGTCAAGTTCATCAATGTGAGAATGCCATAACACATCATGCACATCAGGACAATGGTACGATTGTTAAAATTTTTAAAGATGCAATTGGTGTGAAAGTTTGTGATGGTGTTTATCTGATTACTGAATTTCAGTTAGAGGGAAAGAAGAAAATGTCTGTCAAAGATTATTTAAATGGGCATAATATATTTGAAGTTGATACAAAGTTTGAATAAGATAGTCGTTTTCACATGACTATCTTTTCTTTTCAATGTATAATAATATTTACGAGGAGTGATAAAAAATGAGAATGGTTGATTTAATTCAAAAGAAAAGAGATGGCTTAGAATTAACAGATGAAGAAATTCACTTTATTATTGATGGTTATACAAAGGATATTATTCCTGATTATCAAATGAGTGCATGGATGATGGCTATTTGTTTTCAAGGTTTAAATAAACGTGAAACGGCTTCTTTAACTCTGGAAATGATGCATAGTGGAGATATTATTGATTTAAGTGCAATTCAGGGAATTAAGGTGGATAAGCATAGTACTGGAGGAGTTGGTGATAAAACGTCATTAGTATTAGGACCAATTGTTGCGGCCTGTGGTGTTCCAGTAGCTAAAATGAGTGGACGTGGACTTGGACATACTGGTGGAACTTTGGATAAGTTAGAATCTATCCCAGGATTAAATATTATGATTAGTGAAGAAGCTTTTGTGAAACAAGTTAATGATTGTCAATTGGCAATTATTGGACAGAGTGCTCATCTTGACCCTGCTGATAAAAAGATGTACGCACTTCGTGATGTCACCGGTACGGTTTCTTGTATTCCATTAATTGCCTCATCAATTATGTCAAAGAAATTAGCAGCTGGAAGTGATGCTATTTTATTAGATGTTAAATATGGTGATGGAGCTTTTATGAAAACAATTGAAGATGCTAAAGTTTTAGCACGTACAATGATTGAAATTGGTGAATCTTTAGGAAAAGATACACGAGCAACAATTTCAAATATGTCTCAACCATTAGGAAATGCAATTGGAAACAGTTTAGAAGTTAAAGAGGCTATTGAAACTTTAAATGGAAATGGACCAGAGGATTTGCTAGAACTTTGTTTACAAGCAGGCAGTCACATGTTAGTTCAAGCTAAGAAAACTGATTCAGAGTTAATAGCCAGACAGATGTTAGAAGACACTATTACCAGTAAAAAGGCATTACATGTTTTATGTGCAATGGTGAAAGCTCAGGGTGGTGATGATGAATATATTAAACATCCTGGTATGTTTGAAAAAGCTAAAGAAGTCATTGCTGTTAGAGCTGAACATGATGGTTATGTCAAAGAGTTGGAGGCTTTATCGCTTGGACTTGTAAGCATGAAACTAGGTGGCGGAAGACAAACAACAAAGGACCAAATAGATCATAGTGTTGGCTTAGTCTTAAATAAAAAAATTGGAGATTTTGTTAAGCGTGATGATGTTTTGGTTTATGTACACACAAATACGGGATTAAGTGAGGAACTTAAAAATGAAATTTTAGGTGCTTATCATTTTACGAATGATTTTGTAAAGAAACCAATATTAATCGATGAAATTTTATCTTAGATGATGAAAGAGAGTTTGAGGTAAAACTCTCTTTTTCATATTTTGTTCTTTTTATGTATTTCTATAAGGAATTCAGTATAATAAAAAAGGTGATGAAGATGGGAAAATATTTATTTTATGATATTGATGGAACATTAATGGGACCATCACGCAAAGTAACTGAAAAAACAAAATGGGCTATAGAAGAAGCCAAAAGACAAGGACATAGAGCGTTTTTATGTACTGGAAGGGCACCAACATCCATCTCAGATGATTTGAAGGAAATTGATTTTGATGGAATTGTTTGTAGTGCTGGTGGATTTGTTATTGTTAATGGTGAATTTATTTTTGAAAATTTTATGAATCAGTATATTTTATCAGAAGTGATGACATTATTTATAAACAATCATATTTTGTTTACATTGGAAACGAAAAAAGCACTTTATCAGACACCAGGTGTTAATGAATTTTTTGATCAAAGACATCAGTTAGATTGTAAAGAAAATTTGGAACTTGCAAGATTTTTTGAAATAAGAAGGCAGAGTGAGAATAGAAAACCTGTTAGAGATTTTGATATATTGACGACAGGAGTGACAAAAGTCTGTTTTATTGCACCTGAAAAAGACCGCTTTTATCAATGTATTCCTTTTTTAGAGGAATTTTTCAATGTTGTGATTTTTTCAAAAGATGCTGATGATTTTGTGAATGGTGAAATCATCCTTAAACATTGCACAAAAGCAGATGGTATTAAACGTGTTGTTGAGTATTTCCATGGCAATATGGAAGATACTGTAGGATTTGGTGATAGCATGAATGATTATCAAATGTTAGAAGAAGTTAGTATTGGTGTTGTTTATGAAGATGCACCAGAAAATTTAAAGAAATTAGGACAATATTATTTTACTGATCCTGATCAAGATGGCATTTATAAAGTCATGAAAGAGATGGGGTTGATATCTGATGAATTGTTCTAATGAGGAGGTAAAATGGAAATTTGTATAGAAATGGTACAAAGATTAATTAATGAACAATATCCTGAATTTATGGGGTTGAATATCAAGCCAGTTGAAAAAAGTGGACATGATAATAGAACATTTCATTTAGGTGAGGATATGATTATAAGATTGCCTAGTGGAAAAGATTATGCGATGCAGGCAAAAAAAGAAAACCAATGGTTATTATATTTGGCAAAGCATCTCTCTTTACCTATTTCAAAGCCTTTGTATCTAGGGAAAGAGACAGAGTATTATCCATATCCTTGGTCTATTTTAAGTTATTTAGAAGGAGAAACGTTATCATATGATAATATTGAAAATCAAGAGATATTTGCTGTAGAATTAAGAAAATTCTTAGATGAATTTCAACAGATACCTTGTGAGAATGGACCAGATGCTGGTAAACATAATTTTTATCGTGGTGGAAATTTAAAGGTTTATAATCATGAAACAGTAGAGGCATTAAATACCTTATCAAATAATATCAATAATGCCAAACTTTTGGATTTATGGCATTTGGCATTGGCATCAAATGAGCAGATGAAGAATGTGTGGGTACATGGTGATGTAGCACCTGGCAATCTATTGATTAAAAACGGACATCTTTGTGCGGTGATTGATTTTGGTATTTTAGGGGTTGGCGATCCAGCCTGTGATTATGCTATGGCATGGACATTTTTTAATAGTCAAGGTCGCGAAGTCTTTTTAAAAGGATTATCACAAGCAATGCGAAATCGAGCAATGGGATGGGCTTTATGGAAAGCACTTATTACATATGAAAGTGATGAAGAGGAAAGAAGAGTTCAAGCAAAATATACAATTGCACAAATAGAGAAGGATTATGATTGATCTTTCTTTTTTTTGTAAAAAAAAGAAACGCGTTAACGTTTCTTAAATTTATAAACGAGACGATTCACATAAGGAATAGCTGAGAGTTCTTGTGGATGGTCTGCATAGAGGTAAAGGATTACAGTAAAGTAAACAATCACTCCAATGATAACAGAAATGATTAATGGAATAAAAACCTTTCGTGTTAATATAAATAAACCAAAATAACAGGCTCCAACAACAATTCCCATAAGTATTGCTGCAAGTAATGGTAAAACATATGTACGTCTAATTTCTTGTTTATAATGTGTTTTTTTACGTAAAGACTTTTGATTTAAATAGCAAACCTGAAGACCATAAATACAATTTCCAATTACGAGTGAATAAAGACCTAATGGTGTGAAAAAGAGTAAAGCAAATGTAATTATACAATGCCAAACTAAGGCGATAGCTGAATTCTTTAATGGTGCTTTCACTTCTCCAATAGCTTGTAGGATTCCATTTGTTAATGTAGATAATCCAAAGAAAACAACTCCTGGACTTCCAACAGCTAAAAGCATAGTAGAAGTTATGATTGTTTCTTTTTGAGGAAAAATCATACCAATAATTGGATAAGCCAATACACTCATCCCAACCGCTGAAGGAATAAGAATTAACATCGTGATACGAATACCTGATCTTATATGTTCTTTTGTTTGTCTGTAATCTCTTAAAGACCAAGAAGATGATATGGCAGGAATAGAGGCTGTTGACATAGCTGCCGCTAAAGCTACAGGAACGTTCTGTAAGACAATATATTCACCAGAGTATACACCATATAATGTTGTTGCATTGACACCTGTTCCCATTGCTGCATAGAAAATATACATATCAATAGTTGTTACAAGGTTATAGATGCACGTTGCAAAAATAATTGGTGTTACAATACTTAAAATCATTTTAAAAATATCTTTGTAAGAATCTTCGTAATCATCAGGTTCATTTTCGATAATTATATTATTTTTACGTTTCATATACATGAAAGTCATATAAAGTAGACCTATTAAAACCCCTGCCCCAGTACCTAAAGCACTACCTGCTGCTCCAGCAGAAGCTAATGGACTGCCACCAGTACTTAAATATGGCTGGATAAAAAGATAAGCGGCTCCTACAGAGACAATAGCATTAAAAACCTGTTCAATAATTTGTGATACAGATGTATAAAGGGTTGTTTGATGAGCTTGGAAATAACCTCTAAATACACCTAATAGCCCTGATAGGAAAATGGTAGGACATAGAACTCTTAAAGCATTCACTGCATTTTCCTGTACAATAAATGGTGCGATAAAGAAGGTAACAATTGCAGCTCCACCCCCTATTGCACAAATATAAATAAAAGAGCATTTTAATATTTTTTGTACATTATTATATTGGTTTAAAACAAGTTTTTCAGAGATTAATTTAGATATTGCGGTTGGAATACTGTATGAAGAGATTAATAAAATCAAAGCATATATGGTATATGATGTTGAATAATAACCAATTCCTTCTGAGGTAATTAAAGCTTTTAATGGACTTCTATATAAAACACCTATGATACGTACGAGTATTCCAGCAATAGCTAAAATAGATGCTTGTTTGACAATGGAACGTGTTCGATTCATACTGGACCTCACTTTCTATAAATTTTATTATAACATTAAATAACGTAAAAGCAAAAATCATTTCGACTTTTATGTTATTTTCATATGTTTTACACATTTATTTGTTATAATACTGATTGTTACATAAACATTTAGGAGTATAAGAAAGATGAAAAAAAAGAATTTTCGTTTAAAAAAACAATATAGAATGCATATGGCTTTTTTTGCTATTTGTGCAATGTCTATTTTGATGATATCTTTTTATTATGTATATCGTATATTAACTAATATAAATGACAATATTGAAGAACAAAACAATCAATATATACAAGCACAAAAGAAACCAGAGAATAATAAAGTAAAAGATACAAAGGATACCTCTATAGATATTGTGGCTATTGGAAATAGTGATCTTTATAGTGGATGGAACTCTTTACAGTTATGGAATGAGCAAGGAATAACCTCATTTGTAGCAGCAGGACCAAAACAAAATACAAAATTATCCTATTATATGTTAAAAGAAGTATTGAAAATTGAGAAACCAAAGTTGGTGGTATTAGAGGTTGATGCTTTTTTTGGCGAGTATGAAGAAATTGATTCAAAAGGCTACCAATATACTGCTCAAAAATATTGTTATAAACTTTTTGAAAATAAAGAGGAGTGGAGCATAATTAAAGATGAACCATATATGAAAAGTGAATATTTACAAAATCGTATGAGATTATATGGTTATTACTATGATAAAACAGTTGAAAAGTGTACAACAGGTTTCTCATATATGAAAAAAAGTCAAAACCGAACAACTGTTTCATCTTATACAAAAAAGTATTTAAATAAAATTATTCAGTTAGCATATGAGAATAATTGTCAAATCTTATTTATCTGTTTTCCATCTGAATCTTCTTGGAGTTATGCAAGACATAATACAGTAAGCGATTATGCTAAAAAATATAGTATTCCCTTTATTGATTTGAATATTGAACAATATGATACAGGTTTTAGTTGGTTATCTGATTCACGTGATGGTGGTAATCATTTAAATTATTCAGGTGCAACAAAAATGACTCATTTCTTAGGACAATATATAAAAAATAACTATCAAATTAAAGATAAAAGGAATGATTCCTTATACACATCTTGGAATGAAGATTATGACAATTTTATTAAAGAACTTATTAAGAATTGAAATATAAAAACAAAGTATAATTTTTCCTTGATACACTATATCAAGGAAAATAAAAGTGGGAAATTATATAATTATCTGTTAGAGTCAATGTATATTCGCCTAGATTAACTCAAAGTCGTAATTATAGGTAATATTTTGAATAATGAAGTTGTTTTTAATTATAATGATTATTATTTAATCTTTTAAAAGTCTTAAGGGATTTAAGTGCGTTAAAGAAGTGAATGTGTTTGAGAAGAATGATATCTTTGGAAGTCTTATTTAGTTAGAGACAAAAGTTAGACTATTTTATTTAAGTGAAAAAAAATAAAAAATCATTAGAATAATTAAAGATAGTATTAATTTTTTGGGGAACATTTAGTAATAGGCATTATAGATATTTTAAATATCACACTTATAAATTTTTTCAAATATTATAGTCATTATTATTAATTATACAGTAAGTCAACTATTAATTTTTGGATATTCATTATAGAAATAATGATTTTGGTTATTGTTTTCTAAAAATATATGATATAATAAAAAAAATATATCGCGGAGGATTGTTATGAAAGAAAGTCAAATTTGTATAGCGTTAGATTTTCAAACTAAAAATGAGGTGGAGAATTTCTTGGACCAGTTTGGGAATGAACAACTTTATGTCAAAGTAGGAATGGAACTTTTTTATGGTGAAGGTATTGAAATAATTAAGTCTATCAAAAAAAGAGGACATAAGATTTTCCTGGATCTTAAGCTACATGATATTCCTAATACTGTAAAAAGTGCAATGAAGCAATTGGCTAAATTGGATGTGGATATGGTTAATGTTCATGCTTCTGGAAGTATAGCTATGATGAAGGCTGCTAGGGAAGGACTAGAAGAAGGCTCTGCTCATAGAAAAAGACCTTTATGTATAGCTGTGACATGTTTAACTTCTTTAGATCAAAAAGTCTTAGATGATGAGTTATTAATTCACGATCCATTGCCTGATGTCGTATTAAGATGGGCACAAAATGCAAAGATAGCTGGATTGGATGGAGTTGTTTGCTCACCTCTTGAGTCAAAAATTATTCACGAACAACTGGGAGAGCATTTTATTACTGTAACACCAGGAATTAGACTTGCTAGTGATAGTGTTAATGATCAAAAAAGAGTGACAACCCCAGCAATGGCAAAGGAGTTAACTTCTACATATATTGTTGTAGGAAGAACAATTACTCGTGCTAAGGATCCTGTTCAGACTTATTATGAAGTATATAGACAATTTCAAGGAGAGTAGAAAATGGAAAGAAAAATTGCAAAAGATTTATTAGATATTCAAGCTGTCTTTTTAAGACCTAATGAGCCATTCACGTGGGCTTCTGGTATAAAATCACCAATTTATTGTGATAATCGTCTAACATTATCTTATCCTAATGTTAGAGATGATATTGAACAAGGTTTAGCAAAACTAATTAGAGAGTATTATCCAGAATGTGAATGTTTGATGGGAACTGCAACTGCCGGAATAGCTCATGCAGCGTTAGTTGCAAATATTTTAGGCTTACCTATGGGGTATGTTCGTGGTGGTGCCAAATCTCATGGAAGAAATAATCGTATAGAGGGTTTAGTTAAACCAGGAATGAAGGTTATTGTAGTAGAAGATTTAATTTCAACAGGAGGGTCTTCTCTAGAATGTGTTGATGCACTAAAAGACGCTGGGTGTGAAGTTATTGGAATGGTTGCCATTTTTACATATGGCTTACCAAAAGCGACTGCTAATTTTAATGATAAACAGTGTAGTTTCCATACATTAACAAATTATGATGCACTTATTGAAGTTGCTGTTGAAAATCAATATATTCAAGAAAGCGATCTTATAAAGTTGAAATCATGGAAAGAGAATCCAAATGATGAATCTTGGATGGAAAAATAAGTTTAGTATTGACTAAACTTATTCTTTTTTAAATATAATTTTATTGATATGTGAATTATACTATTCTTATAGCCATATATTATACTTTATCATTGCATAAAGTATAATATTGATGTAAAATGGCATAAGAATTATAGTGAGGTAAATATTATGAAATATAATAAAGGCTTTTTTTGGCATAAGATAAAAATATTGACTGCTTCTTTTTTTATGATAACACCTATGTTTTTTCAATTAAAGATTAATTCCTTTTCATCAATTTGTAATTATTTAGGTGTGAAAGCAGATGCAGATTTATTACAAAATGTAGGTTTTAAATTACAAATACTTTTAGGTGACTTTTTGATGTCATTTCATGGGCAATCAATACTGATGTTATGTGTATTTATGATTGCTGTTTTTCTTGTAAGAAAGTATCAGCAAATTATGACTAAAGATTTGCTAAAATGTACTATTGTTCCTTCAATATTGTTTGCCTTTTTTCAAGTGTTTGGACAATCATTTCAACAAACGGACAGTTGGAGATTGATTTTTGAAAATTATAGAACAGTTTTAAAAGCATGTTTTTTATTTACTGGATATACTGTTTTGTTTATAATTATTATAGGTTTATTATTTAAATACCTTAAAAAGTGTAAAATGATTCAATCAACAAAGGAATTTCAATGGTTTACAGATAATAAGAAATCAATTTTAGTTGTTATGGCAATTATTTTGCTATTCTGGGCCCCATCATTAATTTCTAATTTTCCTGGTATTACAAATTATGATTTTTTTGATATGTTAAATAGTTTTTATGGACATGAAACATATAGTTTAAGAGCTGTTACACTCATTGATCCATCAGTTACACTAAATAATAATAATCCAGTTCTACAAACTTTACTTGCCGTTGGATGTATGAAAATAGGAACATTTTTTAATTTACCTTGGATAGGATTATTTATATTTTGTTATAGTCAAGCTATTCTATTTGCCCTCGTACTATCTTATGTTATTTATTATTTAGCAAAAATAGGTGTTCACCAATATTTGCGTATAGGGTTATTGCTTATTTTTGGGTTAGCACCAATGAATGCGAATTATGCTGTAACAACATTAAAAGATGTTAATTTTGCCTTTGTGTTTTTATTATATTTGATTTGTTTATTAGAGATGGTAAAATCTCCTCAAGAATTTTTTAATCAAAAAAAGAAATTGTTTTATTTTGCTGGGATAAATTTATTATTAATGTTATTGAGAAACAATGGGTCGTATATATTAATTCCAACAGATATAGTTTTATTAATTGTTTATAGAAAATACTGGAAACAAACTGCTATATCAACACTTACTCCTTTATTTATATTTATAGTATTAATTTCTAATGTTCTATATCCAGCTTTGAAGATAGCTCCAGGTAGTAAAAGAGAAATGTATTCAGTTCCTTTTCAGCAGACAGCCAGATTAGTTAAGGAACATGGTGATGAAATTCCTCAAGAGGATAGAGATATAATCAATAAAGTTCTTGCATATGATAAGATTGCTGAACGATATAATCCTGAGTTATCAGATAAGGTTAAAGCAACTTATAAGAAATATTCTACGTCTGAAGATATGAGTCAATACTTAAATGTTTGGGCTAAATGGTTGTTTATTTATCCTGATGTATATATTCAAGCAACAATGAATAATTGTTATGGTTATTTCTATCCTGATGCAAAAAGTTGGATAGCATATACAGAAATTACACCTCCAGGTAAGGATTATAGAGTATCTAGTCCAAAATTGTTAACACCTATACGTGAATTTGTTAATGCGATTCCAGAATTTGTACGAAATATACCGATTGTAGGATTAATTGAGAGTATTGGCTTTTATACTTGGTTACTTATTTTAAGTATTGCATATCTTGTCTATACTCATAATAAGAAATTTATTTATATGTATACACCATTACTTATTCTTTTGTTGACTTGTGTTTTATCTCCAGCAAACACCATGTTAAGATATATCTATCCAATGATATTATCTGTACCTATTTTAATATGCTATATTCTGCATATGCAGTTTGAAAAAGGATGTGAATAAAATGACTAAAATTCTAGTGATTATACCGGCATATAATGAAAGAGAAAGTATTCTTCAGGTTATCAAGAGTTTAAAAGAGTTGCCGTTGCCTTTAGATTATGTTGTTGTCAATGATTGTTCTAAAGATGATACAAAAGAGATTTTACAAAAGAATGGTACAAACTATCTTGACTTACCAGTGAATTTAGGTATTGGTGGTGCAGTCCAAGCTGGCTATAAATTTGCAAAAGAAAATGGATATGATATAGCTATACAAATTGATGGTGATGGACAACATAACCCTGAATATATTCATAATCTTGTTCAACCAATATTAGATGGTAAAGCTGATGCTTGCATAGGTTCACGCTTTATCGAAAAGGAGGGCTTTCAGTCCTCTTGGTTACGTAGATTTGGAATTAATCTTTTAAGTGGTTGTATATCTTTATTTTATGGTCAAAAAATACATGATGTTACAAGTGGGTTTAGAGCTGTCAATAAAGGGTTAATTGAGATTTATGCGCAAGATTATGCACAAGATTATCCTGAACCTGAAGCATTAGTAACAGCTATTCTTCATCATCAAAAAATTATTGAAGTACCAGTTGAGATGAGAGAAAGATTAGGTGGAACTAGTTCTATACATAGTTTTAAATCTATTTATTATATGATAAAAGTTTCATTAGCTATTATTTGTCGTAAATTAACATTGCGAAAGGAGCCATAAAAAATGAATAGTATACTTCAAGTCGCAATGATTATTGCAATTGCTTTTTATTTTATTTGTTTATTTACTCTTTTGAGAAAAAATAAAGTAACTTTAAAATATATACTTTTGTGGTTTGTTACAGGAATTATTATGCTATTTATAGCAATTTTTCCAACCCTTTTAGAAACACCTTTGCATTGGTTGGGAATTGTTGAGTTTACCAACGGGCTTTTTGCAGTAATATTTTTCTTTTTAATTATTATTGTTATGTCTTTGACAACAATCTTATCAGATATTAGTGAAAAGCAACGAGATATGGCTCAAAAAATGGCTATTTATGAATATAAGTTAAGACAATTAGAAGAACGAGGAGAATCGCAATGAAAATGACATTATTATGTTTACTAAATACTGGTTTAATGGTTACTGGTCAAATATTATTTAAAGTTGGTAGTCAGGGAAAAACATTATCTAGTATATCTGATATGGTTCGATTAATGTTTTCTCCAGTTGTTTTAGTAGCTTTATGCCTATATGCTGGAACAACAATGCTTTGGCTATACATATTGAGTAAGGTAGATATTAGCTTTGCATATCCAATTCAAGCACTTGCATTTCCAGTAGTTATGATTGTATCAGCGTTTATGTTTCATGAACAAATTCCAGCTATGAGATGGATTGGAGTGGCAATTATTTTTATTGGTGTTTTACTTGTTGTTCAAAAATAATCATGAATACATTGCAATTTTATGATTATACAAGTAAAATAGGAATGAAATAGGTAACTCTATTGGAGGAGAATTTATGTTTAAAAGTATGAAATATGTCTTACATGAGAATTTTACAAATTTGTTTAGAATTTATTCTATTTCTAAATATGAATTAGTAGCTGACATGAGAGACTCAAAATTAGGATTGTTTTGGAATTTTGCAAATCCTGTTATTCAAGTTTTAACCTATTGGTTTGTATTTGGATTAATTATGCAAAAAAAAGCTGTTTCCCATATTCCATACCTGTACTGGATGTTAGGAGGAATGGTTGTTTGGTTTTTTATATCTCCTTGTATTACTAATGGATGTAATGCTATTTTTTCAAAAGTAAATGTTATAACAAAAATGAAATTTCCTGTAAGTATTCTTCCAGCCACTGTTGTTATTAAGGAATTATTTAATCATCTTTGCTTAATGTTAATCCTGGTTGTGCTCTTTATAATGGGTGGATATTATCCATCCCTGCATTGGTTTGAATTAATATATTATTTGTTCTGTGCTGTTATTTTCTCTATATCTTTATCAATGACGACTTCAGTTTTGAATATGTTAGCTCGTGATACAAGAAAACTGGTTTTGGCATGTATGAGGCTCTTATTATACTTAACACCAATTTTGTGGGAAATACCAAAAAATTTACCTCATATTGTTAAACTTATATTAAAAGCAAATCCAATTTATTATATAGTACAGGGGTATCGTGACTGTTTCTTTTTTCATAAAGGGATATTTTCATATACTAATTCTATGATTGCTTTCTGGGTTGTTACTATTTTGTTATTTGCATTTGGAAGTTATATGATGTATAAATTTAAACATAAGTTTATTGATATGATATAGAGGTGATAATGTGGAAAAAGAATGTGCAATAGAGTTTAAGCAAGTTTCAAAAATATACAGTTTAAAATCTAAGGATAAGAAACATCTAACTGATAAACGCTTTTATGCTTTGAAAAAAATAAGTTTTAGAATCCCAAAAGGTGAGGTAGTTGGCATATTGGGAACAAATGGCTCTGGTAAATCAACAATGTCAATTATTTTGGCTGGAATTAGTGAGGTTGATGAAGGTGAAATGATAGTTAATGGAGAACAAGCGCTAATTGCTATTAATACTGGTCTTAATCAACAACTTACTGGTTTGGAAAATATTCAATTAAAAGGGGCGTTGTTAGGATTATCTAAAAAACGAATTCAAGAGATAACGGATGGTGTTATTGAATTTGCTGAAATTGGTGATTTTTTATACCAACCTGTAAAAAAATATTCAAGTGGTATGAAATCACGATTAGGTTTTTCAATAAATCTTTGTTTAAATCCTGATATTTTAATTGTTGATGAGGCATTATCTGTTGGTGACAAGGGTTTTGCACAAAAATGTATTGATAAAATGAAGAGCCTAAAAAAAGAAGGAAAAACTATTGTTTTCATATCTCACTCTTTACCACAAGTGCGTGATTTTTGTGATACAGCAATGTGGATAGAAGGTGGAATGCTTAAAGAGTACGGTGAAATTAATGAGGTTTGCGATCATTATGCTACATATGTTGATTATTATAATTCTCTAGATAATGAAAGCAAAAAGAAAGAAAGAGATTTGAAATTTGAAAAACGTATTATTCCAAATAATCATAAAAAAGGTTTCTTTAGTAAATTGTTTGGGTAATTGAGAAAGAGGCAAGAATGAAAAGAGTAATTACATATGGAACATTTGATTTGTTTCACATTGGACATTTAAATATTTTAAAGCGTGCAAAGGCTTTAGGAGATTATTTAGTAGTTGCGGTATCAAGTGATGACTTTAATGCAGTCAAAGGAAAAAAATGTGCTATTCCTGATAAAGAAAGAATGGCAATAGTTGAAGCAATAAAGTATGTTGATGAAGTTATTTCAGAAGATTCTTGGGATCAAAAAGTAAATGATATTAAAAGTCATGATATTGATATTTTTGTAATGGGAGATGATTGGGAAGGGAAATTTGATTTCTTAAAAGATTATTGTCAAGTTGTTTATCTTCCAAGGACTGATGGTATTAGTACTACAAAAATCAAGAAAGAACTCAAATTGAAATAAAGTTGATAAATTATCTTTTTAAGATAATTTTTTCTGTATATATGTATATGAAAGGAAAATAAATATGGAAAATATTAAAGTATCAGTTATAGTTCCAATCTATAATGTCGAAGCATATTTGCCGAGGTGCATAGAAAGTTTAATTAATCAAACGTTACAGGAAATAGAAATTATATTGGTGAATGATGGATCACCAGATAATTCGCAATCTATCATTGAGCATTATGCTTCTTTGTATCCTAATAAAATTGTATCTTTGATAAAGGAAAATGGTGGTTTATCTGATGCACGTAATTTTGGTATTGATTATGCTAAAGGTGAATACATTTCTTTTATTGATAGTGATGATTATGTTGATGAAACATATTTAGAAAAAATGTATAATAGAGCTATTGAGAGTCATTCTGAGATTGTTGTTTGTGGTTATTATGGAGTGAACGAAATAGAAGGGACATATAAATGGTTACAAAAAGGTAATACTGATATCTATAATACTGATTTATTGAATAGTCCAACACTTATTCATAATAATTCACCATATGCATGGAATAAAATATATCATCGTTCATTATTTGAAAGAACAAATATTCGATATCCTAAAGGGTGGATTTGGGAGGATATTCCTACAACATATCCATTACTTGCATGTGCCAATAAAATTTCAAAAGTTGACGAACCACTTATATATTATGTATTAAAAAGAGAAGGTTCAATTACTGCCACTTATTCAAGAAAGCAATTACAACTTTTCCAATCGTTAGAACTTTTATTAGAGAGATTCAAAGAATTGGGAGTTTTTGAAGAATTTTATGAAGAATTATTATTTATAAATATGCGCCATATAATTTTTAGATTTAAAGAATTTGTAAAATATAGAGATTTTAAAATGAAGTATAAGTTTGTTAAAGATGGATTTAAACATCTTGATACATTTTTTCCTGGCTGGAGAAAAAGCCCATATTATTTTACTTATTATGATGTTAATCAACCTTTTAAGCAGTGGAGAATGAAGTCAAAAATTTATTGGTATTATGTTATTTTAATTCCGAATTTTATTCATCATTTTTTTGCAAAAGTTAGTAGTTTCACAAAGAAATTAAAAAAACTCTTTAGTCAGAATAATTTTGTTAAGTATATATATGCACATTATCTCAAATATGGTGTATTAGATGAGAAAGCTGTTTTATTTGAATCGTTTCATGGAACAACCCTTTCAGATTCTCCTTTTTATATGATGAAAGAATTGCATGAATCTGGTAAAAATATGAAAATTTATTTTACGACTCAACATTATGAAACTCATAAAAAAATGATTGATGATTATGGTTTTGATGTAGAGTTAGTTAAATTAAATTCATTTCGCTATGCCAAAGTTCTTGCGACATCTAAATATTTGGTTAATAATGTTTCTTTCCCACCATATTTTATGCGTCACAAGAATCAAAAATATTTAAATACTTGGCATGGAACACCACTTAAAACGTTAGGAAAGAAAATGGTTCAGGGGATTGAGGATATGTCTAATATGCAAAGAAATTTTTTGCATTGTACAGATTTATTATATCCTAACGATTTTACAATGGCCCATATGATGGAGGATTATAACTTATTTGGATTATTCACTGGAAAAACCATAGTTAGTGGATATCCACGAAATAGTATTTTTATGGATGTTGAAAAAGCGAAAAGAACAAGAATGAATTTTCATCTTGAGGATAAAGAAGTTTTTGCATATATGCCAACTTGGCGTGGTACACAAAGTAATGTTGCAGTAAATGAACTTTATGCAAAAGATGTTAATGCAATATTAGAACGTTTAGATCAAGAATTAAATGATAATCAAATTTTGTTTGTTAATCTTCATTCATTAGTTAAAGATGATGTGCCAGTTGATGGTTATAAACATATTTTTCCATTCCCTAATATAGATAACTATGAGTTTTTGAACTGTGTTGATGTTCTTATTTCAGACTATTCAAGTGTATTTTTTGATTTCTCAATAACGAAAAAACCAATTGTTTTATTCATGTATGACTATGAGGAATATATGAGTGATCGAGGAACTTACTTTGATGCAAGAACATTACCATTTGAAAAAATTTATACTTTGGATAAGCTTGTTGAATACATCCATTTAGAGAATAAAGGTGTTCATAATTATGATGGATTAAATGACTATTATTTGCAGTTTAATCAATATGATTCGTTAGATTGTACTCAAAAGTTAAATGAGTATTTCTTTGACGATAATCAAAATGATTTACAAGTATTTGACTATTCATATAATAAGGATGTTCATCATACATTATATTTTGCACCCAAAATTGTAAAGAGAGAAGATTATAATCAACTAAGAGAAATTCATCAATTAAAAAATCCTGTTATAGTTTTTATGAAAAGTCAGTTTAATTATTTATTAAGAGAATCACTTCTCTATGAATATAATGATAAAGTTGATTATATTATTGTTAAACAAAGTATAGCTTATACACTATTTGAGAGAATTAAAATCGGGTTATCAAAATATCTGCCTTTTATTAAAATTGAGCGATTACAAATGAGAGCGTTTGATAATTTATTGCCAAATATCATTATTGATGAAATAGAATATCGTAAAAATCCATCATGTTTTTTACAAAGAGTTTTTAAAGCATTTTCAACTATTAATAAAAAGTAACTATATTAATTATAGTGTATAAAAAGAAAAAACTTTTCTTGGATATCTAATTTATATTAAAACTTATCATTTCTCCACTAATTTATTTATACTTACTATATTTTTTGATAAAAGTCTAGCGTATTCTAAAAAAGAGTATTCTAGATTTTTTAATATATTGTTCTTTTATTTATTATACAAATTATTTATTTCATAATCTTATTATTCGCTTAATATGGATTTTTACTATAAAATTATTATGAATTTGTAACTGTCTATTTGCTACTTTTTTTGGATTAATTATGTATTTATTGTTGTTAGGTTTTGAGAAGGATATTTATTACTTTTTATGATATTGAGTAGTTTAAACGTAAGATTTATTAATAGCTTCTTAATAAAGGACTTATGATTTATAAACAGATTCCAAGATAACATATAAAAAAGATGATATTAAACTAAAATGCTGCTATCTAGTATTCATTAATGAATAGCCAATTTAATAATTTGTGCTATTAAGATGACTTTATGAATTTTCAAGTAACCTATAAAGTTTTAGTGGAAATAATCTAATATTTATATTGCAAAAATTCACTTTTTTGGTTTATATATAGAAAATATGTATTTCTTATAATATGTGTAAAACCATATGTCCAATAAAAATTTTTCTTAGAAACAAGATACTTTTTATTTGTTTTACAAGATTATCTTATTATTACAGTTTGTAGAAAATGTTGAAGGTGAATTATATAATATTATAAGAAAGATATTGATTTTTTAAAATTGCATATGAAATTTTTTTAAAGATACTATAAGTGTGCAGCCTCATTTTGCTATTTATGAGCAGGAAAGAATAGGGAGATATAATCTTTATATAATTTATTTATCAATATTCCCTTTTCTATGTTAATAATAAAATTAATAATGGTTAAAATTTGAATTTCTTATCTTGAAATTTTCAATGCCTACTTGAAATGAATTAGCTATTATTTCATGATTTTTTAAGAATTATCGATAGGATTTGTAAAGTATATTCCTATAAATGATAGGTAATTGATAGTTTCATATTTTTGTATTTAAGTGAATTTATCCATTTTATTTTGTGTCAAGAGTTTTATTTATGGTGATTACATTTATATCGGGGATATATATTCAAAAATTATATATTAATGAAGTCAGAAATTATTGTTTTTTTCACAGAAATTACATATAAGGATATTACAATAATTATGGTCAAGGGGGAATATATTTGAAAAAATTAAGATTAAAAAAGAAATATAAAATATTCTTAATATATTTAGGAATATTCTTTATAGGAAGTGTTATTTTGTATCTTTTTATTCCTAGAAATGATGTTGAGTTTAGAAATGATGTTGAAGAGATAAGTTTGAAAGCTGGGGAAGTAAAGAGGTTAGAAGCAAGATTTAAAGGTGAAGGAAATAATCAAGTCATTTATTCAATTGAGGATACAGCTATTGCTGATATCGATGAGAATGGTAATGTATTAGCTAAGAAGATTGGAAAGACGATAGTATATGCAGGAAGTCATAAAAATAAAAAACAGTCAAAAATAAAATTAAGTGTTACTAAAGATAATTTATTTGATAGTTTTGGGCATATAAATATTAAAAGTGATTTATCACAGATTCAAGAAGTTGACAGCAAACAACAATTAAGAATTGATCTTGATGAATTATTTCAAAAAAATAAGATTATTTATTCAAGTACAAATTCTAATATTGTTGATGTTGATCAACAAGGTACTCTTTATATAAAAGGAGAAGGAATTACAAAAATTATTTTAAATATTGAGAATACAGACATTTATAAAAATATTGAAATACAATCCCAAAAAAAAGTACAGCATGTTAAAAGTTTGAGTTTAGATAAAAATATTAAATCTACTTTAGAAGAAGGAGAAACAATGAAACTATCAGTATCTATAAATCCTGAAAGTGTTAATAATAAGGATTTATCTTTTTCTTCATCAGAACCAACTATAGCTTCTGTTGATGACAAAGGAGTGGTTCGTGGATTAAGACCAGGTTTGACAACAATAACAATTACAGCTAGGGATAATGGAAAGAAAATACAACATAAGATATATGTATCAAAAACTATAGGGTATTTAACAAAACAAATGTTAGAAGCTGCTGGAATTGATGAATGTAATAAAATCATGATTGTTGCACATCCGGATGATGAAACATTATGGGGTGGTGGACATCTGTTGAGAGATAAATATTTTATTCTTTGTTTGACTAATAGTTTTAATGAAGTGAGAAAAGATGAATTTTATAAAGCAATAGAGTATATTGGAGCTAAAGGGATTATTCTGTCATATCCTGATTTAAATAATGGAACTAAAAGCAATTGGGAACATAATAAAGAAGGTGTACGTAAAGATGTGGATATGGTTTTAGGGTTTAAAGAATGGGAAACAATAGCTACACATAGCCCAATTGGAGAAACGGGCCATCGTCATCATAAATTTACAAGCAAAATTGTTACAAAGAGTGCTAAAGCCCTTAATAAATATAATTTTCTTAGTTGCTTTGGGAAGTTCTATGAAAAAGGAAAAGTTCCTGAAACATTACAACCATCTTTAACAGAAGAAGAAATTATGAAAAAAAATAATACTTTAGAAATATATAAAGCAGAAATGAAGTCAATTGATGCATTTTGGAGACAAATGGTTCCATTTGAATATTGGAAAAAGGCTTCTGTATGGAAAAAAGATTAGTATGATTATGCTGTAAAAAACCTTGCTCTTTTAGTGACAAAATGTTAGCATAATCAAAGATAGGAGTGGGTATTTATGTTTTTATTGCGATTTGTTAAAAAAATAGTAGCTAATATAATTAGAATAGTTTATAGATATACATATAATTTAATATCTATTGATGATAAAGTTATTATTTTTATATCTTTTCATGGGCGTGGATATTCAGATAATCCAAGGGCTATTTATGAGCAAATGCGCCAAGATGCACGATTCAAAGATTACAAATTTATTTGGTTTATTAAGAATCATAAGCAAAAGAACATAGAAATACCAGGTGCAGAAGTTAAAGAATATTTTAGTCTTCCATATTTTTACTATATGTCAAAAGCAAAATATTGGATTATTAATTGTAAACTGCCTACATATATATGTAAGAAACCAGATCAGATTTATTTACAAACATGGCATGGAACACCTTTAAAACGATTAGGGCATGATATT
This sequence comes from Coprobacillus cateniformis, assembly GCF_009767585.1. Lineage (NCBI taxonomy): Bacteria > Bacillati > Bacillota > Erysipelotrichia > Erysipelotrichales > Coprobacillaceae > Coprobacillus > Coprobacillus cateniformis. Next base: position 2,686,935 of record NZ_WSNW01000001.1, read on the forward strand.
ATTGCATCTGATAATGCAACTTTCTATCGCTCTGCTATGTCTTTTGAAAGTATGTGTCAATCATATGATATTGATGTAGCAAGATATAATTATATGATTTCTCCAAATAAATTCTGTACTGAAGTTTTTCAAACTTCTTTTGGAATTAATAGAGAGCGTCTCATTGAGACTGGATATCCACGTAATGATTTTATAACAAATGCAACTGCAGATGATGTAAAATCATTGAAGGATAAATTTCATTTGCCAATGGATAAAAAAATAATTTTATATGCTCCAACATGGAGAGATAATTCTTTTGTAGCTGCCGGATATACTTTTGATTTGAAAGCAGATTTCCATAAATGGAAGGATATTTTAGGAGATGAGTATGTTATTGTTTTTAAACCACATTATCTTATCATTAATAAATATGAGAATGATCATTCATTAGATGGATTTTTATATTCAATTTCAGCTAATGCTGAGATTAATGAACTATATGTGTTGAGTGACATATTGATTACTGATTATTCAAGCGTGTTTTTTGATTATGCTGTATTAAATAGGCCTATTTATTTTTATATGTATGATATTGATGAATATAAAGGGGAACTGAGAGGTTTCTATTTGGATATTTATAAAGAATTACCAGGGAAAATATATGAATATGAAAAACAAATGTTATTAGATATTAAAAATAATGTTTATGATTATTCTTATTTAAAGATATTTAACGAACGTTTTAATTCAGAACAAACAGGAAATTGTGCTCAAAAAGTTATTGATATTGTATTTAAAGATATATGATAAGGAATCCTATGAAAATATAGGATTTTTTCTATTTTCTTGTTGTTTAAAAAATGTTAGAATGAGAACAGTTATTAAGGAGAAAATTATGGGAATTCAAAAATTGATTTTAAATTTTATATTAACAATTGAATCGCTTATTATATCTATATTTAAGATCAAATCAAATAAAGTTACATTTATCTCATTAGAATCTGATCAGTTAACATCAGATTTTAAATTAATTTATGATCAATTAGATTTAAATGAGTTTGATGTTCATCTATGTTTAATTAAGTATCATAAAGATTTATGGGGACAATTTCTTTATTTTATCAATTGTATGAAACAACTTTATTTGATTAATACTTCAAAAATTGTTTTATTACATGATAATAATTATGTAGTTTCTCATTTTAAAAGAGAAGGTGTCATTGTGTTGCAAGTATGGCATGCATGTGGAGCTGTTAAAAAATTTGGTAACGCTATTGAAAGACAATATCCTATTGCAAACTATGATTATGTTTTAGCAACATCTTCTTATTGGCAAAAAGCATATAGCGAGGCATTTAGTATACCTGAATCACATGTTTTACCAATTGGATTACCAAGGACTGATGAGTTGTTTGATAAGCAGTGGCTTGAAAATAGTCAGAATGATATGCTTTATAAATATCCATTTCTCAAAGATAAAAAAATCATCTTATATGCACCTACCTTTAGAGGTAATATTTATAAAGGTTTTACAGCAATTCCATTTGATTCATTAAAAATTATTGAGCAACTGCCAGATAACTATATTATTATCTATAAATATCATCCATTAATGGGAGATTATCAACTTGCTAAACATGAACGTATCTATAATATGAATCATGAAGATACACATGCTTTATTTAGTATATGTGATTATTTGATATCTGATTTCTCTTCCATTATTTTTGATTATATGATTTTAGAAAAAAAATTATTATTTTATGTACCTGATTATATTGAATATAGTCAATATTTAGGTGTTTTCGTTGACTTGAATGATTTACATTGCCCAATTTGTTATCAAGAAGATGCAATTGTTAATGCAATTAAAAATGATATATGTCAAGTAGAACATATGAAAGAACTAAAGGATATATTTTTTAAATATCAAGATGGAATGAGTACCCAAAGAGTTATTCAATTTATGAAAGAAATTGTTGATAATCAGCGAGATTCATATTAATCAATATGTAAATTAGAGTAGATATTAAAATACGAAATCAATGATATAGAACCAGTAAAAACTAAACTGGTTCTTTATCATATTTTATAGTTTTCTTACATATGCTTTATTAAAAAGTATAGGAGGAAAGTTATGAATAGGGGAGAAATATATTATGCTGACTTATCTCCAGTTATTGGAAGTGAGCAAGGTGGATATAGACCTGTTTTGATTCTGCAGAATAATAAAGGAAATAAGTATTCTACAACTGTGATTGTTGCACCTATATCATCTAGAATGACGAAAAATGATTTGCCTACACATGTCATTATTGAACCAATATTCTTGGAAAAAAAGTCAGTTATTTTATTAGAACAGATTAGGACTATTGATAAAAAGAGGATAGATGAACGATTAGGGTGCTTATCTAGTGATACAATGGAGAAAGTCAACATAGCTATAAAAACAAGTTTAGACATTAAGTAATGTATATGGTATAATATGATGCATTAAAAGGAGTGATAAATATGAATATTTCAAGTATTAAAAATAGAGCAGATGAGTTATTAATTCACTGCAAACCGCAAGTGATTCGTATTATGACCATTATGTTATTAGTAGGGTTAATTCCTTCATTATTTAATGGTTCAGAGAATACTTTTATCTCTTTGATTTCTTTGGTATTAACAATTGTTTTTTTAACATTTAGTCATGGTTATATTGTTACAACATTAAAGGTTGTTAGAAATAATTCTGAATCTTTAAGTGATGATGATGCTTTTGTAGGGTTTAGAAGATTTAAAGAACTTTTTCCTACATACCTTGTTTCAGGGTTGGTTTTGTTTGTTGTTGCATTTATTTTACTTTTCATTATGATGTTCTTTTTAATTATGTTCTTTGGAAATGTTTTTTCTGAAATACCTTATCTTATTGTAAATTCAGCATTTTCACAGAGTGGAACCTATAACGTATTATATTCATTAATTCAAGCTGTTCCATCACTCGTTCTTGTTATTTTGCTGTTTGTTCTTATTATGATTATTGTTATGGTTGTTGCTTCTGCGTTTGTCTTTGCTATGCCCTATTTATTGGAACAATACCATATGACAACAATGACTGCATTAAAAGAGTCATTTTCATTAATGCAAAATCATATCTGGGATTTGATTAAGTTAGAACTTTCGTTTTTAGGATGGATGATACTGGTAGGAATTATACAAGGCGTAATTGGAGAATTACTCATGTTTATTCCTGTTTTAGGAACATTGATTGCAAGTGTTGTTTCAGGGTTAATTGCAATTTATGTTTACTTACCAAAGTATATGGTATCTCAAGCTATTTTCTTTGAAGAATTAGCTTATTATCGTTATGAAGAGCCAAAACAACGTTTTCAGGGAGAATATCAAGATGTTGAGTAACTCATTTACAAGAAAAGTTAATACTCAAGCAAAATGGATGTTTTTACTTGTTATATTACCATTATATATGTATTGTGGTAGTATTATCATTAGTGCCTTTTTAAAATTTATTATCTTAACATTTTCACTAACTTTAAGTGAAAGTACAATCAATTGTTATGTCAATTTACTCTTTGATCTTGGCATGTTGATTATTGTTTGGTTGACTTTTAAGGATTCTATGATTGAACAATGGCACGATTTTAAACAAGATATAAAAGGTCATCTTCTCTATGGATTGTTAATTGGAACAGCATTGGTCTACGGAGTAGGTATTGTTGGTGGTTTTATCACTTTGCTTTTAGGTGGAGCTTCAACGAGTGAAAATCAAAATCTGATTCAAACTATTGTTGCTGCACATCCACTTTTAATGTCACTGACAACTGTTGTTTTTGCTCCATTATTAGAAGAAATGATATTTAGAGGTATAGTATTTGGTTGGGTATATGAGATAAACCCTAAACTTGCTCATTTTGTTTCTGCATTTGTTTTTGGTTTTGTACATGTTATGATTAGCGTTCTGTCTGGAAATATTTCTGAATGGATCCAGATATTCTCTTACTTCTTTATGGGGGCAGCCCTGAGTTATCTTTATGAAAAGAGAAACAATATTTATGTTCCTATCTTGTCGCATGCTATGAATAATTTCATCGCAATGCTCTTAATGATATTTTAAAAGACTTACACGAATGAAGTAAGTCTTTTTTTATAATAAGTATGTAATGATACCTATTGTGATTCCAAGAATGACACCAGTAACAACATCACTCAAATAATGCACAAAGAGATATAATCTTGAAATAGCTGTTAATATTGCATATATATAGCCAATAATTCCTAGAATAGGATTATAAAGCATCATAACAGTACTGCAAGCAAAAGATGAAGTAGTATGTCCAGAAGGAAATGATAAATCACTTGGTGTTGTTATGAGTAATTGAACTTCAGGATATGTATGACATGGTCTTTTTCTTCTCACAAGGGATTTGATTGTCACCTGTCCAATAAGTGTCGCTGCTATTAAGGCTATGAGCATATCAATTGACATTGTTCTTGTTTGATCAATCATATTTGTAATCAAGATAACAATTAACCAACTCATTCCAAAGTCACCGCACATACTAATAAATTTCATGATTTCATTTGTGAGATGATGTTTGTAAAAATGAGTCATATAAAAAGCTATATGGATATCAATATCTTGAATTTTGTTAATCAATGACTTCATCAACATTTCTCCTTTTTATGATAAAGATAATTATTTTAACAGAACTAATGAGCAATGCATGGAAGACAAAAATATTTAATAAAGGAATACCATCAAGAGAGAAGAAAGCATTTGTCATTGCATATTCTTGATAGGAAGGGATAAACTTTATGATTGCATGGAGTCCATTTAGTATGCAAGCAAAGAAACCTTCAATAAATGAGTAATAAATATGAAAGAGCGAAGAAATTATTTTGAAAATACCATCTTGAGATGCAAATTGGTTGACAAAAGCTATATAAATAATGATACCAATAAATAAAATCAGAAAAGATATTGCAAAAATATAGAGGACATTAATAATTAAAGATAGAAAAAATGATTCCTGTTGTTCTTCATTAATTATATCCTCTTGATAAGAACTTTTGACTATATCTTCAATTTCCTGATAGTCAGTAACAACTTTCATTGGTGTTTTTTCAATAGATTCATCTGTCTTATTAATTTGCTGAAGTAAACGAGTAAGTGTTTCTTCTTCCTCATTATCTAAGGAAGATATATGTATTTCGTTTTGTTCAATGTCTTCTTTTTGAGCTACATGTTGTATTTCTTCAAGGAGACTTTCTTGAGGTGGAGTTTCCTGAATTGTTTGAGATTCATCATTAAATTGAAATTTTTTTCTATGAGGAGCATTCTTAAAAAGAACACTTCCATCTTTAATATTCTGTTGATTTAACTGTGTAACATAATAAGAATAAGTTTTATTCACAACATCTAAAATTTGATGATCATTACAATAAGTCTGTTCAAGTCGATCTTTCACTTTATTCAATTCATCTAAGCTCATATCAGCATTCATGCCAAGAATAGATGAATACATTTCACTTTCTTCATATTGATCAAAAAGCAGAGTATTCAAAACTTCAAATAGATTTTTACAAATCTTGTAAGATGTTTCCATTTCAAGTTTCCCTGCTGGTATTAAGTCTTCACAATAAATAATATTCATATTCAATTCATTTGCAGCATAATTTAATGACATAAAAGAAGAAATAACGAGTGTTTCAACAGTATGAACATGAAAATGATTAGTAATTGTCTCTAGCATTTGCGTTGAAGGTAATGGCATACTAGAAGTATCACTACCAATAATAAAGTGAACTTTATTATATATTTTAGCTGCTTGTAAATAATGGACTGCATCTTTTGTCCTATGAGTAGAAATAACGGCAACTTGTATTTCCTTTTGATGAAGATATTCTAATAATTCTAAAAAACCTTCATTAGGTTTTAAACCTTTGTAATCTAGATACTGCATCAGTTCTCTTTCGATTTTGGCATTTAAAGGACCTGTATCTATCTTTCCATCAAGAGGAAGATCTTTATACATATCATACATATTAGAGAGATGGGGATAAAAATCTTTTTTACTGATTGGTATATTCTTATTGTCACATAAATGATGATAATAATTATATCTAAATCTATTTAAGTCAAAAATAACTCCATCCAAAGGAATAATGACGACTTTTATACTATTAATAGATTGCCTGTACATACCCTCACCGCCTTATGCATCATATTATATCAAACTTTTTCATATTATTCCATGTAAATTGACTTGATTTTTTTGGAAGAGTAGTGTATCATATATTCGTTGACAATCTCTCCTTAGCTCAGCTGGCAGAGCATCTGACTCTTAATCAGAGGGTCCACGGTTCGAACCCGTGAGGGGAGACCAATGATAAATAACCGGAAACTAATGTTCCCGGTTTTCTCATTTAAAAATATGTAATTTTATATTGAAATTAAAATCAAGATATGATATTATATTTAAGCAACTGATGGAGACATACTCAAGAGGCTGAAGAGGCGCCCCTGCTAAGGGTGTAGGTCGGGAAACTGGCGCGAGGGTTCAAATCCCTCTGTCTCCGCCATATTTGTTGCTTATATTGGTCTGGTAGTTCAGTTGGTTAGAATGCCGCCCTGTCACGGCGGAGGTCGCGGGTTCGAGTCCCGTCCAGACCGCCATATAGAATATTAACAATCCCAAAAGGGATTGTTTTTTTGTGAATAAATATTACAAATGTATAAAATAAAAATTATTTTTGATTATATGCATACATAATTGCTATAACTGTTTTGGCATCAACAATTGTGCCATCTAAAACTTTTTGATATGCTTCATCAAGGTCCATTTTGATGATATCAATAAATTCATCATCATCACATGCAAGAGAATCATTAACTTCATGAAAATCGATTGCTTTATAAAGATAGAGCCATTCACTGGTATAGCCAGGAGATGGTAGAACTTTAAGGATAAATTGCATGTCAAGTGCACGACAATTTGTTTCTTCTTCAAGTTCACGAAAAGCACATGCTTTTGTGTCTTCATCTTTTTCCAGTTTTCCAGCTGGAATTTCTAAGGTTTCAATGCGGTTAGGGTAGCGAAATTGCTTAACCAAAAGAATTTGGTTATTTTCAATTGCAAGAATACAAACTCCACCATGATGATAAACAACTTCTCGAAATGCGTGTTTACCATCTTCAAGTTCAACTTCTTCTTTTGTGACTTGCATGATGTTTCCATCAAAAATCATCTCTCGATTAATTTCTTTTTCCATTTTCTCAACTCCTTGTTTCTATTATATCATAAAAAGAAAAGAAAGTATGCGGGGGAGCACACTTTCTTATTCTCTCTATTATTTACACGTTAGGGTGATAATAGGGGGGTATGATTAAGTGAATATCACTTAACATGTATATTATAACAAATATTTCATTGTTGTAAAGGCTTTCAAACACTTTTTGTATATTTTTTCACATATTTTATGTATAATGTTTATGGTGATTAGAATGAAAAAGTTAATTATAGATGAAAATCATGCAAATCAAAGAATAGATAAGTATTTGAAAAAACTTTTATGTCAAGCTCCATCGCAACTCGTTTATAAAATGTTAAGGAAAAAGGATGTAAAAGTGAATGGAGTCAAAGTCAAAGAAAACTATATCTTACAAAATCATGATATTGTAGAACTATTTTTGTATGAAGATAAGTTTCAGGAATATACAAGAGCACAAACAATATTTGATTTAAAAATAGAATTTCAGGTGATTTATGAAGATGATAAGATATTAGTTGTAGGAAAACCGGCAGGCTTACTTGTTCATGAAGATATCAATGAAGATATGAATACTTTATCTAATCAGGTGTTAACTTATCTCCATCAAAAAGGTGAATATGATCCTCAAACTTCATTGGGGTTTACACCAGGACCAGTTCATAGATTAGATCGTAATACAAGTGGAATTGTTATTTTTGGAAAGACTCTGCGAGCACTACAGGATTTAAATGAGATGATGAAGAAACGCCATTGTATAGAAAAAACGTATTTAACAATATGCAAGGGCTATATGTCTTCAATAGATCTTGTTGGTTATATGAAAAAAGATGGTGACCAGTCACTTGTCAAAGTCGTAACTCAAAATACACCTGGCGCATTAATGATGCATACACTTGTAGAAAATATTGAATTTTATCAGGGATTTTCATTATTGAAAGTGAAATTAGTCACAGGAAGAACGCATCAGATTAGAGTTCATTTGGCTAGTGTTGGACATCCTATCATAGGTGATAGTAAATATGGTGATTTTGAATTAAATAGAGAAATGAAGAAAAAATATCATCTTCAACATCAATTTTTACATGCTTATACAATTAAATTTGTGAAGCCAATTGGTTGTTTAAAATATTTACAAAATCAAGTGATGATGTGTCCACTTCCCCAAAATTTACAAGATATAAAAAGAAGTATGTTTTGTAAATTGTAACTATGAAAATATCTATTTTTATTGTATAATAATCATATATGTATGGAAGGAGAACGGAGAATGAAATACTATATAGGAATTGACTTAGGGGGAACTAATGTTCGTACTCTTTTGGTTGATGAAAATGGGAAAACATATAGTGAAGTAAAGGATGCAACAGAAAGAGAAAAAGGACCTGATTTTGTTTGTTCAAAAATCATTCGTCAAATTGAAAGCTTAGATTGTAGTATTTGTGGGGGAATTGCAAATATTGAAGGGATTGGAATTGGAGTACCAGGACCTGTAGATACTGTTCATGGAGTCATGATTATGGCAACAAACTTGCCTGGTTTTGAAAATTATCCAATTTGTGAGAAATTATCAAGTCGTTTTAACTTGCCAGTGTTTATTGATAATGATGCAAATGTTGCTGGATTGGCAGAAGCATTACTTGGAGCTGGAAAAGGGAAAGCAACATGTTATTATGTTACAATTTCAACTGGAATTGGAGGAGCCTTTATTGTGAATGGGCAAGTTGTTTCAGGTGGAAGAGGACATGCCGGTGAAATTGGAAATATCATTGTAAAAAACAATGGTTATAAATTTGGTGGACTAAATCCTGGAGCGGTTGAAGGTGAAGCGAGCGGTACTGCAATTACACGTAAGGGTAAAGAAATTCTAGGTGAAGATAAGGTTGCTCATGCTGGTGATGTCTTTAGATTAGCAGATGAAGGTGATGTGAAAGCGCAAGGAATTGTAGATGAATGTGTAAGTGAACTTGCAACAATGCTTGCTAATATTGCTCATACAGTTGACCCTCATTGCTTTATTATTGGAGGTGGCGTGATGAAATCTAAACGTTATTTCTATGATCGATTGGTTGAACAATTCAATGCCAAAATCCATGTTGGTATGAGAGGATACATACCGCTATTAGAAACAGAATTGGAAGATTGTGGAGCAATTGGTGCTGCAATGTTACCAATGTCTAGATTAAAATAATGTTAAATGATAAAGGTCAATCCTTTATCATTTTTTTCTTTATAAAAGGAACATAAAGTGTTAGAATAAAGAAGCAGTGAAGGAGGGTGTTTATGAAAGAAAAAGTCGTATTAGGTCTCAGTGGTGGAGTTGATAGTGCGGTTGCTGCCTATTTATTAAAAGAACAGGGCTATGAAGTGATTTGCGTTTTTATGCGTAACTGGGATTCTTCGCTTAATAATGATATTTTAGGAAATCCTACCAATAATAATGAGATATGCCCTCAGGAAGAAGATTATAATGATGCTAAGAAAGTTGCTGAACATTTAGGATTGGAACTTCGCCGTGTTGATTTTATTAAAGAATATTGGGATCATGTTTTTACATATTTTTTAGAAGAATATGCCAAAGGAAGGACACCGAATCCAGATATTTTATGTAATAAACATATTAAGTTCAAAGCCTTTTTGGATTATGCAAAATCGATTGATGCCAATTATATAGCAACAGGACATTATGCACGTGTTGAACATCATTTAGGACAAGATTCTCTTATGTTAAGAGGCGTTGATAATAATAAAGATCAGACATATTTTCTATGTCAATTGAATCAGTCACAACTCCAGTCTTCACTATTTCCAATTGGTGAATTAACAAAGCCTGAAGTTAGAAAACTTGCAGAAGATCTAAATCTACCAGTTGCACATAAAAAAGATAGTACAGGAATTTGTTTTATTGGAGAACGTGACTTTAGAGAGTTTCTAAAAAATTATATTCCTGCTAAAAATGGTCATATGGTAGATATTCAAACAAAACAAATTGTTGGTGAACATCAAGGAATTATGTATTATACTATAGGACAAAGAAAAGGTCTTAATATTGGTGGACCTGGAGATGCATGGTTTGTTGTTGGAAAAGAATATGATGAGAATATATTATATGTTTGTCAAGGAGATCAAAATGATTGGCTAATGAGTGAAGGCGCTTTGATAACAGATGTTAATTGGATATCAAGTTTAAGACCAGAAGATGATTTTACATGTACTGCAAAATTTAGATATCGCCAAAAAGATAATGATGTTTCTGTTCATTTTGTAGATGAAACAACAATTTATGTCACATTTAAACAGCCTATTAAAGCTGTTACACCAGGACAGGCAGCAGTCTTTTACAATGCTGATGTGTGCTTGGGTGGGGGAACAATTGAAAAAGTTTATAAAGATCAAAAGGAGATTACATATTTATAATGTTAGAATACACTGGAATTATTAAACAGGTGCGATTCTATAGTGAAGATACAAAGTTTATTGTTTGTGTGATTGATAGTGAACAAGAAGATAAACCAATATTGGCAACAGGATATATGAGTTATGTAAACCCACAAGATAAATATCATTTTCAAGGGGAATACACAATTCATCCTAAATATGGTAAACAATTTCAAATTCAATCATATGAGATTATTTTAGCGGATGATGAGAGTGAAATCATTCGCTATTTATCTAGCCCATTATTCAAGGGAATTGGTGAAAAACAAGCAACTGCTATTGTTGATACATTGGGAAAAGATGCACTCAATAAAATTAAAGAAGATAAACATGTTTTAGATAGTGTTCGTGGAATGAATGAAAAAAAGCGTGAAACAATTATTGATGTTTTATCCTCTCAGGATTTTGATCAAGAGGTTTTATCATTTTTTATGGGACATGGTATTAGTACTAAAAATTTAGCACTCATCCAAGCTGTTTATCAGGAACATACATTAGATGTTTTGCAAAACAATCCTTATCAGCTTATAGATGATATTGATGGAATTGGTTTTAAAACAGCAGATGAACTGGCTTTGAAAATAGGCGTTGATCCTTTAGATGACAATCGCATGAAAGCAGCTGTTCTTTATGCATTAAAAGAAGCTTGTTTTCAAGATGGCAGTACTTTTCAAGAACATGATCGCATTTATAAGAATTTCCATCGCTTTATACCAAACATCTCATATGAGCAATGTGATGACTATTTAGATGAACTGATTGATGAAGAAAAGATTATACAAGAAGTAGAAAAATATTATCCGTTTGATTTATATGAAAGTGAAAATATCATTGCCAAGACATTTCAGCGTTGGCTTAAAGCACCACTTTATAAATATGATGATGAGGAAGTCAATCAATTATTAGATGACTTACAAAATACATTGGCTATTGAATATGATGATTTACAAAAAGAGGCTATTCGTTTATTTTTAGAACAATCAGCAATGATTTTAACTGGTGGACCTGGAACTGGAAAAACGACCATTGTTGAGGCTATAATAAAATTATATACAAAATTAAATCCAGACCAACGAATTGCTATGGTTGCACCAACTGGTCGTGCATCAAAAAGATTAAGTGAAGTCACAGGTCTTGAAGCTTGTACAATTCATCGACTTTTAAAATGGGATTTACATACGAATACATTTGCAGTTAATGCTCAAAATCCTTTAGATATAGATTTGTTGGTTATTGATGAATTTTCAATGGTAGATTCTTTATTGTTTTCAAATCTCCTCTCTGCTTCTTGTAAGGTGACAAAAATTTTATTGATTGGTGATGACCAGCAGTTACCTTCAGTTGCACCAGGACATGTATTGAAGGATTTACTAGAAAGCCAAATGATACCAACAGTTAAATTAGATCGTATTTATCGTCAGTCACAGGAAAGTGGAATTACTCAATTAGCACATAGTATTCGTAATGATCATTATCAAGAACATCTTTTTTTTGATTATAAAGATATCCATTTTCAAACATGTGCTTCTTATGACATTGTGAACTATGTAAAGGTTCTTGTTTCAAAAGCAATGAAAGAAGGATATGATGCTAATGATATTCAAGTTCTAGCACCAATGTATAATGGTGTAGCAGGAATTGATGCCTTAAATGACTGTTTACAAGAACTTTTAAATCCTCATGATGAGTATAAAAATGAATTGCGTGTTGGTAAACGTATTTATCGTGAGGGCGATAAGATTTTACAATTAAAAAATCGTATTGACGATAATGTTTTTAATGGCGATATTGGTATTTTAGAAGAAATATGTTATAAAGATAATTTTGAATTTTTGGCAGATACACTGATTGTTAATTTTGATGGAGTATATGTAGAATATACTGCTAATGATTTTTATACAATTACACATGCTTATTGTATGAGTATTCATAAATCTCAAGGAAATGAATTCAAAATTGTTATTATGCCAGTTTTAAAAGACTATTATATTATGTTAAAGAAAAATTTAATTTATACAGGTTTAACACGGGCAAAGCAATCTTTATTTGTAATTGGAAATCATCAGGCATTTGCTTATGGAATTGCTAATAATCATGATGAAAAAAGACGAACAACGCTATCTGAAAAAATGTCACAAACTCAATCAATTTCACCGTATGATTTTATGTAAAATGGTCATACTAAGAATGTACTTTTAAAGGAGTGAGACATAATGTCTAAATTAGCAGTTGCCTTTTTCTCAGCAGGAATTGTTGCCGCAGCAATGATTATGATGAGTGATATGCCTTGTGCTGATGAAATTGAACATACAGTTCATAAAGCAAAAAAGGCTATCAAAGAACAACTTTAAGGAGTACTAAGGACTAATTTTTAGTCCTTTTTGATATAAAGGGGTTTTCATATGAATAAAGTTACGCTAGCTAAAAATATCATTATCTTTAGTATTTGTGCTATTTTGTTATATTATGTCATTACATTATTTCAAATAGGTGCATTCTTTTGTTATGTTTTTAATTTATTTTTTCCACTTATTATTGCTTTGTTCTTTCATTTTTTATTAGATCCTTTGATAGATTATTTTACAAATGATAGATTAAGCAGAAAAATTGTTGTTGTCCATATTTATCTATCCTTATCATTGTTATTTGTGATAGGATGCTATTTTGTTGCTCCTTATATTTTGGAACAATGTTTAAAATTTTATAATCAATATTGTAATGGTCATTTAAGATTGAATCCAATTTTCTCTACAATCTTTGATTTTTTACAACAATATCAAGTCATAGATTATTTAATGGGAATTCTTAATGGTTGGACACAATCTGTCATTTACTGGGTTACCAATATCCTTTTAGCCATGGGAATATCATTTTATCTTTCTTATGATAATATGCATCTTATCGAGAAATTAATTGTTTATTTACCATTTGATAAACAAGGACCATGTATGCAAACCTTAAAACGCTTAAAACTTTTAACTTATCAGTTTATGAAATCTTTAATTTTAGATTTTCTCTTTTTCTTTTTAATGTGTCTTATTCCTTTCTTTTTTATTGATGAAGATCTCTTTTTATGGATTGCCCTCTTTTTATCAATTACCAATCTTGTGCCTTATATTGGACCTTATATAGGTGGGATACCTGTTGTTATTTATGAATATATAGCTGATCCTCAAATGGGATATGTTGCTTTTATTGCAGTCATTGTTCTACAATATTTAGAATCTTCATATTTACAGCCTTATCTTTTTTCTAAGTGTATACGACTACATCCTATTGCTTTGTTTATAGCATTGACCTTCTTTGGTGATTTATTTGGTATTGTAGGGATGATCTTTTCACCATTGCTATTATCATATAGTTTACTTTTGCTAGAGTTACTAAAAAATCTAAATGTTTTTACGAAAGTTAAACAAATTGTTTCAAAAGAATAATCATAAAAAATATTCATATTATGATTATTCTTTATCTTACAAATTCTTTAAATGATATTCTTTATAATAAAAGAAAAAGGAGTCATTTATGGAAACAAAAGATATTTTAGGATTACTAGGAGGTCTTGCCTTATTTCTTTATGGTATGAAAATGATGTCTGATGGCTTGTTAGATGGGGCAGGGATTAAATTAGAATATATTTTAGAAAAACTCACTAATCACAAATTAAAAGCTATTTTGGTAGGGACATTGATAACTTGTATTATTCAAAGTTCATCTGCAATGACAGTCATGTTAATAGGCTTTGTGAATGCCAAAGTGATGAAACTAAATAGAGCTATTTGGGTTATAATGGGAGCAAATATTGGGACCACAATGACAGGACAATTGATTGCTTTTGATATAGGTGTTTTTGCACCTGTATTTGCTATTGTAGGGGTTATTCTGATTGTCTTTTTCTCATGGCGTGCAGCTCGTTTATGTGGCGAAGTTTTGACTGGAATAGGGATGTTGTTTATGGGATTAGAAATGATGTCACAATCAATGATACCTTTACAGTCATCTGAATTGTTCTTAAATTCCATGATCACTCTTTCGCATCCTTTATTTGCGGTTTTAGTTGGGGCATTATTTACAGCAATTATTCAAAGTTCATCAGCTTCTATTGGTATCTTACAAACCCTTGCAATGCAACATCTTATCCCTTTTTCTCAGGCAGTATATTTTTTATTTGGATTTGATATTGGAACATGTATGACTGCTTTCATTGCATCATTATCTGGTTGTCGTAATGCTAAAAGATTAGCTTTGTTTCATCTTCTTTTTAATGTATTGGGAACTTCAGCTTTTCTTGTTATTTGTCAATTTACTCCAATTGTATCAATAGTTGAAGGCTGGACTCCCCATGAACCAATGCGTAAAATTGCGAATATGCATACATTATTTAATGTCATAACAACAGCGGCCTTTTTATTCATTGATAAGCCTATTCTAAAATTTATTGAAAGATTAATTCCATTAACAAAGAAGAGGGAAAAAGGATATATATAACAAGAATTGTTTTTATATTGATTTTTACAATAAAATTGGGTATAATACAAAAGTCAAATCGTTAAAAAAGAAGAGTATTTATAATTCTGTTTTTAGAGAGGAAATGGTTGGTGCAAATTTCTATCAGAATATAAAGAAAGCTACTTTGAAGAGTGATGTAAACATCAACGCATAGTCGGCGTTATCGACTTAGAGAGCATAATCTTTTGATTATGAATAAGGATGGTACCGCGATTTAAGTCGTTCCTTTTATAGGAAGGACTTTTTATTTTGTAAAGGAGAAGGATATTATGAAACAATTAACTGGAAATCAAGTAAGACAAATGTTCTTGGATTATTTTAAATCTAAAGGACACATGATTGAACCTGGGGCATCATTGATTCCTCATAATGATCCAACATTATTATGGATTAACGCAGGAGTTGCAGCATTAAAAAAATATTTTGATGGAAGTGAACAACCCGCATGCCATAGAATAGTCAATGCTCAAAAATCAATTCGTACAAATGATATTGAAAATGTTGGAAAAACAGCAAGACATCATACTTTCTTTGAAATGTTAGGAAATTTTTCAATAGGAGATTATTTTAAAGAAGATGCGATTCCTTTTGCATGGGAGTTTCTAACAAGTCCGGAATGGATAGGATTTGATAAAGAAAAATTATATGTGACAGTTTATACTGATGATGACGATGCTTATCGTATTTGGACTGAAGTTTGTCATGTAGATCCAAGTCATATTTTAAAAACTGATGGAAACTTTTGGGAAATTGGAGAAGGTCCAGGTGGTCCTGATTCTGAAATTTTCTATGATCGTGGTGTTGAATATGACCCTGATGGTTTAGGTGAAAAATTATTTTTTGAAGAGTTAGAAAATGATCGTTATATTGAAATTTGGAACGTTGTTTTTTCACAATTTGATTGTAATCCTACTATTGACCGAAAGGAATATAAAGAATTACCACAAAAAAACATTGATACTGGAATGGGTCTTGAAAGACTGGTTAGTATTATTCAAGGTGGAGAAACAAATTTTGATACGGATTTCTTCCTGCCAATTATTCATGCAACTGAAGAAATGACAAATGTCAGATATGAAGACAATAAAATGGCTTATCGTGTCATTGCAGACCATATTCGTACTGTTACTTTTGCATTAAGTGATGGGGCATTGTTTGATAATGCAGGTAGAGGGTATGTTTTAAGACGTATTTTAAGACGTGCAGTTCGTTATGGGAAGAAGATTGGAATTGATCATTCTTTTATGTATAAATTGGTTTATGTTGTGGCTGATATTATGAAAGAATTCTATGATTATTTACCAGCTAAAGCAGACTATGTGAGTGGACTTGTAAAAAAGGAAGAAGAGGCTTTTCATAAAACATTATCTAATGGTGAGAAATTATTAAATCAGATGTTGAAAAAAACAATTGATCAGCAATTAGACGGTAAAGATGCATTCAAATTATATGATACATATGGATTCCCATTAGAATTAACAGTTGAAATTGCAGAAGAAACAGGATTTACAGTTGATGAAGCTGGTTTTAAAGCTGAAATGAAAGCTCAGCAAGTCCGTGCAAGAAATGCACGAGGTGATAATGAATCAATGTCATCACAAAAACCAGATTTAATGGCTTTTGATACACCAAGTCAATTTGTATATGATCATTCACCAATAACAGCTAAAGTCATTGCTACTTTTATTGATGGTGTTAAATGTGATGAAATTACTACACAGGGAGAAATTATTTTAGACCAAACAACTTTCTATGCAGAGATGGGAGGACAGTGTGCTGATACTGGAACGATGTCTAATGAGACAACATTGTTAGATGTGACATATGTTTCAAGAGCACCCCGTCTACAACATTTACATGTGATTAAAATTAAAAATGGAAGTGTCAAGGTTGGAGATGAATTGATTTTAAAAGTTGATGCACATAAACGTGCATTGATTCAAAATAATCATACTGCAACTCACTTATTACAAAAGGCTTTAAAGACAGTATTAGGTGAACATGTTTCGCAATCAGGGTCTTATGTTGATGCTGAAAGATTACGTTTTGACTTTACACATCCACAAAAGATGACTGATGAAGAAATACGCAAAGTTGAAGATCAAGTTAATGAACAAATTTTTAATGGGTTAAATGTACAAATTGAATTCATGAGCAAAGATGAAGCTATGCATTCTGGTGCAATGGCATTGTTTGATGAAAAGTATGGAGATCAAGTTCGTGTTGTCAGTGTTGGAGATTACTCTAAAGAACTTTGTGGTGGGTGCCATGTTTCCAATAGTGCTCAGATTGCTTTGTTTAAGATTGAAAGTGAGGAAAGTGTTGGATCAGGGATTCGTCGTATTGAAGCTGTGACTGCACAGAAAGCATATCAATCAATGAAGAAATCTGAAGAAACAATTCAAACAATAAGTGAATTATTCAAATTAAAGAATAGAAATGAAATTGTAGAAAAAGTGACGCAATTCATAGATGAGACGCATGAAGTCAAAAAGGAAAGAGATCAATATTTAGACAAATTAAATAGTATTGAAGCAAAAGAAAAATCTAAGAATATAGAAGAGATAAATGGTGTACAATTCTTATATGTTAGTGAAAGTAAAGATGCTTCTATTGCTAAACAAATGACATTTGAATTAAGGGATCAATTAACAAATGGTGTTGTTGTTCTGGTGAGTGAATATGAAGGAAAAACATCTTATTTTGTTGGTTTAACAGCTTCAATGGTCAAAAATGGTTATAAAGCTGGTGATCTTGTTAAAATGATAAATGAAGTGACAGGCGGTAGAGGTGGTGGAAAACCAGACTTTGCACAAGGTGGGTGTCCTTCACAAGAACATATAAATGATGCAATCAAGCAAATAAAAAGCGTATTCTAAGCACTTTTACTAGCAATTTTTAGCAATATGGTGTAATATGAATTATATAGACAGGAGGTATGTGCTATGGCAAAAGATTTTACTCAAACACGTCTATTTAATTCAGAAGAAATTAAAAGAGAAGTCATTCATTCTAATTTAATGACTGTTTCTCAAGCACTGGATGAAAGAGGATATAATGCAGTTCATCAGATTGCAGGTTACTTAATCTCTAATGACCCTGCATATATTTCAAGCCACAAAGGAGCACGTTCAATTATTCAACAGATTGATCGTGATGAAATTATTGAGGAACTTGTAAAATTCTATTTGGAGTCAAAATAGTGGAGAAAATATTAGGATTAGATTTGGGATCAAGAACGTGTGGTATAGCAATAAGTGATCCATTAGGAATTATTGCCCAAGGAGTTGAGACATATCGTTTTAAAGATAATCACTATAAAAGTGCTGCTTATCATATCAAAACGATAGTCCAGGAAAATAATATCCATACAATTGTACTCGGTCTTCCTAAGCATATGAATGGAGATTTGGGCGAGAGAGCACAAATCTCTATTGATTTTAAGGAACGATTAGAGAAAATGATGGATGTCGAAGTTATACTTGTAGATGAAAGATTAACAACTGTAATGATGGAGAATCAACTGATCTTTGCTGATGTTTCTAGAAAGAAGCGCAAAGAAGTTATTGATAAACTCGCTGCTGTTCAAATTCTACAAGGGTATTTAGATAGTCAAAGGAGATAGTCATGGACGCAAACAAAATTAAAGTTATTGATGATAATGGAAAAGAATTAGAATTTGATGTATTATTTACTTTTGAAAGTGATGATACTGGTAAAAAATATGTTTTATATTATGATGCGACTGCAGAAGAACCTCAAGTTTATTCATCGGTTTATGATGATGAAGGACATTTGTATCCAGTAGATACACCAGAAGAATGGGATATGATTGAAGAAGTCTTTAATAGTTTTATTTCTGAAGACGAAAGTGAAGAGAATGAAGAACATAGTTGTTGCCATGGTCAAGAAGATCATGAATGCTGTCATGGAGAAGGGCATCATGATGAAGATCATGAATGTTGCCATGGTGAAGGACATCATGATGAAGATCATGAATGTTGTTGTCATAAAAAAGAAGGGTAACTTTGGTTACCTTTTCTTTGTTTATAATGAATTCATAATTATATGACATAATAAGGAAAGTATTAAGGAGGATTAACAAATGGGACTGTTTTTTAAGAAACGTAATGTGAAGCCTATCTTCGTAGGAAGTTATGGGAATAACATGACAAGAGGGATGTATGTTTTTCACTTGGATATTGATAATGGAGAAATTCTCAAGAAAAAGTTTTATAAGTCATTAGCAAATCCAACAGCATTATTTAAGCGTGAGCGCTTTATTTATGTATGTTATAAGAATCATACAGGAAAAAAGACTGATGGTGGATTATGGCAATATGCAACAATGGATTTACAGTTTGGTTTAGCTGGTAAAGCAACTTGTCAGGGAAAAACGTATATGAGCTGTTTTGTCAATGAAAATCGTGATTTTGCTTATGCTGTAGATTATTATAATGGTGAAGTTGTAACAATTGCAATTTTGAAACAAAAGATTGTAAAAGTAACACAAACTATAAAACATGAAGGACATGGACTTGATTCTAAACGTCAAAGTGAAGCTCATCCGCATTTTATTGAGCAAACACCTGATCAGAAAAGAATGTTTGTTTGTGATTTAGGAACTGATGAAGTTGTATTATATAAAGTTGGTGAAAAAGGAAGATTAGAAAGAGATGAAGAAAATTCATTTCAATTGGCTCCAGGAAGTGGTCCTAAGAAAATGATTTTTACTCCTGATGGTAAATATGCATATGTCTTAAATGAATTATCAAATACAGTTTGTGTTTATAGTTATCAAGATTGCCAATTTACTTTTATACAAGAAATTGATACTTATCCAAAAGATGAATATACGAAAGAAAGCTTGGCTGGTGATATTGTTATTAGTGAAAAAGGTGACTATTTATTTGTGTCAAACCGTGGACATGATTCAGTAGCGGCATTTGAAGTTGATTCTGCAACAGGGAAATTAACATATATTGAATACTTAGATACTGATGAAAAACCTCGTGCAATGATTTTAGTTAATGATCGTTGGCTTGTTGTTGCTTCACAATTAGGTGGGACATTAGAATCATTTGAATTAAAACGAAATGAATCAAAGGGTGTTCTTTATGAGACACATTTTAGTTACATGGTTGGTGAACCTGTTTGTTTAATAGAAGGTAGAGGATTATAAAAGAGTTCAGTTTGAACTCTTTTATATTATATTGCCTATTGATTATGCAAAAAAACGATTCTTAATTGAGTTATAGATGACTTTTAACTTTTTTATCATTGAATTCATTAAACAATTGCTAAAGATATCATATCAACAGACTTTCATATAATGTTATTAAGACATTTGTTTTACAATGAGTGTTCATGCTTAAACAATATATATCATCATAGTGAGAAATGTAAAAGAGTATGTTTTATTGATAATTCTTGTAAAATCACTTATAATAATAGAGATGGAGGACGATTTATGAAAAATAAAAAAATCATTTTAATTATTATAGGAGTTGTTGTAGGAATAGCATTAATTGGTTCTATCCTCTTTTATAATCATGGTATTTCTGCAGTCTCTACTAAAGATGAAGAAGTCATTGTTAAAATTGAATCTGGTTCAAGTGCATCACAAATGTTAGATACGCTTGATAAGGCTGGATTAGTAAATAATAAATTATGTGGAAAATTGTTTTTAAAGTTTAATCATTTTGATAAACTTCAAGCAAATACATATATATTCCATAAAAATATGTCATTATCAGAGATTTTTGATATTATTCAAAATCCAGACTTTAAATATATCTTAAAATCAAAATTAACAATTAAAGAAGGAAATACCATTCCAGAAGTTGCAAAAGCATTTTCTGAAATATTAGATATGTCAGATGATGATATTATTAAAGCGTGGTCAAATCAGGAATATTTAAAATCATTGATTAAGGATTATTGGTTTATAGATAATAGTATTCTTAATAGGAATATTCTGTATCCCTTAGAAGGCTATCTGTATCCTGATACATATTATGTAACAGATGAAAATCCTACTTTAGAAGGTATTACAAAATTAGCATTAGATATGATGGATAAGAAATTAACACCATATAAAGATAAAATGAAAGAAATGAATTGGACACCTCATCAATTCTTAACATTTGCTTCTATTGTTGAAAGAGAATCTGGGCAAGGTGAAACAGATCGTCCTATGATTGCTGGTGTCTTTATGAATCGTTTGAAAAAGGGAATGCTTTTACAAAGTGATATTACTGTTAACTATGCTTGGCAAAGAACAGGTGTAGATGTTTCTTATTCACATCTAGAAATAAATTCTCAATATAACACATACAAATATACAGGTTTACCTGTTGGACCTATTAGTAGTGTTCCTGCAACAACTATGGAAGCATGTCTTCAGTATAAAAAACATGACTATTTTTATTTCTTTGCAATTAAAGATGCTCAAGATAAATCAAAGACTGTTGTTGTTTATACTAAAACATATGAAGAACATACACAGCAAGTGAAAAAAGCAAAGGACGCAGGATTATGGTTAGATTAAAAGATTTTGATCAAATAGAGCAAGATGCTTTAAAAAGAAATATTCCCATTATGCAAAAAGAGGGAATACTCTTTTTAATTTCTCAGTTAAATGAAATCAAAGCAACTTCTTGTTTAGAGATTGGTTCAGCAATAGGTTATTCATCTATGATGATGGTGACTCATGTTGATGATTTAAAAATTGATACAATAGAATTAAATGAAGAAAGATATCAAGAGGCAGTTCATAATATTCATAAATATCATTTAGATTCTCAGATTTCAATATATCATGATGATGCCTTAACTTTTGATACAACGAAATTACATTATGGGCCTTATGATTGTCTCTTTATTGATGCTGCCAAAGCACAGTATCAGAAGTTTTTTGAAAAATATGTTTCTTTTGTGAAAAAAAATGGAATCATAATTGTTGATAATTTAGATTTTCATGGTATGATTTTTGATATTGACCACATTAAGAATAGAAATACAAAACAATTGGTCAAGAAAATAAAAAGATTTAAAGATTGGATTTTTAATCATAATGATTATGATGTTGACTATTACCCAATAGGCGATGGTATCTGTGTGATTAGAAGAAAGGATTAAACATGAAGATAGTTTTATCATTAAATAATCAAGAAAGATTATATGATTATATAAGTATGGGGATTGACACTTTTATATTAGGTGGTCAATACTCATTTCATTGCCCCTATGTTTTTTCACTAGATGATATGACAAAAATAATAGGAAATTATCCTGAACAAATATTCTATGTTTCAATGAATGCTTTATATGATCAATATATGATGTCTGAAGTTGAAGGTTATATAGAGCAACTTAGTCAGTTACCTATTCAGGGGATTGTATTTCAGGATTTTGGTATTTTACAGATTGTGAAAGAAAGAGGCTATACATTTGATATGATGTATGCACCTGAAACATTAAATACAAATGCGATGACACTCAATGTGTTACAGGAACAAGGTGTAACAAGTGCATTTTTATCTCGTGTTATTCCTTTAGATGAACAATGTCTTATTGCTCAGGAAGTTCATATGCCTGTGATGTTACAGGGACATGGTGTTGAATATATAGCAGCAAGTAAAAGGGCATTGTTATCTAATTATAAGGAAGCATCTGGTTTGAATCTAGATATCAATAACCATAATGATTTTACCTTGCTGGCTAAAAATTCGGATTATGTTTTTAAAATTTTTGAAGATTCCAAGGGAACACATATTTTTTCTGAGACGAGATTATATACTCTCGATTTATTCAATCAAATTCATAATTTTGATTATTTATATATTGAAACACTGATGATGGGTGAGGAAGAAGCAGTGGAGATAGCTTCATTATATAGTGATGCTTTAAAGAGTTTCCAAAATGGAACATATGATAAAGATATAAAAGAATATATGAAACTTTTATATCAATTAAAGACACCATTAGATAGAGGATTTTTATTTGATCAAACAGTTTATAAATTAGAAGATATGAGGAAGATAGATAATGAGAAACGTGAGTCAAATCATTAATGGAAAGAGAAAAATTATAAAGAAGCCAGAGTTGCTTGCTCCTGCTGGGAATTTAGAGAAACTAAAGATTGCTATTATCTATGGAGCAGATGCTGTTTTTGTTGGTGGTAAAGAATTTTCTTTGCGTTCTCAAGCTTCTAATTTTACATTGGAAGATATAAAAGAAGCAGTTGAATTTGCTTCTCAATATGGGGCACACATTCATGTCACATGCAATATCATATTACATCAGGATAATTTAGAAGGCATTCAGAATTACTTACAGGCATTGGATGATATTGGTGTAACTGCTATTATTGTTGCTGATCCATATATTATGAAAATAGCTAAAGATATGCATTTAAACTTAGAGGTTCATGTTTCAACGCAGTTATCAACGTTGAATTTAAAAGCGATTGAATTTTATAAAAGTATGGGAATGGATCGTGTTGTACTAGGACGTGAAGTCACATATGATGATTTAAGAACGATTATGGAGTATGCTCCTGTTGATGTTGAGTACTTTATTCATGGAGCCATGTGTATTCATTATTCAGGAAGATGTATGTTATCGAATTATCTCAGTCGACGTGATGCAAATCGTGGTGGTTGTTCACAGTCATGTCGTTGGTATTATGATTTATATCAAAATGGAGTTTTGATGAATCAAGAAGGCGATATGCCATTTAGTATGTCCAGTAAAGATATGTCATTAATTGATCATATTGGGGAGTTAATTGAATTAGGTGTCAATTCATTTAAAATAGAAGGTCGTATGAAATCTCTACATTATATAGCAACAGTTGTTTCAACATATCGTAAACTTATTGATGCTTATTGTGAAAATCCAGATGATTTTATTCAAGATGAAAGTTATCATCAGGAATTAATGAAAGCTGCGAATCGAGCTTTATGTCATGGCTTCTTTTATGATCACCCAAGCAATGAAGAACAACTTTTTAATTTGCGTGATGAACACCCAACTCAAGAATTTGTTATGCGTATTCTGGATTATGATAAGAAAAATAAGCAAGCTAAGATAGAACAGAGGAATTATTTTAAAGTTGGAGATAATATAGAAATTTTCTCACCAAATCATCCAAATCTTTTCTTTACAGTTAAAAAGCTTTATAATAAAGATAAAGAGATGATTGAAGTGGCAAATCATCCTATGGAAATATTATATATTGATGTTGATTTACCATTAGAAGTGAATGATATGGGAAGGAAGGTTTCAAAATGAGAGAACAGGCTGTTATCATAGGTATTGCAGGAGGAAGTGCTTCTGGAAAAACATCAATTGCTCATCAACTATATGATTGTTTTCAAGGACATCATAAAGTTAAAATTATGAAGCAGGATGATTATTACAAAGATCAATCACATATGGCTTTTGAAGAAAGAACAAAAACCAACTATGATCATCCATTTGCTTTTGATACTGATTTATTAGTAGAACATTTAAAGAAACTGAAGAATAAAGAAACGATTCTTAAGCCAACATATGATTATACATTACATACAAGAAGTCATATAACAGAAACAATTGAAGGAAGAGATGTTATCATTCTTGAGGGTATTTTTGTTCTAGCTGAACAGGCTGTTCGTGATATGTGTGATATCTTGGTGTATGTAGATACTGATAGTGATATTCGTTTTATTAGACGTTTAAGAAGAGATATAGAAGAGCGTGGAAGAAGTCTTGATTCTGTTTGTAAACAGTATTTAGAAACAGTAAGACCTATGCATGAGCAGTTTATAGAACCATCTAAAAAGTATGCACATATTATTGTTCCAGAGGGCGGAAGTAATATTGTTGCTGTCGATTTATTGATAACAAAAATCAAAAGTATCGTTGATTAATGCTAGTATTTTTGATATTTTTATGATATAGTATAGTTCGCGAGGTGGATAATTATGGATCATGATGCAGTATTATTAACCCAAAGTGGGGTTGAAAAGTTAAAAAAAGAAAGAGAACAATTAATTAATATTGAAAGACCTAAGGTGATTGAAGAATTACAATTAGCACGTTCACAAGGTGACTTGTCTGAAAATGCTGATTATGATTCTGCAAGAGATAAGCAAGCACATATTGAATCAAGAATTAAAGAAATTGATCAAATGTTACTACATGTACAAATTATTGATGAATCACAAATGGATAGTGCTGTTGCAAAACCTGGAGCAACCGTAACAATCTTAGATTTATCTGAAGAAGGTGCAGAACCAGAATCATTTACAATTGTTGGTACATTTGAAACAGATCCTCTTAATGGGAAAATTTCAAATGAATCACCACTTGCTAAAGCTATCCTGGAACATGGAGTCAATGAAATTGTTTCTGTTGGGGTTGCTGAACCTTATGAAGTTAAAATTTTAAAGATTGAATATATTTCTTAATGAAGGTGATGGCAACATCATCTTTTCTTTTTGGGGGTTATAAAATGAAAAAACAAATGTCAGATACTATTCGTGTTGGCTTATTATTAGCAATTGTTGGTGGTTTTTTAGATGCCTATACTTATTTATGCAGAGGACAAGTTTTTGCGAATGCACAGACTGGAAATATGGTTTTATTTGGAATTAAAATGATGGAAGGACACATTATACAAGCTTTATATTACGCTTTGCCAATCTTGGCATTTTTTATTGGGATAGTTATCGCTGAAATGATTAAGCATCACTTTTTTGAACATCCTAAAATTCATTGGCGTCAGATAGTTTTAATGATAGAAGCCATTGTGATATTAATAGTTGCATTTCTACCAAAAGATTTTAATATGTTTTGCAATATTATGATATCATTTATTTGTTCGTTACAAGTGGAGAGCTTTAGGAAGTTTAATGGAAACCCTTATGCTTCAACAATGTGTACAGGAAATTTAAGAAGTGCTACAGAACATCTTTATCAGTATTTTCAAACACATAATAAAAAGACTCTGTTGAAGAGTCTTCAGTACTTTATTGTTATTTTCTTTTTTATCATTGGAGCCTGTTTAGGAACTATTCTTACAAATTCACTTTCCTACATGGCAGCCATCATACCCACTTTGTTATTACTCAGTGTAATCGTTTTTATGTTTTATGAACAAGTTGGTTAACAACTTGTTTTTTTTTATGCATTCAAACGACGATCTCTTAATTCCTTATAAAGTCCAATCACCATAAATAAAATTGATTTCATTAACAAATGAATATAATTTAAGTTCCCTAAATGAATTAATAAACTTACTAAAAAATAAAGCAAACTTAAGCATAAACAATGAGAAATTCTCTTTTGATTGATTTGTGATGTAAAGTATAGGGCAGAGAGTATTAAGAATGCATAAGAAAGAACTTGGATAATGATTTCAAGAACAGTTGCATTTATTTGCATGAAATAAGATAAAATGGCTAGAATAAGAGAGATAAGTGTAAAGGGAATAAGAAATAATAATAAAGTATTGATATAGATACGTATTGTTTTTTTCATGGTTTCCTCCTTGTATATTATATGAAGGGAAGGCTATTTTATGAAATATGTAGAAATATTTATTGAGTGTTTTGGAACTTATTTTTATTTGATATTATTATTAAGATTTTTAGGAAAGAAAGAAATGAGTAAATTAAGTGTATCTGACTTAATTGTTTTCCTATTAATTAGTGAGTTAATGACAATATCTATTGGTGATGATAATATTGGATTTTTAGAAGGAGCTTTGGCTTCAGCAGTTATTGTTATTATTGATAAGTTATGTTCTTATTTTGCATTAAGGTATAAACCTGTCAAAAAAATATTAGAAGGGCATCCAACTTATATTGTTTATCAGGGACAATTAAATCAATATAAGATGAAAGCATTGAACTATTCTATTGATGATCTTTGTCATCATTTAAGACAAGAAGGGGTAGGGTCTTTATCTGAAGTGGAATTTGCTGTTTTAGAAACAGATGGGAACTTATCAGTTATTACAAAACAACAAAGTCAAGTTATGATGCCTGATGTTTTAATCAGTGATGGTGAAATTAATTATGAAATTTTAGAAACAATGGGTAAAGATGAAACATGGTTATTAGATTCACTTCATGCTGTTGGTATCAAAAACTATAAAGATATATTTTATTGTGTTATGGAAAATAATGGACTATTTTATATTAAAAAATAGTCCATTTTTAAATGAGATAAAAAAGTTACAAAGAAGACATATAAATCTTCCGTGTAACTTTTCTAACCTAATAGCATTCTGTCATTAACAAACTCTTCACCAATTGCTTCTTCAAACTTCTTTAATAAATCAGCAACTTCTAAGTTTTTCTTTTCTTCACCTTTTACATCATAAATAATATGACCATCATACATCATAATTAATCGATTCCCAATATCAATTGCATCTTTCATATTATGTGTGACCATTAAAGTTGTTAAGTTTTGCTCTGTCACAATTTTATTTGTAATCGCTAATACTTTTGCACTTGTGGCTGGATCTAAGGCAGCAGTATGTTCATCTAACAAGAGAAGTTTAGGTTGGTTAAGAGTCGCCATAAGAAGTGTCAATGCTTGTCTTTGTCCACCTGATAATAAGCCAACTTTACTTGTGAGACGTTCTTCAAGTCCCAATCCAAGAGATTTTACTGCCTCAAAGTATTTTTCTTTCTCGCTTTTTGTAACACCCCATCTTAAAGTTCGCCTCTGTCCTCGACGAGCAGCCATTGCTAAGTTTTCAATAATTTGCATATCTGCAGCAGTTCCCATCATAGGATCCTGAAATACACGACCAATTGATTTCGCACGCTCAAACTCTGCATCGAGTGAAATATCTTTACCATCTAATGTGATAATACCACAATCAATAGGATAAACACCTGCAATCATATTGAGCATAGTGCTTTTACCTGCTCCATTTCCACCAATAACAGTAACAAAGTCGCCTTCTTCAAGAATTAAATCTATTTTTTTGAGGACACATTTTTCATTTGGAGTCCCAACATTGAATGATTTTGTGACTTTTTCTAATTTAAGCATTGTTGTTGAGCTCCTTTCCAGTTAGTTTTTTGTACATTGATACACGTTTTCTTCTATCAAGTATAACTGGGACTGTTAAAGCAATAGCAACAATTAAAGCAGTTAATAGTTTTAGGTCATCAGTATTCAATCCCATTTGCAATACAATTGCGACAATAATACGATATATAATTGAACCTACGACAATAGAAACTAAACGTAACTTAAATCCTGCTTTTTTTCCAAATACAACTTCACCTATGACAATAGATGCAAGACCAATGACAATAGCACCAGTCCCCATTTTGACATCAGCAACGCTTTGCTGTTGAGTGACAAGTGCGCCACTCATCGCAACCAATCCATTACTTAACATTAGTCCAAACAATTTTGTCGTATCTGTATTAACCCCACTTGCTCTCACCATATTTTCATTATTACCAGTTGCTCTTAAACAAGAACCAAATTCAGTCCCTAAGAACCAGTAGATTCCTAAAACCACCAATCCACTACAAATAAGACCAATAATGATGGTAATCCAATTTGGAGTCATATTTATCAATTGAGCAAAATCTTTAAATAAAGTAGATGACTGCATTAATGGGATATTACTTTTACCCATAATTCTTAAATTAATTGAATACAAGGCAAGTTGAGTTAAAATTCCAGCAAGAATAGCAGGCATTTTACATTTGGTATGCAAAAATCCTGTGATAAATCCAGCAGCAAAGCCAGATAAAGTTGCTAATATAATTGCAATCAGTGGATGAATACCATTAATGATAGAAATTGCACAAACAGCCCCACCAGTTGCAAAGCTGCCATCAACTGATAAATCAGCAATATCTAAGACACGAAATGTCAAATAAATTCCCAGTGCCATAATACCCCAAAGAATTCCTTGACCAATAGCACCTTGTAACGATAATAATATACTCATTATATACACCTATTTTCCAATAAGAGTTGCATCTAAATCAGATGGTATCTCAATACCTAATTGCTTAGCAACCTTTTCATTAATAAAATATTTACAGTCTTTTGCATCAATGAATGAAACAGCAGTGTCTTCAGGTTTAGCTTCACCTTTTAAAATGGCAAGAGCCTGTTTAGCAGCATTTTGTCCAACTGTATAATAATCCAAACTTAATGTTGCAAGTCCGCCATTTAAGCACATATTTTCTTCACCAACAATACATGGAATTTTATTTGCATTTGTTATTTGTGCGACAGTAGCCATATTGGTAGCCAATAAGTTATCTGTAGGAATATAAATAGCATCGTATTTACCAATCATGGATTCAGTCACTTGTTGGATAGCACTAGAATCATTTGGAACAGTGACAATAGCAGTTTCTAATCCAATTTCTTTAGCCGCCTTTTCAGCAATTTGACCTTGATAAATTGAATTGGCTTCATCACTACAATAGAAGATAGCAATCTTTTTTGCATTTGGGACAAGTTTCTTTAATAAATCCATTTGTTCTTTAACAGGATTCATATCACTAGCACCAGTGACATTTGTTTGTGGTTTATCGTTAGATTTTACAACTCCAGCCTCTTCAAAATTTGTCACAGCAGCCCCAATAACAGGAATAGTATTTGTTTTATTGGCAGCGGCTTGAAGAGCATCAGTAGCAATTGCATAAATTAAATCATCACCATCATTGACAAACTTTTCTGCAATTGTTTGACAGTTTGATGGATCACCACTAGCATTTTGAAAATCAATCTGACTTTCTTTAATTCCAGCTTCAATTAAAGTCTCTTTGAATCCTTCATACGCTTTGTCTAATGCAGGATGTTGTGCTAATTGAAGAGCTCCTATTTTTACATCAGATAATGATTTTGTTTGACTATTTTGTTCATCATTAGAACCACATCCAGTTAATAATAATCCCAAAGCAAGCATACATACAGCTAATTTTTTCATGTTATTTCCTCCCCATTTTCTTTTATAAAAACAAAAAAACTCACCAATAGAGGGCGAGTTATCGCGGTACCACCTCAGTTTATTATTCCTTCGCAGAAATAACCTTAGTTAGTTAAAAACCATTCATAGTAACGTTATGATTCCGACTACTCCTTATCAAAGTAATAACTCCGTGGTGAATTCAAAATCTTTCATCGTATGGTTTGCACCAACCACCATATCTCTATTGTCGCAAAGACTTTTACTCTGTCACATCAATGTTTTTGTTTTTATAAATGTATATGTCCTATGATAAATGACTATACAGGCTTTGTCAATACAAATATGATTCAATATTTAAAAAATAAATTCTATAATTAGGAAAATACAGATTTATAAAAAAATGTTTCTAAAAATCATAAAAGAAGAGTGCAAACTCTTCTTTTATGACAACATAATATCCAAAACCATCATCACTAAAAAACCACACATACAGGAAATAGCTCCAATATCTATCTGATTCTTGCATGACGCCTCTGGTATCATATCTTCAACACAGACAAACAACATGGCACCTGCTGCAAAACTAAGTGCAAAGGGTAAGATATTATTAATTGTTGTTGCAAAGATGTAGCCAAGTATTGCTGAAGGAATTTCAATAATTCCAGAAAATTGACCATACATCATAGCAACAAATTTACTTTTTCCATATTGGTGCATAGGTAAGGATATGGCAGTTCCTTCTGGAAAGTTTTGTATTCCTATTCCAATTGATAGAATTAATGCTGGTATAATATCATGCTGTGCACATGCAAAAGCCACACCAACAGCTAAACCTTCAGGAATATTATGCAATGTCATTGCTAACATTAATAACTGATTTTGAGATAATTTAGCTTTGACACCTTCACGTTCATGTGACATCATATGTTCATGAGGAAGTAATTTATCACATAGTGTCAAGAAAAGAACCCCACAGAAGAATCCGGCAGGAATAATTAATAAATACCATTTACTTAAGCCTTCTAGCAAATCCATGGCAGGAAGAATCAATGAAAAAAAAGAAGCTGCAATCATAATTCCAGCACTACTACCTAGAGCGATAGAGACAAGATGTTTATTTTCTTTATTTGTAACATAGACAAGGCTGGCGCCTAAAAAGGTAGATAGCCAGTTGAAGATAATAGCTCCAATAAAGATGAGTACAGGCATCTCTTCGAGTAATGATAACATATTTTCACCTCTTTATACATTATGCACAAAGAGGTGTGGGTGTTACTTTTTACTATGGGCCATAACAATAATATCTTGATCTAATAATTGTACATCGCCAGTAGGAATCAATGTTTGGTCTTGTCGTTTGATTAAAATAATCAAAGCATGGTGTAGTTCTAAATCTTTTAAATAACAATTTAGCCAATCATTGCTTTCATCAATGAGCATTTCTGTCAATGTCATATGATCATCAGTTTGTGATTCAAATGCACTTAAAATCAATTCATCATCTTTTTCTATGCATCTGTCACCTTTTGGAATCATTTTTATATTATGACGTTTAATCATAACAATACGGGTTTGTGGTGGTAAAACAATATCTTTAATAGACATATCGATCCAGGGATGATTTTCAGTCATTTTCAAATTAATAAATTGAATATTTGTTTCTTCGCTATAGTCTGTAAAAGTTTTTAATACATTATCTTTTTCATCAATCATAGAAAGATATTTTGCAAGATAGGGCAGAAGTGTTCCTTGAATTGCAATAGACAAAAGAACAATACAAAATACAATATGAAAAATATCATTTTTAGTATAGGCTGAAGAGACAGTTACCATAATTGCAAAAACAATAGATGTTGCTCCTCTTAAGCCAGCAAAGCTAACAAGCAGAATCTGCTGAAACGGTCTATGAAAGATTTTCATAATTAGCCAAACAGCAGCAGGTCTTGCTAAAAAAGTAATAAATAAGGCAATCCAAAGAGCATCACCTAGCAGTGAAGGAATTTGAGAAGGGAAAGCTAGGAGACCTAAAAGGAAAAAAAGAAACATTTGAAAGAGTTCTACAATACCATCAAAAAAATGCACAAGTCCCTTCTTATCTTCAATTTCAATATTTCCTAATACAATTCCAACGATATAAGCACTTATATAGCCATTACCATTAAAATAAGATGGCAGAGCATAAGAGAGAATAGCAATAGCAACCATAATAAGAGTGGCCATTCCAGATAATTCAGACTGAAAAGAATCAAATATCTTGACTGAGATATAAGCAATAACAGCACCAAAAATCAATCCAAATACTATTTGGGAAAAAGCAATTGAGAAAATATCTTGAATACTTATATTTTGCGACATTAAAGATAAAATAATAACTGTTAAAGTATAAGCCCAAGGGTCATTACTCCCGCTTTCTAATTCTAGTAAAGATGCACTCTTATATTTGAGATTTAACTGTTTACTACGTAAAATAGAAAATACACTTGCTGCATCTGTTGAAGATAAAACAGAACCAATTAATAAACTTTCTAACCATTCAAAATGTAATACATAATAACAGAATAATCCTGTTGTTATAGCAGTTAATATAACCCCCAAAGAGGATAAGATAATAGAAACAGAAGCAACTTTCTTCGCTTGTTTCCAATTGGTTGTAAAACCACCATAAAAGATAATAAATATTAATGCAACACTGCATAAATTTTCAGCAAAGTGGAAATCTTCAAAGGGAATTTTAAACAAACCATCACTCCCAAAAATCATCCCCAATAAAATAAAGAAAAATAAGACTGGAATACCAAATTTATTTGAAAGTTGACTACATAACATACATATTATAATAACAATAGCTCCAATTAATAAAATTGAATTCATGACATCACCTACCTTATAAGAATTATAACACAATCACTTTTGTAAAAAAATCGAACAATGAAAAAAGCCATGTTTTCATGGCTTAATAATTAATATCTTCATATAATGTTTTTAATAAAATAGCTTTTGTTGTTGGCACTTGTTTTTTGACATCATATGTTTTCATAATGCTATATTCAACAACATCTCTTTTTTCAACAATTTCATCATAAATATAGTCAGCTTGTCTAAAGAATAAGTTATCTTCATCTTCTTGATAAATACTTCCAAATTCTTTATCCTTGTTGTAATAAACAACTTTGCCTTCATAACGAGTAATATATGCATCTAAATGCTCCATCAACTGATTATAGAAACGATCATAAATAGTACTGCTATCTAATTCTTTATATTCATCAGCGATTGTACAATCTGTGACATCTTGTCCAAGCTCGGCTTTCATTTTATAAATTAAAGCATTTGCTAAGGCAGCAACTTCTGGATTTTTACCATCTTTAACAATATTGAAAACTTTTTCATATAAAGAAAGTTGTTTTAGACTATATCCAGCTGTAAAGAATTTATAAATCAAATTTGTATAAGCTTCTTTTTCTTTGCCAGTATTCATGTAGAGTTGATATAAAACTTCAAATGAATCAACATTAGGGATTTTATTGCCTAAAGAAATAAATTCATTTTCAGCTTCTTCATATCTTTCTAATTGAACTAAAGAAGATGCTCTATAATATTTAACCCAATTTAAGTTGTTATAATGCCATTTGATTGGTTGTGTATAAGCCATGTTTGCAATTTCAACACAGTCTCTATAATTACCTAATTCATATAAGCATCTTACCTTAATACGATACCATTTTTCTCTTTTAGATTCATATTCTTTTCCAGCTTTATTAATAAAAGGTTCAATACTTAATGTTTTCACATCAAGTTTATCTAAAAGATCAGATAATTTTTTATAGTCAACTGGTTGTTTGTTCATAACATATTTCATTGCTTTGTTAATTGTTGCTTCTAATGGAGAATATTTTTCTTGCTTGCATAAAGAAGCAATTTCATCAACGATAGAGAAGAATAAATCTTCTTTTTCTTTGATTTGATTTTCGTCAACATTAATGAATTTATTATAAAGTGCATAACCATAGTGATTAATATAACCAGTTAATCCTTCACCAACTTGTAAAAAAGTTTTTCCTGCCTCAATAGCTTCATCATTGCGTCCTTGATTTTTTAATTCCTTAACATAATCCATAGCTTGAAAATCATTAAAAGAGCTAGGATCTTCTTCAAAACGTTTGTCGTAAATACTTAAGTCCTTTGGTTCACGTTTTTCCACGATTCATCACCTCGAGTAATATTATATCAAGAACAAGAGGTCTTGTGAAGAAAAAAAGGTAAGTTTTGAAAACGCTATACCAGGAAACTTTATATTATGATAATTGATT
This sequence comes from Coprobacillus cateniformis, assembly GCF_009767585.1. Taxonomy (NCBI): domain Bacteria; kingdom Bacillati; phylum Bacillota; class Erysipelotrichia; order Erysipelotrichales; family Coprobacillaceae; genus Coprobacillus; species Coprobacillus cateniformis. Next base: position 2,721,396 of record NZ_WSNW01000001.1, read on the forward strand.
ACGGTATTCTTGAGGAGTATAACCACTGTATTCATGAAATCTTTTATAAAATGAGGTTAAGTTATGAATGCCTACTTCTTGAGCAATTTCGTAAACAGGTAATTCCTTATTCTGAAGAAGGATCATAGCTTTTTTCATGCGTTCTTCATTAACCATTTGTTTAAATGTTTTACCAGCAAATTTTTTAATCAGTTTACTAGTATATGATGGATCATAGCCAAAATGCTGACACATTTTTTTGAGGTTTCCTTCTTGATAATGCTGATGAATATATAAAATAATCTTATCTAATAAATCTTTATTTTTAAAAGTGTTGACAGAAAGGTTTGTATTATATTGACCAATTCTAGCAAGGTGAGTGATGAGAATCATGATGTAATTATCAATAATATCATCAGAGGATAATTGTGAATCAAAATATTCACATAGAATATTTTGAATACAATTATGAATGAGTTGATCTTGATGTGTATAGAATAGCAAATAATGATTATGAGTGTGTTGATGATTCATGAGTTCAATCATAAACTGAGTTATCAGTTGATCATTAGGCAATTTATTAATAAAACGATGAGAAAAGTAATTTTCATGAAGGATAATATTGACTCCAAGGTCATTTTCAGTTGTTGGAGCAACACTATGAGGAACATGTTTATCTAAAATAATAATATCACCTTGATGAAGTGTAACTGTTTCATCTTCAACAGTAATGACAAATGTGCCTGAGTAAACATATGTCATTACAATATAGTGGAAGATATGCATAGGAACACGTCCACTTGACCTTTGATGTAATGAAATAATATGATTACGATTTTGAAATTCACGCTCATGATGAAAAATAAACATAATATCATGATGAAATGGAACAATTGTGAATTTGTCTTTAAAATGATTGATGAGTTCCTCATCAGATGTATAACTATATGCTTTGCTAGATTTGAGTGTTTCTTCTAAAACTTGATAGTTCATAATATTTACCCCTTTTCTTTATTGTACTATAATAAGTCGAATTTTGATAGTTATAAAATCAGAATATGACATTGTGAAAGAACATATCAAACTTTATAATAGAATTGTAATTTATGAAAAGGCCTATTCAGTTACAGTTAAAAGTGTAAAAAAAGAAAATAAGGAAAGGGGAAACACTTTTTATGGAAAAGAAAAACTCGTTTTTTGATACTCTCTCCAACGGACTTGGTAAAGTATCAGTTAAACTAAGTGGTAACATTTATATTAACGCAATTAAAGATGGAATGTTGGCATATATGCCATTTGCATTTATTGCATCTATCTTCTTAATTATCGCTTTTTTCCCAATACCAGCATTTACAGATTTTATTACCAATATAACAGGATTAGAAACAGCTGTATGGCAAGGTAAGTTGGCATTAGTCAATGATGCAAGTCTAGGTATTGGTGGTTTATTGGTTTTGTTATCTATTTCTAGATCTTTGGCTGATAAATTAAAGATTAATGGAATGCAAGTGACATTAACAGCTGTTGTTGCTTTTATGTTATTGGTTCCATTTGGTAGTCAAGAAAGTGTCAAGTTTATTGATGTGACTTATTTAGGAGCACAAACAATCTTTTTATCTATTCTTATTTCCATTGTGACTGCTAAGATTTATCAGTTTATTGATAGTAAAGGTATTAAGATTAAGATGCCAGCAGCAGTTCCACCTGCAGTTTCAGCACCATTTGAATCTATTATTCCATCATTTGTTGTTATTACAATTTTCTGGATTTTAAGATTAGTTATTGATGCTTTGAGTGGTGGGAGTGCTTTAGCTGTTTTCAATAGTGTTTTAGGTATGCCTTTGCAAGCAGTTGGAGGTTCTTTACCAGGTGTTATTATTGTCAAAATGTTCTCACAAGTCTTATGGTTCTTTGGGATTCATGGGGATTCTATTGTCAATGGTGTGATGACACCAATCTTCCAAGTTTTACAAGATGCCAATAAAACAGTATCTATGGCTGGCGGTGTTCCTACAAATATTATCTGTCAAAGTTTCTGGGATAGTTTTGCTAGTATTGGAATTATCGGATCTATCATTGCAATTGTTTTGATTGCTAAGAGTAAGCGTTATAAAGAAATGAAGAAAATTGCTGGTGTGCCATATATTTTCAACGTTGGTGAACCAACACTCTTTGGTATTCCATTAATGATGAATGTCATTTATTTCATTCCATTTATTTTGAGTAATGTTGCATCTATCGTGATTTCATACATAGCTTTTGCATTAAACTTAGTGCCCGTATGTACAGGACTAGCTCAGGTACCATGGACAACACCACTCATAATTAGTGGATATTTAACAACGGGAAGTATTGCCGGTTCAATTTTACAAATTGTTTGTTTGATTGCTGTTGTGTTGATCTGGTTACCATTTGTGAAGGTTGCTGATAATCAATTGGTTAAAGAAGAAGCCGAAATAGAATTAAAAAATCAAACTGGAGAAACACACAAAGAAGTTGAATAAACTTCTTTGATGTTTTTATGAAAGAGTGAAATTTATGAAAGAAGATTATCAATTTAAAGGATGCTGGATCAAAGGTCCTGATCGAGACTATGGTCAAGATGATTCTTTATATTATCAGGATCAAAGAAATACAGTTGTATTGAAACAGTTCAGTATAAGGGATAGAAAACAAACATATTTATATATTGCAACACTTGGATATTCAATTATCTATATCAATGGACAAAGAATAACAGAAGATGAATTGAATCTTGTTTGGACGCAGTTTCAAAAATGTGTTTATTATGATGTGTATGATGTGACTCAATTTTTACGAATAGGTCAAAATGAAATTTGTATAGAATTAGGGAATGGAATGTATAATCCTTCACCATTAAAGTTATTTGGTAAATATAATTTAAGAGAACGTTTAAAAGAGATAGGAGAACCAAGAGTTATTTGTGATTTCATTCAAGATGAAAATGTGATTTTATCAAGTGATGAGTCATGGCAGATGAAAGAGGGGCACTTCTTATTTAATAATTTATATTTAGGTGAAAGAGTTGATTTACATGAGCTTGATTCTTATATTAAACCAGTCTGCATTGATCAAACAAAAAGAGTAATGCAATTGAATACAATACCTCCAGTTAGAAAAAAACAAACTGTTGAACCTAAACAATATATATCAACAGAGGAAGGACTTGTTGTTGATTTTGGTGAAATGATTTCAGGATTTATTGATATAGAATTTCATGCTCAAGATAATACACATGTTATTCTTCAATACAGCGAAAAATTTGAAAATAATCAAATGAATTATCATACTTGTTTAGCTGGAAGTGTTGGTGAACAGATTCAGGAGATAACTATTCCTGGTGGACCAGGAGCACCAGATATGGGCATTCAAAAAGATGAAATCATTGCATGTGATGGAAGAAATAGTTATACAAATACTTTCACCTATCATTCTTTTCGATATGTATTGTTGCAAGGACTTAAAAAAAGAGATATAAAAAATTTATCAGCAATTTATGTTCATACAAATTTAAAGCAAATAGGAAGAATAGTAACAGATAATGCTATTTTGAATGAACTCTATGATACAGCTATACGTACCAAACTCAATAATGTTCATAGTATTTTTGAAGATTGTGCACGAGAAAGATTAGGGTATGGCGGAGACATGGTTGCTTTAGCGACTTCAAATCTCTATACATTTGATTTGGCAGAATTCTATAAGAAAATTATCAGAGATTTTCGTTATGAACAAACCCAAAATGGGGGAATTCCAGAAACAGCTCCTTATATGGGAATTCAATCCAATGGGACAGGAGAAGGTGAAGGACCACTCTTATGGCAATTCGTTTATCCATATTTGACATATAAGCATTATCAGTATTATGGAGATAAAAAGGTATTAGAAGAAGAGTATCCATATCTTTATAAACAAATGCAATACCTTCTTAACTATGATTTAGATAAGTTGGTTCATTGTTGTTTAGGAGATCATGGAAGCATGTTAATTGCTGGTCAATTTAGAAAGCCTACACCAGATAAATTATTTTTAGGCTATTGTACAATATTATTCTTCTTGAAATATAACATCTTGATAGCTCAAATTATCAATGAGGATATTTCTCAGTATCAGAAAACATATGATGAACTGAAATTACATATGATTCATCAGTTCCAAAATAAAGATGGGACTTTTGGAGAAGGAACACAGACAGGTTTCGCATTTGCAGTTGCATTACAATTAACATCACCACAGTTATTGTGCCAAAAGTTTGTTGAAAAGATAGAACAAGATCAAGGTATTTTCAATTCAGGTATTTTTGGTATGGCTTTGACATATGAAGTTTTAAATTTATATGGCTATAATGAAATTATTGAAAGATGGTTATTACAGGAAAGTGATATAGGATATTTGGCTATGTTAAAGAGTGGCAATAGAACTTTATCTGAATTATTTGTAGGACAACAATTATCTTTAAATCATGCGATGTTTGCAAGTTATCAGCAATGGTATTACCAGGGGTTAGCAGGTATTCAAATTTGTGAGGATGCTGTTGGATTTAATAAAATTAAATTATCACCATATTTTTCAAAACAGATAAATCGTTTTGAATGCACAATAGAGACAAATCAGGGAATAATAACTTCATCATGGCAAAGAAATCAAGGTGATATTATTTGGAAGATTAAAGTTCCTAGCGATATACAATATCAAATCCTACTTAAACAACCTTATCAAAAAGTTTATCAAGACAATCAAATCATTATATATACAAAAGGATAGCTCAGCTATCCTTTCAATCTAAGAAAAGAAATTTAGATATGAAATATATTTTATATTATGGAAAGATTATAGCTTGTGATTATGGATATAAGAAACTGGAGGGACATGATGATACCTATACATATTTTAGAACAATTGGTTAGTTTTACAGAAGAAGAAATGAATTTACTCCAAGGAAAAGAGACAATAGATAAAAGTATCTTTGCGAGTGAATTATCTCATGTCATTGATTATCATTATCTTTTAAAAGAAAATCAAATGTTTTCAGTAAGAAAACACACAAGATTTTGCCAGTACCCAAGTCATCGCCATAATTATATAGAACTAATGTATGTTTACAGTGGGAGAATGACGCATCATATCAATGAACAGGATATAACAATTGAAAAAGGACAACTTCTCTTATTGAATCAAAACATTGAACATTCAATAAACTATTGTGATGAAAATGATATTATTTTTAACTTTATTATCAGACCAGAATATTTACGTTTTTTATCTACAATGATAGAAGATGAGAATGTTGTTTCAAAATTTATATTTGATGCTCTTTATTCATATGATAATGATGGTGAATTTCTTGTTTTTAAAGTTCAAAACAATCAAAAAGTGACATCTTATATTGAATCTATTATTATAAGTTTGTATGAACCTCAATTATATAATGATATTGAACTTAAACTGTTGGTTGGAATCCTATTAACAGAACTGATGAATCATCCTGAGAATATAGAAAGTTATACAGGTGATAGTTATGAAAAGATATTAAGCAGTACAATTTTGAAATATATCATAACAAATTATCAATATGGGAGTCTGCACGAACTCTCTCAACTCATTCATCAGCCAAATTATAAAATATGTAAAATCATAAAAAAACAAACATGTCAAACATTTACAGAATTATTACAAAACGAAAAATTAAAAGTTGCTGAGAATTTATTAATAACAACTTCACTCACAATGCAAGATATTATTCAAGAAGTTGGATATGAGAATATTTCCTACTTTTATAGAATATTTAAGAAAAAGTATGCCATGACACCTCAAATGTACAGAGAGAAATCACAACAAAATTAGATTTTATATTTTATATACTTTTATTTTTCTATGTAGGAATATTCTTGAATTTATCAATTTTATTATCTTAGAATTTATTTTCGTTATAACCTACTTAGAAACTACACCTATTTAAAAAATAAAGTAATACTTATTATTTTATATTTTTGCTATAAAATTAATATTTCATTATTTTTTTCAAGATATAGGAGTGATATAATATAAAAAGGAGAAGAGGTGCCATAATGGAAGATGGAATTGCCGAGTTGTCTAAAGACTTGGAATACAAATATTTAATGGAATCAATAGATGCGAGTGTAAGTAAGCATTTATTGGATGAACACTTTACTTTGGTTGCTGCCAATCAGCGTTATTATGAAATGTTTGGATATGAACAAAAAGAATATGAAGACTGTTTTCATAATCGTCCTGATTTATTTTTTAAGCAGGATTTAGATGAATGGAATCATTTGAATCAACATGTTCTTAAAGCAATTCAAAATGGTGAAAAACGTTATATGACTATTTGTAGAATGAGACACAAAGATGGACGTAAATTATGGATTCGATTAGTCGGTACTTTTACTAATGAGTATGTTAATGGCTATCAAATCTCATATTCTGTTATGATGGATATTACGAGTTTGATGCAAACAAGAATTGAAAAAGATGTGACTGAAAATCATTTTCCAGGACTTATTTCTAAATATAGAATTACCAAAGATGGTTTTCAATACTTAGATAGTAATAAAAATTATTTAGATTATTTTCATGGAATCAATGTTAATTATTTTCACTTAACAGATATGACTCCAGAGAATGGTCTAGAAGAAATTAAAAAGATGTATCCATGTTTACGAAATGGAGAAAATACCAAGTTAACAATTTCTTATAAAAATCCAGAGGGAGAAAGAAGTTATTTTAATATCAGTGCCCAATGTGTTGATTGGATAGAGGATGACCCAATTTATTTGTTAATTTATTCTGATATTACTGAAATTGTTGTTCAAAAAGAACTCTTAGAAAAATATAATCAATATTTAAATGAATTGGCTTATTTAGATGATGTTACAAAGGGATTTAATCAGAGAAAATTTGATATTGTCGCTAGAGAAACTATAGAAAAAGCACAGCCATATGAATATGTCATGATATGGTTGAATGTGCAAAAATTTAAGGTTATTAATGAAATTGGTGGATTTGATTTAGGAAATCAAACTTTAAAATATGTATATAGTGAAATTCGCAATCATCTGTTAGATAATGAATATGTGGCACGTATGTTTTCTGATAATTTTGCTATCTTGATGTTATATGATAATCAACAAAAACTTGAATATCGTCTAAATCGATGTTTTGAAGATATTAATGATTATGAATCAAACAGTGACTACAAATTCCGTTTTTCTTTTACAACAGGTATTTATTTAATTGATGAAACTGATATTCCAATTACCCAAATAAAAGACCGTGCTCATGCAGCTAGAAAATTAGTTTCACCTCAAGACAATGATTTGTGTGTCTATCATTATTATGATAATACAATTCGTATTCAGATGCTTAATGAAAAAGATATCGAAAATCGTGCCTATCTTGCATTACAAAATGGTGAATTTGAAGTCTATTTTCAACCTAAATACTCTGTTAAAAAGCATCAATTATCAGGAGCAGAGGCACTTGTGAGATGGAATCACCCAACGAGAGGATTTCTATCACCTGCTGAATTTATTCCTGTTTTTGAAAATAATGGATTTATTACACATGTTGATCTTTTTGTATTTCAAACTGTCTGTCAAATGATTAGAAAAAGATTAGATGCGCATCAGGCTGTCGTTCCAGTTTCTATTAATATGTCTAGAATGCATTTTTCGCATCCTCATTTTTTAAACGAGTATATAAAAATTCGCAATAAATATAATATTCCTTTCAAATATTTAGAATTAGAACTTACAGAGTCTATTGTTTTTGAAAATATTGAGATGTTTATTAACATTATAAAATCAATTCATCAAGCTGGATTTATGTGCAGTATGGATGATTTTGGAAGTGGATATTCAAGTTTGAGCATGTTAAAAAATTTAGAAGTAGATACAATTAAATTAGATAAGTCATTTTTTGCAACAAAAGATATGAGTTATGAAAAAGAAAAAATTATAGTGAAAAATATTATTGATATGGCTAAGGCATTAAATATATCTACTGTCGCTGAAGGAATTGAAACACATGAACAAGTCAATTTTCTCGAGCATACGGAATGTGACCTGATTCAAGGATTTGTATATTCTCGACCGATTCCTATTCAAAATTTTAATGATTTACTAGACTCACAATTATAAAAAACAACCATTACAAAACTGTCTCTATGTTTTAGAGTTTTCATTTCACTTTATGGAGGCAATTATATTGGTTGTTTTTTTATAATGACAAGCGATTTCTTTGTCTGTATTCTTTAGGAGAACAATGATAAAGTTCTTTAAATTTCTTATAGAAAAAAGTGAGATTTTGATACCCACTTTGTCTCGCAATGATATCTATAGGTTCATCACTGTGAATAAGGAGTTGTGCAGCATTATTCATCTTTAAATCAATAATTAATTCTTTATAAGATTTTTTGAGATGCTTCTTTAAAAGTGTTGTTAAATAACAAGGATTGACATGGACGTGTTGGGCAGTGGATTCTAAAGTACAGTGAAGATAGTTTTTAGCAATATATTGAAGTGTTAAAAAGATAATAGAATGTGATTCATTGACAGATTCATAGTTTATACTTGTATCAAGTGTATTGATCATTTCTAATATAATTAGGACAAAAAGACTATTCATCATTTCTTTTGAGTTATAAGATGGCCGATAATACTCTAAAAGTAATTCAGTAAGAAAAGTCTGTAGTCTTTCATTGTTTTCAGTATTAAAAATCATATAGTTTAAATGTGATTCTTTATCATTAATGGCATTTATAAAAAAAGATGTAATGAGATTATGTTGTGATAATTTTGAAAAGAACTGATTATTTAAATAATCTTTTCCAATTAAAATATTGATCATGATATCATTCTCTTCTGTATAGCCAAGAGAATGAGGGGTCCTTGTATCAATTAAAGTCATTTGTCCCTTTTTCAATAAACTTTTTTTACCATCAATGCTTTGTTCACAACTACCAGAGTACATATAATTAATTTCTATAAAATCATGAATATGTGTAGGAACAGCAGCAAAGCGTTCATTTTTTAAAATAGTGACAGTATTATGTGGTAAATGATTTGAAAAATAAAAACTATAAATTTTATGATGCTCATCATCATAAACATAAGGCATATAAGCATAATCTCCAAATATGTTTTTTTTATGATTTGTTTCAGAAAGAGAATACTCTCTTAATATTTTATCGAGTTCGTCTTGTCTCATGATTATCACCTCTTTTTATTATATAATCTAAAGTTTGGTTAGTAAATAACAAAATATGGGTTATATAAATAGATATATGCTGTTGTTATAATAAAGAAAAGATATGATAGTGTTTAGGGGGTATGATTGTGTTAAAAGATGAAATATTAGAAAAATTAATCTACTTTACTGAAGAAGAAATGAATAATTTAAATGGTATGGAAACAATTGATAAAAGTATCTTTATAGATGAAGATAGTCATATTATAGATTGTTATAAATTATTAGAGGAACATCAGCAGTTGGGTGTGAGGAAACATACACGATTTATTGAATATCCCATGCATAAACACAATTATATTGAATTAATGTATGTGTATGGTGGCAGTATGACGCATATCATTAATGAGCAACAGATAACAATTTATGAAGGTGAGTTGTTATTGCTAAATCAAAACATTGAACATTCTATTGAATATTGTCATGAGAATGATATTATTTTTAATTTTATTATTAAGCCTGAATTTTTAGAATTCTTATCACACATGGCAGAAGAAGAAAATGATGTTTTTCATTTTATATTTTCATCTTTATACTCATATGATAACGATGGTGAATTTTTAATCTTTAAACTTCAGGATAATGAACTGATACAGTCTTATATTGAGTCTATTATTACAACAATTTATGAACCACAAATCAACAATTCCTTAGAACAAAAGTTGTTAGTCGGTTTATTGTTAACAGAATTAATGAAACATCCAGAATATATTGAAACCTATCAGGCTAATAGTTATGAGAAATTAATCAGTAGTACAATTTTGAAGTATATAGCATGCTCTTATCAAGAAGGGTCTTTGGCTGTATTATCAGGCCAGTTACATTTACCAGATTATAAAGTTTGTAAAATCATAAAGAAACAAACAGGTCAAACATTTAAGCAATTGGTTCAAAATGAACGATTAAAAAACGCAGTTCATTTATTAAAGTCAACGCATCTACCTGTGACTGATATTATGCTAGAAGTAGGGTATGAGAATATGACTTATTTTTATAAGATATTTAAAAATGAGTTTCAAATGACACCACATGTTTATAGAGAAAAATATTCTTCTTTTGCAAAATAGGATAATCTTATAGACAAAAAGCGATATATTTTGTAAGTGTTTTCTTTGATAAGATAAATGTGTCGACAAACAAAAATTATTAAGGGAGATTGAAATTATGGAAAAATTAGAAAAAATTCTTTCACCTATGGCGAATTACTTAAATAACAACAAAGTGATTCAAGCCATATCAAAAGGTATTATGTCAACGATGGCTGCTCTTATGGTAGGGGCTGCAGGCTCAATCCTATTAAACTTACCAATCGATGCTTATCAGTCATTTATTACAAGTTGTGGATTAAACAATGTTTTTAATACATTGGTAAACGTCACAACAAATATGTTGGCTTTGTATACTGCGTTCACAATTGCTTATGCTTATACAGCACAGACAAAACATGATCCACTTGTTGCTGGATTGTTATCACTATTAGGTTTCTTTATTGTGACACCAATGGTGACAACTGGTGAAGGTTATGCAGCAGTGACGAACTTACCATTAAGCTGGTTAGGAGCAAAGGGAATCTTTGTCTCTATGTTTGTAGCCATTATAACATCACTTATTTTTATCAAGTTATCTGATAAAGGCCTAATTATTAAGATGCCTGAAGGCGTACCTGAATTTGTTTCTAAATCATTTACAGGAATTATTCCAGGTCTTGTTGTGGGAGCAGTCTTTTCGACACTTTCATTTCTTGCAGCACAAACATCTTATGGAGATGTTCATAATGTTGTTTATACATTAATTGGTCAACCATTAAATGGGATTGGAAATAGTGTATGGACTGGTTGTTTGATTTATACTTTATCTGGTTTATGTTGGTTCTTAGGAATTCATGGAATTGCAGTTGTCAGTGCAATTATGCCCATTTGGATGGCAGCAGATGCAGCCAACTTAGCCGCAACTTCTGCAGGACAAGTTGCCCCTAATATTATTACATATCAATGGATTAATGCTGTTTCTTCACCAGGTGGTGCAGGAGCAACAATTGGTTTAGTTATTTGTATACTTCTCTTTGCAAAAAGTAAGAGATATAAAACTTTTGGGAAAGTGGCAACGATTCCTTCAATAGTCAATATTAATGAACCTGTTGTCTTTGGTATGCCATGTATGTTAAATACATTATTATTTGTACCATTTGTGTTCTTACCAGTTGTCTTTATCTTAATTGCATATTTCTTAACAACTGCAGGAATATTGCCAGTCGTATCTGGTATTGGAGCACCGTCAGGAACGCCATTAATTCTCAGTGGATTTATTTGTGGAGGATGGCAAATGGCTACATTCCAAATTTGTGCAACAATTGTATCAACACTTGTGTATTTTCCATTCTTTAAAATACTAGATAAACAAGCATGTCAAGAAGAACAAACTGAAGGAAATGTATAATACATTTCCTTTTCTAAGTAGAGGTGATCTTATGAAAAGAGTAATAGAGAATTTAGAAAATAAAAATGAACATTATCTTTATCCGTTCTTTTGGCAAAAAGGACAATCAAATGAGAAATTAAAAGAATATATAGATCAAATGCGAGAACAGGGTATTTATAATATATGTATTGAATCAAGGCCACATCCTGAATTCTTAGAAGAGGGTTGGTGGAATACAATGGACTTTCTTATTCAAGAAGCTAAGAAAAATGATATGAAAATATGGATATTAGATGATGCGAAGTTTCCAACAGGATATGCCAATGGAAAAGTACCAAATCATTTAAAGAAAACATATCTTGATTATTATCGCTTTGATCTTGTTGGACCCAATCCTTATGCAGAGATGAACTTAAGTCTATTTTGTGATATGCGAGAAGCTATGAAAGATAAAAGACATCAGCATGATCAGTTTTTTAAAGCTATTCTTGTAGAAAAAGATATGTTATTACAAGAGGGATTAAAAGAAGACACAGCAATTGATGTGAGTGAGGGATTTAAAGATCATATCTTACATCTCAATTTAGAAAATAAACATTATAGTTTATTTGTTTTCTATACAACGATATGTGGAGAAGAAGCCACTCAAGATTATTTAGACCCAATGAATAAAGAAGCAACACAAATCTTAATCAATGAAGTTTATGAAAAGCATTTTAATCATTATAAAGATGAATTTGGTAAAACAATTATTGGATTCTTCTCTGATGAACCAAGGTTTGGAAATATCAAAGGGACAACTGCTTCTATTGGCAGAGAAAAGATGCCGTTACCTTGGAATGATGAAGTTTATCAAAAACTACAAAATATCAAAGGTTATCAAGATACAGATTTAATCTTTTTATTCACATCAAAGAGTACAAAAGCAAGTCAAATAAGATTTAATTATATGAATATAGTCAGTCAATTATATAGCCAAAATTTCTCTCAATATATTGGAGATTGGTGTTCTCAGCGTCACGTTGATTATGTTGGTCATACAATTGAAGATAATGGTGCTCATGCAAGGTTAGGATATGGAGCAGGGCATTTCTTTAGGGCGATGGCAGGTCAGAGTATGGCTGGTATTGATATTATTGGTGGTCAAGTCATCCCTGGTATGGATTATCAACATGATGCTTTTAGCACAGGGGGTAGCAATGGTGAATTTTATCACTACGCTTTGGTTAAACTTGGTGCTTCACTCGCAAAATTAGATCCAAGTAAACAAGGAAAACTGATGTGTGAAGCTTTTGGTGCTTATGGCTGGGTAGAAGGATTAAAGATGATGAAATGGATAACTGATCATATGCTGAGTCATGGAGTGAATGTTATTGTTCCTCATGCATTTGATCCAGCTGACTTCCCAGACTGGGACTGTCCTCCCCATTTCTATGCACATGGAAACAATCCACAATATCCATACTTCCATAAATGGTCTTTATATGCTGATAGATTATGTCATCTCTTCAGCGGTGGATATCATAAAGCAAGTGTTGGTGTTCTTTACCATGCCTTTGCTGAGTGGTCTGGAGATTATATGCCTATTGAAAAAGTCTTAAAAGAGTTACAACAACATCAAATTTCATGCGATATTATAAGTGAAGATTATTTAAATGATACAACGATTTCAAATCATCAGTACTGTATTAATGGATATCATTATGATGTATTGGTTATCCCTTATGCACAAAGATTACCTCAATTATTAATAGAAAAATTAAAGGAATTATCACAAAGTATAAGAGTTATTTTTATTAATGACTACCCAGAAAATATGAGTTCAGGAAAAATGATTTCTCTTTCTTGTTTATCAGAAGAATTAAAAGATTATTCAGTTGTGAAAACATCTTCTTTTGAAAAAGACTTAGTTGTCTATTCTTATCAACAAAGTGATGGAAATATTTATATGTTTAATAATGAAAGCATAACAGATTCTATTCATTCAACAGTGACTCTGCATGATGCTAATTATATGATATATGATGCTTATCAAAATAAATCATACAGTTTAAACGGAAATAAAGTGGATGGTGGTTTTGAATTTACATTAACTTTGCATCCATATCAATCTCTTGTATTGGTGAATGGGCAATGTTATGATAAAATATATACAAAGAGTTCTACTCAATTAAAGAATATTGATAAAGTGAAAGTTTCATTCAGAGAATATAATCAAAAAGATTATAGTCAACCAATAGATATGTCTTTAGATCATTATCTTGGATATGATTATCCAAGATTCTCAGGCAATATTAAATATGCATTTGATATTGATTGTCAGGATAAAGATATGATTTTGGTATTAAGAGAAGCTTATGAAATTGTTGAATTGATTGTTAATGGTGAAAGTGTAGAAACATTAATCACACCACCATATGAATATGATTTGTCAACTTGTTTGAATTTAGGGATGAATCATATTGAATTGATTGCAACAAATAATTTATCAAGAAATCAAAGAGATACATTCTCTAGACATTTAGCATTAGAACCTTTAGGTATTATTGGAAGTATTGAACTATATAAGAAGGAGGAAGATTAATGGGATTTCCAAAAGATTTTTTATGGGGTGGTGCAACTGCCGCTAACCAATGTGAAGGTGGTTTTGATAAAGGTGGAAGAGGCCTAGCGAATGTGGATATTACACCACATGGCAAAAACAGATTTCCAGTGATGTTAGGACTAGATCATAGTTTAGATTTTCATGAAGGAGAATTTTATCCAGCAAAAGAAGGTATAGATTTTTATACGCATTATAAAGAAGATATTCAATTATTTGGAGAAATGGGATTTAAGACTTATAGAATGTCATTAGCTTGGTCTCGCATCTTTCCAAATGGAGATGAATTAGAACCTAATGAAGAAGGTTTGAAATTCTATGAAGATGTGTTTAAAGAATGTCATAAATATGGGATTGAACCATTAGTGACAATTACTCATTTTGATTGTCCAATCCATTTGATTAAAGAATATGGTGGCTGGAAAAATAGAAAATTGATTGAGTTCTATGAAAGATTATGTCGTACAATCTTTACAAGATATAAAGGATTAGTCAAATATTGGTTAACATTTAATGAAATTAATATGATTTTACATTTACCATTTATGGGTGCAGGGTTACTTATTGAAGATAAAGAAACAGCATTAAAAGATAAGTACCAAGCGATTCATCACGAATTAGTCGCTAGTGCTTTAGCAACCAAGATTGCTCATGAAATTGATCCTGATAATAAAGTGGGGTGTATGTTAGCAGCTGGTAATACATATCCATATACATGCAATCCTGATGATGTATGGAAGTCAATTCAAATTGATAGGGAAGGATATTTCTTTATTGATGTTCAAGCAAGAGGATATTATCCCCGTTATGCACTGAAACAAATGGAAAGAGAAGGGACAATGCCTATAATGGAAGATGGTGATCAAGAGTTGTTAAAAGATAATACTGTTGATTTTATCTCATTTAGTTATTATTCTTCTCGTTGTACAAGTGCTGATCCTGATATGAATAAACAAACAGAAGGCAATGTTTTTGCGACTTTAAAGAACCCATATTTAAAAGCCAGTGAATGGGGTTGGCAAATTGATCCATTAGGTTTAAGAATTACTTTAAATAGTATTTATGACCGTTATCAAAAGCCTTTATTTATTGTAGAAAATGGCTTAGGTGCCAAAGATGAACTTATTGACAATACTGTTGAAGATGATTATCGTATTGATTATTTAAGACAGCATATTCAAGCTATGAGTGATGCGATTGAAATTGATGGTGTTGAACTTTGGGGTTATACAACATGGGGATGTATTGATCTTGTATCAGCATCAACTGGTGAAATGAGTAAACGTTATGGATTTATTTACGTAGATAGAGATGATCAAGGAAACGGAACAAATAAACGTTATAAGAAAAAATCATTTGATTGGTATAAGAAAGTGATTGCAAGTAACGGTGAAGATTTAGATTAATCAATGATATAGTTTTAAATTTATATTGACATATACTAGTGATAGATATACAATAATATTGTCAATAAGGTTTGTTACTCTCTGAGGCTTTTCCTTAAACACGATTTGTGTTTTAGGTGCTCAGAGAGTTTTTTAATTAATTAAGAGGTGAAAATATGTTTAATATAAAAAGAAAAAATAAAAATGAAGAAACAATCTACTCTCCAGCTATTGGTAAAGTCATTCCAATAAGTGAAGTCAATGATGCAATGTTTGCTGATAAATTATTGGGTGATGGAGTAGGAATTATTTTAGAAGATGATTTGCTTTGTTCACCATGTGATGGAATTATAAGTATGATTGCAGTCACCAAACATGCGATTGGAATTACATCTACAATAGGTGCAGAGATTATTATTCATGTAGGTTTAGATACAGTTAATTTAAATGGTAAGGGGTTTGAGGTTCTTGTTAAGGAGAATCAGAAGGTTAAAGTAGGTGATCCTATACTTAAAGTAGATAGAGTGTTTATGGAATCAAAAAATATAGATTTGACAACACCAATGATTGTAACAAATTGCTTGTCTTTTAATGTTTCTATTGTTCAAGATAAGAAAAAGATTACATATAAGGATGAACTATTAACAATATTGAAATAAGAAAGTTGAGGTGAGTTATCATTATGAAAGTCATTAAAAACATTAACAATAATACATCTATTTGTTTAGATAGTAACAATCAAGAAGTTGTTGCTTTTGGAAAAGGTATAGGTTTTATTAAACCGCCATATGAGATAGATATATCTAAAGTCGAAAGAACATTCTATGATGTCAATCCAGATTTTGTTCAAATGATAAATCTTATTCCAGATAAAGTCTTTGAGCTATCTGTTAAAATAGTGAATTATGCTCAACAAAATATTGAAAAGTTAACAAATTCAAATATTATCTTTACTTTAGCAGATCATATTAACTTTGCTATAAAAAGATGTGAAGAAAAGATGGTTATAGATGTACCTGTTTATTATGATATTCAACACTTATATCCTCATGAATTTGCAGTTGGAGAGTATGCGTTAAAAGAAATTAAAAAAGTGATGAGCATTCAATTACCTAAAGAAGAGATTATTGGAATTGCTTTACATCTGATTAATGCAAAAGCAATAGTGAGTAGTTATCAAAAAAATGAAGGAAATAATGATGCTATTGAAAGTATAACTCACATTATTGAAAGTTTCTTTTCAATTACTGTAGAAAGAAAAAGTTTTAACTATTCAAGGTTTGTATCACATATTCAGTACTTATTAAAAAGAGGAAGTGAAGGACAATATATAATGTCTGATAATCAAGAGATGTTTCAAACATTAACCTCTTCTTTTCCAAGCGTGTATGAGTGTGCAAAACAAATTGATGATTATATTTTCAAGAAATTTAACTATACGTTTAATGATGAAGAAATATTATATTTAATGTTACATATAAATAGACTTTGTGCTCGTGAGGATTGTTACCAATAGGGCTTGACCTAACCACAAAAGTAAGAAATGATTACTTTTTTGTTTGGGTTTTTATTTTGTTCATTCACAATGCATTAGCGCGCATGTATTGTGTTTATATAGATTTACAAAATATAAAGGAGAGAGAAGTATGGCTAAGAAAAATTATGAAGCTTTAGCTGATGAAATTATTGAGGTTATGGGTGGAAAAGAAAATATGACTTTCTTTATTCATTGTCTTACACGTTTACGTTTTAATGTCAAAGATAAAGGTTTAATTGATAACGAAAAATTAAAAAATATAAAAGGAGTTGTTGGTAGTCAATGGCAAGGAGATCAATTTCAAATTATCATTGGTCAACATGTTGGTGATGTATACAAGGTCATCTGTCAGAAAGCTGGATTTGAGGTTAAAGAGATTATTAAGGAAGATGCTGATGTGCCAAAGAAAAAGCTAAGTATTAGTTTAATATTTGATAGTATATCAGGATGTGTAACACCTCTTCTTCCTTTAATAATAGGTGGAGGATTAATAAAGGCAGTACTGCTTATATTATTACAATTCAAATTAATCAGTGTAGAGAGTTCAACATATATGGTTTTATCCTTTACAGGAGATGCAGCCTTTTATTTCTTACCAGTATTTTTA
Source organism: Coprobacillus cateniformis (assembly GCF_009767585.1). Lineage (NCBI taxonomy): Bacteria > Bacillati > Bacillota > Erysipelotrichia > Erysipelotrichales > Coprobacillaceae > Coprobacillus > Coprobacillus cateniformis. Next base: position 2,739,212 of record NZ_WSNW01000001.1, read on the forward strand.
GGGGCGACTGGCGCTAAAAAGTTTGGTGCAAATATGGGGTATGGGATGCTACTTGGAGCAACGTTAATACATCCACAATTCATCGAAGCAATAAGTAAAGGAACTGCATTATCTATCTATAACATTCCAATTCATGCAGCATCATATGCAAGTACTATATTTCCAATGATTCTCGCAACATTTGTTTTATCTTATGTAGAAAAATATATAACAAAGTTTACTCCTCAAATGTTAAAATCATTGGTTGTTCCATTGTTTACACTTTTAATTATGTTGCCATTAACATTGTGTGTTCTTGCACCAATGGGATCAGTTTTAGGGTCATATTTAAGTACAGGAATTACATGGCTTTATGATACGACTGGATTTTTAGCAGTAGGTGTTGTGTGTGGTGTTTATGTTTTCCTATGTATGACAGGAATGCATACAGCATTATTACCTATTTTATTTACAATGTTAGCAACCGTTGGTTATGAACCAATCACTGTCATCGCTAGTATGTTATATACAATCAATCAAGGTGTTGTGACTTTGGTAGTTGCTGCAAAAACAAAAGATAAGGATGTGAAATCTGAAGCATTAACATGTACAATTACTTCGTTTGTTGCAGGTATTTCAGAACCAGCATTATTTGGTTTCTCATTAAAAAATAAAAAACTTTTATACTGTTCAATGATTGGATGCTTTTGTGGTGGCATTTATGCAGGATTAATGAAAGTTTATTGTTTTGCAGTGGCTGGTACAGTAGGATTTTTGGGATTACCAGGATTTATTGGTTCTGATTCAATGAATCTTATTAATATGATTATTGCGATTGCAATTTCATGTATTGTGACTTTTGTTTTAGGAATTAAATTTGGATATCAAAATAAGGAGGAAATCAAATGTTAAAGGATAATTTTCTATGGGGTGGATCTGTTTCAAGTATGCAAACAGAAGGTGCATGGAATATAGATGGAAAGGGACCTTCAAATTATGATGTCAGAAAAATTAAGCCTGGTTTCTCAGACTGGAAAATGGCGATTGATTTTTATCATCGTTACAAAGAAGATATTAATTTATTTGCTGAAATGGGATTTAATACTTATCGCTTTTCTATTTCGTGGTCAAGAATTTTACCAACGGGAGGAGAAGAGGTAAATCAACAAGGTTTAGATTTCTATGAAAATATTGTTGATGAAATGTTATTAAAAGGAATAGAACCAATTATTTGTATGCATCATTTTGATGTCCCTCTTGAATTGGTTGAAAAATATGGTGGTTGGTGGTCTAAAGAATTTATTGAGTCATTTAAAAGATTAACAACTGCTGTGGTTGATAGATTAGGAAAAAAAGTTAAATATTGGTTCCCTATTAATGAACAAAATGCAATTATGTTTTCTTCATTTATGTTTCCAACAACTGATTTAGCTAGTAATGATATGAAAGGACGTGATCAAAGATCAACACAATCAGTACATAATGCTCATGTGGCAGGAGCATTTCTTAGATATTATGTAAAAAGAGTTAATCCTAATGCACAAGTTGGAGGAATGGTTTGTTATTCACCATTTTACCCAAATGATTGTAACCCAGTTACAATTCATAAGGCAAAACGTATTCAGGAAATGTTTATATTATCTACTTTAGATGTTATTGTTGAAGGACATTACTCAAATGAAACACTTAAGACATGGGAAAGATATGATATCATGCCTAAAATGACAGAAGAGGAACTTACATTAATTAAAGATAATCCAGCAGAATTCATTGGTTTTAGTTATTATTGTTCTCGTCTAGTTAATGAAAGCACATCAGAAGACACTAATCCAGAAGAATTAATGAAATTATTAACATCTATGATGTCAAATAATATGGAGAAAAATCCATATCTTAAGCAAAGTGAATGGTCTTGGACAATTGATGAAATAGGTTTTAGAATAGCATTAAACGATATATATCGTCGTTATAAAAAACCAATTATTATTTTAGAATGTGGAATTGGTGTTGATGAAAAACTTAATGACAATATGAGTGTTGACGATGACTATCGGATTGATTATTTTAAGAATCATTTAGTAGAAATGAAAAAAGCAATTGAGATTGATGGAGTAGACTGTTTTGGTTTTTTAACTTGGGGACCTATAGATATTTTGAGTTCACAAGGTGAAATGAAAAAACGTTATGGTTTTATATATGTTGATCGTGGTGAAACAGATTTTAAGGATATGAAGCGTTACAAGAAAAAGAGTTTTCATTGGTTTAAAAAAGTCATTGAATCTAATGGAGAAGTGCTAGATTTATAATATCTTCGTTATATAGAAAAGAGTGATAGGTAAAATGATAGTAGATATAGTTTATTCAGATAACATGGTTTTACAAAGAAATACACATAATTATATAACTGGACAATGTTTAGATAATGAGGATGTATCTATATATTTTCAAGGAACAAGGTATAGATCTCAGAGTAAGAATAATACATGGGAAATATGTTTGGATCATTTAAAAGAAGGGGGACCATATCAATTATTAATTGAGAGTCATGAATGCCAAATTATTTGGGAACATATTTATGTTGGTGATGTTTTTCTGGCAGCAGGACAATCAAACATGGAGTATCGTTTAAAAGATTCTTATTTAGGAGATGAGTATATTCATTCTCAAGAGCTAAATAATATATATTTCTTTCAAGTGCCAAGAGTAGAGTATAGAGAAAAAGGACAATCATATCCTCGTTTTGAAAAACCTCATTGGAAGGAAGCAAACCCAACAACATCAGGAAATCTTTCAGCAGTCGCATATCACTTAAGAATACATTTTTACTAACCTATTTAGGTTAGTGATTTTATAAAAATCAGCTATTTTTTCCATGTTTTTTAGTTTGCTCTATTCTTTTGATGAACTAATAGTATCAAATTAGAAGCATTTTTTCAAGATGCTTAGTATCATATAATATTCTATATCATATAATTATAATCAATTACACTAATCTAACTTTTTTGCTCTTTAACGATATTAATCATCCCTTTCATTACTATCGAATTTATTTATCTAGATTATTTTAATTATTAAGTACATGTTTTATAATGACAAATACTTGTAAACTCAAGCATTTTAGACTATTTCTATTTTATTCTATCTTTTGTTATTTATCATTTACTTGAAATATTTTGGTATTTTTTTGGTATGTTATTTGATAAAAATGATTCAGTGTAATTTTTCATATATTATGATAAAAATATACTATCAATATTTGTCCACAATACTCCTTATCATGTAGTCATAATCAAGTTATATAAATTAAAAACTCCTTGTCCATTACCAAAAGATTGTATTTAGCATTAAATTATCTTATAGCTATTTAAAGTATAAAAAATTATTTTTCCATGATTCTTTGATAAAAATTTTAATTGCTTTTCTCTTATCGCATCATATACTCTTGTAGTCATAACTTCTTGTCCATAATGGATAAATATTTTCATAATTAAAATGAGATTGTTTTACTCCTTGAGGACAGACAACTAAAAATAAATAATCATCTAACTCAAATAAATCAGGACATTCCCACATATATCCAAATCTTTTTGGCGTTGTTATAGTGTTAAAATATTCAAAATTCTTCAAATCTTGACTTTTATAAAGCAATACACATCCTTGATTATCATTTGTTCTTGCACCTAGAATCAGATAATAATTTTCATCTTTTTTAATAATTTTTGGATCTCTAACATGTTTTGAAATATTTGATGGATAATGTTTATTTGACATGATTAACTCTTTCTTATCTATAGAAAAACCATCTTCACTCTTACAACAAATCGTATTTTGTTCTCTTCCTTCATGAATATAATCATAGCCATTCCTATCTGTTAATTTAACATTACCTGTATAAAAATAATAGATTGTATTATTTTCTACAAATGCAGATCCACTATAGACACCATTTCTTTTCAATATCTTACTCCTTTATATAATACTTCTTCTTTTTAATTCTTTATAAATACCATGTTCAAAAACATCTTCACATACCGAAGTTGCGACATTCTTTAACATTTGATGACTTCTTTTCATAGCTACTACAATATCAGCTACTTGTGACATGACTATATCATTTTGTCCATCACCAAAACAAATTGTTTCTTCTTGCTTTATGCTTAATCTTTCTTGTAATCGTTGAATTGCTTTTCCTTTGTCACAATCTTTTTGAATAATTTCATAATATTGATGATCTGCATCACTTTGTGCTAATTGCATATTGTCTTGTAATATGGTTTTAACTCCACTAAATATTTCTTGATTAGAGCATAAGCAAATCTTATGTATATCTTAATGTTCATACTCATCAATATTATTTTTATAAATTATTTTTTCTGTAATGAACTGTTTATTTGTACTTGAATGCTTTATTTTAAATTGATTCATTGATTCAAAAATTTCTTTAGCTTTTTGATTCATAAAAACTTTCTTCTGACTTTCAATTGAAAAAGCCACATTTCTATTTTTTAATAAATGAACAACTTTTTTGATCAAGTCTTGTTCAAATGATTGATTATAGAGTATTTTATCGTGATAGATAATGTAATTACCACCACCTGCGATATATCCATCTACCCCCAATGACAGAACATCATCTTGTATTGTACCCATACTTCTTCCTGTGCAAATGACAACATTGCAATAATTTCTTTGACATAAATGAATCGCCTTTTTTGCAGATTTTGGAATTCCTTGCACTTCATCCCTAAGTGTTCCATCTATATCAAGTATTAATAATTTGTACAATTTTCTCTTCCTTTCTTGCTAGCAAAATTATCATATCATTCAAAAAAAAGGACATCAATATTTTGACATCCTTTAAAAAATATGTTCAATTTTAGTACAAATTTTCATTTTATGGGAAAATGTTCACCACTAAGATACATCTTATATTTAATATATAGTAATTCAATACATGAAGCCATCAATGCTTGTCCAATTCCAAGTTCCCAAAACTTTTTCAGAACACTAATACCAAATTCAGCACGATGCCGTACCTTGTATTTCGCCCCTACTGCCTCGATTCCAGCAGTCCCTATAACTGCGCCATCAATTATAGCAATAATCTCGATTTCATTTTCACTATTTTCCTTCTCTTTCAGAATCCGGCTTTCTTGTGCTGCATCAAAAGTGTTTTCATCGGGATATGTAAGTAAATAGTCGGTTTGGGTATGAGTTAAAGTGAAGTTATCTAATACAAGCTGTCCATCACTTTCAGTTGCATTTCTCAAACAACATTCCATACCATTCTTTAATATTATTATTTTGCTATATTTCATAGCCAGCTACTCCTTTACAACTGCAATATTATTCCTGCAACCGTCCCTTGTTAAACAACTTATCAATTTTTGTACCCTTTCTTATACTTTAACTTTCTTCTCATTATTCTTTTACAGGGAGATTATGTTGCTTTAAAAAAGAAAGTTTATCCCAATATCCACGCTGGAATAATATCTTTTCATTTACAACATGGAAAAATCCGCACCCACGTAATCCTAACGGGTCTTTCCACTCTAAGATAGCCCATTGCCCATCTTCAAAAATATTTTCCACAATACAAACCATTTTTGCAGTTGCAAACTCATTTGCAAACATTTCTCTAATAGCCACAACTCCTACAACAGGTTCATTTGCAACTTGATGGTTTGTTGCATTATTATCATACAGACTACTAATCATGTCCACATCACTGGCATTAAAAGCGTCTACCCATTTATTTACTACTTCTTTCGGACTTAGCATATATTGTTATCCTCCTTTTTGATTAGAAATACCATTGGTTTTCATCTTGCTATTAACTATCACTACTGACTTTGCAAATTTAATTTATACTGCCTAACGATTTCACTTGCCGCGAAACCAGAGTTTTGAATTTACTAACTGTTTTCAATTTCGTTTCCTATAAAGTAATTTGCTATTTCAAAAGCCTTTATTCGTCTTTTCGCCAAAGTGATTTGTGACTTATATCTCTCTGGATTTTCTTTTGCTTCAAAGGTTATTATTGTTTCCCGTAATTTATGCAATGTTGAATCAATTTGCCTTTTTGCTTCAATTAAATCTTCCTTAGTATATTCCATTATTACCCTCCATAACTTCTGATTGTTGTCGTCTTGGCTATTATATGTCTTTTCTTCCCCAAATGGTATAGGCTTTTATTTTTGTAATACTGTAAAACTTTTTTCTGTAAGGTATTCAAGGGATATTTCTTTTGTGCTTCCTGCTCCGTGTCCTCGCTGCGTTGATCGTTGCATTTCGGATAACGACTTTGCAAAAGGCATGGAAAGTGTACTCGATATGGTTCCCGATATTCTTCTGTACAGGTCATGGAAAATCCCCCTTTCCTCCCAAAAGGGCTGTGGCTGGTTGGTAGTTGCTTTTTACCCAACAAACTTGAATTTATTTTAAGCTATCACGTTTTACCTTTTTAAGCCTTACTATCATTACCATAGGAATTTCTTTGTTGTTTTTGAAACATTCTTCATAAAATCCATCAATGACAAATCCAGCTCTAAAACAAAGGTTAAAAATATCTTGTATGGAACGATGATAATAAATCTGCTCCTCCGGTTGCCCTTCAATCGCTATACCATAGTAACTGTGCGGTGTCATATATTTTTCAGTCAACGTGATAAAACAAGGGTGTTGCGTTGCAAAGACAAAAATTCCGCTTTCCTCCAACAGTTCATAAACAGCCATAAGAAGTGGTTCAATATCCGTAATATCCATAATTGCCATATTAGAAACTGCTTTCGTAAAGGCTCGATTTCTTTTTAATTCTAATATACTTTCTCTATTGGTCGCATCCGCTACACAAAATTCAATTTGTTTTGCATATTGTGATTGCCGTCTTTTAGCCAACTCTATCATTTTTTTGCTGTAATCAAAAGCGACAATCGAAGCGCCTCTTTGTGCAAGATACGAAGAATAATTTCCATTGCCACACGCAATATCCAAAATGTAATCCGCAGGATTAGGAGATAGAAGTTCCGTTACTTTGGGACGTACTACCTCTCTGTGAAATTCATTAGATTCGTCACCCATTGCATTATCCCAAAATTGTGCGTTTTTCTCCCAGATTTTTTTACTTTCCTCTGTTCCCATGTTCTCTCTCCCTCCCAAAATTTGCCTTTTTGCTTCAATTAAATCTTCCTTACTATATTCCATTGTTACCCTCCATAACTTCTGATTGTTGTCGTCTCGGCTATTATATATCTTTTCTTCCCAAAATGGTATAGGCTTTTATTTTTGTAATACTGTAAAACTTTTCTTCTGTAAGGTATTCAAAGTATATTTCCCTTTGTCGCCGTTTGCCCCTGTCACGCTATGAGTTAATAGCGGCATAGCGAATAACAGCTTTGCAAAAAGCATTAACGGTATACATAATGTGTTCTTTATATGCTTCAATGTATGTTGAAAGTCCTTGTTTTTTATTTGGTGTATTTATCTGGTATTTATTTAAAATAGGTTAGTACATTTGACAAGGGTATAATAAATCGACACTCAAAAATAGAGCCAACCTACATTAGGCCGCCGCTATTGGAAAACCAAAAGTAGCGGCTTTTTTGCGCGATATGGCCGAAAAGTCTAAATTGCCGCACAGTGCACTTTTCTAAAAATATCAGCCTCCGGGAATACAGCATTCCATGCTTCTTTTTAAGAAAGCAGGATATGTCATCATTTGTCATTTCTTCTCAATGTAATAACTGCATGGCATATCAAGCCAAATACAAGAGAAAAACAGCCACCGCCAAATAGTGATGCTCCCCACCCTGCACCCGACATTGTCATAAAACCGCCAACAAAGAAAATACCAATGCCAAGAAATATACCAACAGCATAAAAAAGTCCAATTGCCATATCGTACCTATTAAATTGTTGTTTCTCCTTTTTTTCATATGTTTCCATTTTTGTTATTACCCCCTTCGCAAAATCGTCCATGTAAACGCCAAAAAGAAAACAAATTTTTTTCAACATATTTAAATCAGGTTCATTAACATCTCTCTCCCAATTCGATAATGCCTGCCGAGTGACATTCAATTCTCTAGCTAATTCTTCTTGCGTCATTCCCGCTTGTGTCCGCAGATGGCGTATTTGCTTTCCTGTTGTAATATCCCTCTGTTTCTGGTTCAAAATAGTTCCTCCTCTTTGATACTAATTTTATCAATGATATTTCGCAATAGCAAGCAATGAACACTTGCATTGCGCAAGACATTACATTATCTTCTGAAACATATGGCGAACCTTATCTAAACGGCTGTTCGGGCGGCGTGGCTGAAACACAGGCTCGCCGGAAGTTTCCTGATACCCTTTTAATTCTGTAATACAAACACTTCTTCCATTTGTATAAAAATTCAAATCATTCCTATATTCACCGATACAACGGGCAGGGATTTCCCCCTTAAAAATAACTTCATCTTTTTCAAGTCTGGTTGATTCAATTATTGCGCAATACTTTAGTGCGTCATTATAAGCCCGTGAAAGATATTCCTGCGGTGCAAAAAGAGTAAAGGAAAGGTATGGTTCCAACAGCTGTGTTCCTGCTTTTTTCAATGCTTGCTCCAACACGACAGGTGCAAGAAAACGAAAATCAGCGGGGGTACTGACTGGACTGTAATAAACTCCATAATCAAAACAAATTTGGCAGTCTGTCACTCCCCAGCCATATAAGCCCTGCTCCATTCCATAACACACACCCTCCATGACGGCATTTTGAAAACTTTGGTTTAAATATCCGAGAGATACCTCGCTTTTATATTGTGTTCCGCTTCCAACAGGAAGCGGTGTTACAGTCAAACCAATAGATGCCCAAAACGGATTCGGCGGCACTTCAATATGAATCGTGAAGCTTGCTTTTTTTTGCGGTCTTTCCAGATAAATAACCGAAGGCTCTTTCATAACCACGCCCACATGATATTTTTCTTCTAATAGCGAACAAATAACTTCTAACTGTACTTTTCCCAAAAAAGATAACATAATCTCATGGGTAACAGTATCAATTTCAAAATGCAAAAGAGGGTCTGTATCAGCAATCTCTACGAGGGCATTTAACAGGGCTTCCCTTTGCTCCGGCTTTTGCGGCTCTACGGTTGTCCGAAGTAATGGCATGGGATTATCAATCTGTGTTTTTTGAGGTAAGAGTTTTTCATTCCCCAGAATGTCGTTCAGTTTCAAAGTATCATCAGCTAAAATAACAATTTCTCCCGGATAAGCATGGTCAGCCGGGACGATTTTACCATTTAACGGAATACACATTTCTGTAATCTTTATTTTTTTCTTTTTTGACAGTGGCAGAGCATCCCGTAAATGGAGCGTCCCATGATACAGGCGTAAATAAGAAAGCCGTTTTTTCCGGTCTGTATACTCAACCTTAAAAACATATCCACATAATTCAGACTGAATATCGTCTGTTTCTGTAATGAAAGTTTCTGTAATCGCTTCAATCAGTTTTTCTGTTCCTAAATTGTCTTTTGCACTCCCATGATAAACAGGAAACAAAGAGCAGCATCTGGTTCTTTTGCACTTTTCATATTGTAATTCCTGTATATCCAAAGAATCCTCTGCAACATATCGTTCTAATAGTTCATCGCTTCCAGAAATAATAATATCCCATTTGTCCAAATCAGAAATATCGGTTATGGTTATCTTTGGCGACAAGGCAACCTCCTGCATGACAATCATATCACTGGTAAGTTTATCTTTAATGCTTTGGTAAACACGCTGCAGGTCGATTCCATTTTGGTCTATCTTATTTACGAAGATAATTGTCGGGATGTTCATCTTCTGAAGCGCATGGAATAATATACGGGTCTGTGCCTGTACGCCGTCTTTTGCCGAAATGACTAAAACAGCTCCGTCAAGGACAGATAAAGAGCGGTATGCTTCGGTTAAAAAATCCATATGACCAGGAGTGTCCACGATATTGATTTTATAATCATTCCAGCAAAAAGAAGTAACCGCTGTCTGAATGGTGATTCCCCGTTTCCGTTCCAAAATCATAGTGTCTGTTCTTGTAGTTCCTTTATCCACGTTTCCTTGTTCCGCAATCGCTCCACTGGTGTATAGCAGGCTTTCCGTCAATGTTGTTTTTCCTGCGTCTACATGGGCAAGAATGCCAATATTGATTATTTTCATGTGATTGTCCTCCTTTTACAGCCCTAAAGGGCATAAAAATCCCCAGCAGTAAAGTACTTTTACCACTGGGGATTATAATTTGCGGACATACACATATACAGCATACACCTATTTATGATTGCTGTTTTTTGGATATGTCAAAATTGATAAGGTAAAAGTATTCTTAAAATTGGATACAAAAACTAAGCCCCCCACGAAAGGGACTATCATAATTCTTTGTTCCTACTATTTGATTATAGTTTTATTTAAGAATACCTTGCTGCATATTTTTTACTCCTTTTCTAGAACAAAATTATTCTATCACATCAGTTTTAGGAAAGCAAGTACCTAAAAGAAATTTTTCTTCCCCTTATATGTAACAATCATACCGGCTTCTTGGCGTTCAGAATAGTCTCTGCTGTTTGCTGTGGTGTTTGGTTGGAATTGTCCAACCAAAAGCTGATTCGGGGTGTTGTCTGTATAAATGTATCGTATAAGGTTTCAACCGTAAAGCCAGAATAGCCTGCTTTCTCCCTGTATAGTTACGTCTTTTTACAAACGTAAACCTGTTACGATTATTGTGTGATATATATATTGTCAATAATTTTCTTAATATTATCGCTCCTGTTCGTGATTTCGGTACTTTGTGTGGTTGTGGTCTGTATTTCGTTGCTTGCTAATACAGTAATCACTACTCTGAGTTACCTTTTTAAATATTTTCAAAATACAGAGGATCATTTTGTTAGTCACTGTATTTTTTGAACCTCTGTATTTGTACTTTTTTTACTAAACTAAATATCGTTCTTTGTTTATCATTACCTTTATTAGAACCTGTTCTTTTTGGTTTGATTGTTCCTTCACTTGTAAGTTCAGCTCTTGCTCTTTTAAGTGTTGATTTGCTTATATCTAATTCTTCTGCCAAATTATAGATTTCATCTGAATAAGCATCATGGTCATTTAACAAACTTATGATTGCTTCCTCAACCAATGATTTTTTCTTATTACCTTTTGTCTTCATTATTTTTCTTAAAAGTTTTGATTTCATATTAATTTCATTAAATGCTTTCTTATTATACTTAGTACAAATTTTATTTACCTTTGCAAGTTATAACTCCAATTTAGGATTAGCAGGATTATATTAATCATTTTCTCTTTTTCAGTCATAGTATATGCTACCTTAAAATTTATATTTAATAAATCATGTTATACAAATTTATTACAAGAAAGTCATTATATTTCAAATATAAAAAGGAACTCTGCTATAAGTTCCCTTAAATATGAATAATTTGTTTATTAATAACCTCTTCAACACAGTTTTGAATGTTATTCATCTCTTGAATCCATTTCATTTGATCTTTTTCTTTAAGTTCTTTAGTAATATTTCTTTTAACTTTATATTGTTCAATCAATCTATCATATAATACATTTGCTTCATCATCTATCATTTGCAGATGTTCATTTAATTCACCACTTGTTAATAAATTTGTATAAAATATTGGTCGATATTGCTTTAGATACTGCAATCTCTTTCTACCAAACCTTGTTAAATGTATTTCCTTTTGAGGCGGTAATGTTAATTTTGGATATAATAATCCATTAATTTCAATGTATTCAATTTCTTTCATCTTGTTCTTTCCTTTCTTCTCTTTTGTTTTTCATGTTCGTTTAAAAATTTATTGATACCTAATGAACGTTCTTCTATTTTTTGACAATACATTAATTCTTTTCTTAACTTTCCTATCTCTGGTGTATATGATTTTGCTATTAACTTTTGTTCATCTTTTTGCTCTTTAGTTTTATATTTTCTCACTTGATTTCTTGCTTTTTGTCTTTCCTTGATAAGATGGTTAAGTTCATTTTCAATCTTATCCATATGGCTGTATAAATCATCAAAAGTTTCAATTTTATTCTTACAAAGAATGATTGTCTGCTGATTAAATTCCTCCATCTTTTGTACTGCTTTTTGTAATTCTTCCTTTTCAAACGGACTTAACTTGCATCTATTATTACGTGGTAAGATTTTTAATTTGTACTGATAGTGAAGGAACAATCTCTGTAATCCTGTTAATCTTCGTTGTTCATATTGCTGACAATATGGCTTAATATCAAATCCTAATCGTCCATATGGTGATGTATTATATTTATCTTTATTAAAATCTAATATTCTATCAATTAGTTTTTCTTTTGTATAATCATCACCTAATGATTTCAAACGAATAAATTTGCGATGTAATGGATGCCTAACAGAAATATTCCTTTCAGTTATTTTGATTTCATAGCCTTCTAGTTCAAGTTCATTATAGAATTGTCTATCTGTATAACTGACACTGATTACCTGATCAACTGCTTCTCTAACAATTTCTTTAAGTCTATCATTATGGAAAACCTGTTTTCTTGACTTGCCTACATATTGTTTAAATTCTACAACTGATAAATTATGTTCTCTGCATAATTCATCAGATATATTTCTCATATTTTGAATATCATTATAGGTATTACAATATCTTTTTCCATCTACAAATGATGTTGAGTTTAATAGAAAATGATTATGAATATTATCAGTATCCAAATGTGTTGAAACAATCACCTCAAACCTATCTCCCCACATCTTTTTTGCAAACTCCACACCTAACTGATGTGCCAAATCTGCATTGACTTCATCTTCTTCAAATGACTGGTAGCCATGAAATGCTAGTATTTCGCTTTCATCATGGAAATGCCTCTTCGTATTGACCATGCTTAATTTTGGATTATCAAATAAACAGTTAAGATAAGTGACATATCTTTTTTCAATAGTCTTTTCACCATTAGTCGTATAATCGATAACAGTTTCCAATCCAATTGTTTTATATGGATTGGAAACATAATTAACTAAATGGTCTAAACGATTCTTTACTGCCCACATTCCTGTTGTTGCCATTATACAACACCTCTTATCATTGATTCTGTGAATGATATAAGAGATTTTAACTGTGTTAGAACAGATAATGACTCTTGTTCAATTAATGGCTGATAATAAGCTAATTTCACCAATTGATTGAGATTATTACCAATAGAATTAAACTCATTGATTAGCCTTTGATAATCAATTGATGGCTGTTCTTTTGGAACACTTTTTAACAAAGTTGTTCTCATATAATTTTCTCGGCTGGTATAACCTGCTTTCAAAACATAGCTGTTTAAAAGCATTAATTCGTCATCAGTAAATCTCACTTTAACTTCTTTATTTCGTTTCATGTGACATTTCACTCCTTTCTCTGGGTCTTAGGGTCATCCCTAAAATTGTAATTTGCCCCCAAATTACGCTGCTTGCTAATACAATAATCACTACTTTGAGTTACCTTTTTAAATATTTTCAAAATACAGAGGATCACTTTGTTAGTCACTGTATTTTTGGCCCTCTGTATTTTTTGAACCTCTGTATTTATACTTTTTTTACTAAACTAAATATCGTTCTTTGTTTATCATTACCTTTATTAGAACCTGTTCTTTTTGGTTTGATTATTCCTTCACTTGTAAGTTCTGCTCTTGCTCTTTTAAGTGTCGATTTGCTTATGTCTAATTCTTCTGCTAAATTGTAGATTTCATCTGAATAAGCATCATGGTCATTTAATAAACTTATAACTGCTTCTTTAGCTTCTTCAACCAATGATTTTTTCTTATTACCTTTTGTTTTTTCTTTTTGAAAGTCAAAATCCTTTTTAGAAGTCGTTCCTACTTTAACAATCACACTATCTTCAATTTTAAATAAGGTTGTAGGTTGCAATTTCCCATAATTACTTTTTTCCTGCGAAAAATAATGAATACCCTCATCACTTGCATCTCCTACAAAAATAACACTTCTTGCAATATCCCAAATATCAGAACTATCAGATGCTCTATTTCGTCCACCTGCCATTTCTCGTTTATTTGTGTGAACAATAATGATGATTGTGACATGATATATTTTACCCAATGCAATAAGGTTATTAAGAGTACTTCTCATAGTATTTCTTGCGCCCATATTAACACTATCACCAATAAAGCTTTGTAATGGATCAAAGACTAATACTTCTAACTTATTTTCTATAATTAAACCTTCTAGATATTGACTATTGAATTTCACTTTATGAAATCTCTTATCTGTTATTGGAATTGTTTTCACATTGCTTTGTTTTGCTAAATTGAGTCGCAACTTCTTTTTAATGATACTATCATGTGGATCTTCTGAACTAAAAAAACCAATTTTTAAAGGTTCTCTTTTATCTTCTTCTTGATTTTCAAAGAAACATAACTCTCCTTTTGATAATGCTGATATAATGCTGGTCCAAGAGGTTGTCTTACCAACCCCTCCATCACCAACAATCAAAGTTATTTGTTCTTTAGGAATATAGTTGGGAATAAGCCATTGTATTTCTTTTTCTTCAACTTCATCCATTGAAATCATATGATAATCTTCATTATCATCAAGTAAAGTTATATCATTAAAAACTGAAGTGTTTTTTAAGGTATCCAATGATATTTTCCTTTCATTGATAAATGATATTTAGTTTTTATATTTAATATATCTAACATACATATTCCTCTTTTCATTGACTTATATCCTTAAAATCAATAAAATGAATATGAGCATAAATGAAAGTCATTCAATGAGAATCCACTGCTAAATAGTTCTATTTGATGCTTTGATTTTTTGCTCTTTTTTTCTTTTCATTGATATAACGATTTCTAACATCATTTTTAATATTTCTAATTCATCTAATTCCAAATCATTAAAACTTTCTATCTTTTCAAACAACTGAATAAAATGAATTAATTCTCTTTTTAAAGAACGATAAACATATGGATTACCTAATACAACATAATCTTGATTTTCCATACAATGTATCAAATAGTCCTGCTTGGTTAACCCACTCAAAAAGACTTTTCTTTCAAGTACTCTATTTTCTTCAGGTGATACCCTAAATGCAATCACTTTACTACGAAAACGTCCTTGTTTATCATTGTTTTTATGCGACATTCACTATCTCCTCTCTTTCTATATTAAGTTTATCAGCTATTTCTTTACCTTTTGCAGGGAACAAATGTGCATATCGATAAGTAATATCAATACTTTCATGTCCTACTCTATCGGCTATAGCTACTGCACTAAATCCCATTTCAATCAATAATGATACATGACTGTGACGGAGATCATGCAAACGGATTCTTTTAACACCTGTTTCCTTACATCCTCTATCCATTTCATGATGTAATCCTGATTTTGTTATATGAAATATTCTTGAATCTCTTTTAATTCCATATAAACGACTAATGTAATCATGTATTTCTTCAGCCAAGAAATGTGGCATTTGTACTGTTCTATTACTCTTTTCAGTTTTAGGATCTGTAATCACATCATGTCCTTTAATTCTTTGAAAAGATTTATTAATTCTTACAGTCTCTTTTGTAAAATTAAAATCACCTGGTGTTAATGCCAACATTTCACCTAATCTTAAGCCACACCAATAAAGCATTTCAAATGCTTGATATACACCATCTTTTCTCATCATTGATTCAGAAAATTTTAAATACTCCTCCTTTGTCCAAAATTTCATTTCTTTACTTTTTTCTTTTCCCATATTTCCAGCAATTCTAGCAGGATTATTTTTAAGATTGTAATACTTAACTGCATGATTAAATATTGCACTTAATTGGTTATGAACTGTTTTAAGATAACATGGAGAATATGGATTACCATTTTCATCACGATATGCAAGCAATTCATTTTGCC
This sequence comes from Coprobacillus cateniformis, assembly GCF_009767585.1. Classification (NCBI taxonomy): domain Bacteria; kingdom Bacillati; phylum Bacillota; class Erysipelotrichia; order Erysipelotrichales; family Coprobacillaceae; genus Coprobacillus; species Coprobacillus cateniformis. Next base: position 2,755,092 of record NZ_WSNW01000001.1, read on the forward strand.
ATTCGATAATATCTGCTGGACTTATTTCATTTATCTTTTTCAATTTAAAATATGGTTTGATTTTATCTTCAATAACATATGTTTTTGTTATCATGGTATTTTGTTTAATACGATTAGATAAATCTCTTAAATAGATATTGAGAAATTCTTCAAAATTCATATCTAAATCTTTTGCCTGTTCCAATTTGAATTTTGCAATAAACTCATCTGCTTCTCTTTTAGTGCGAAAGCCTCGTTTCATTTTTTTGATTCTTTCGCCTTTCCAATTTTGATAATAAAATGAAGCATACCATGTTTGAGTGTTATTATCCTTGTATGCTGGCATAGTTTTGTTCCTCCTTTCTTACTCCATAAATTCTTTCTTCAAAATACTGCCTACTAACACGTCCACGAATAGTAATAAATCCTTTTTCTTCAAGCTCTTTATTAAGTTGCTTGATCAACTTATAAGCATACGCTTCTGACATACCAGTTATTTCAATAATATCGTGAGCATCCATAAATGTATTCATATCCATCTTATTTTCACCTCCTTTCATTAACTAACCCAAATAAGTTAATCTGTATATTATAGAATAATAGTAAAATCAACTATTGTCAAGAATAAATTATACTATTTAGGTTAGTCTACTTATTTTTTTAAGTTTATAGACTAACTTATTTAGTATTATTTTTTCTTTACCAATATTATATATTCTGTTATAATGGGGACAAAAGGAGTGATAATGATGTCATTAGGTTCAAATTTAAAAACAATTCGTCTATTTAGAAATAAAACTTTAAAGGAATTAGGACAAATTTTAGGTTTTTCAACTTCATCTGCTGATGTGCGTATTTCTCAATATGAATCCGATAAAAAGAAACCAAGAGAAAATGTTATTGAAAATCTAGCTTATAAACTAGATGTTTCACCACAAGCTATTGATATTCCTGATATTGAAACATACATAGGAGCTATTTATACCTTATTTCAACTAGAACGTTCATACGGCTTAAAAATTGATGAATTAGATGGTCAACCTATTTTGCGATTTGACAAGCTATTACCTCATGAACAAGATACTTTGTACGAATACATGCAAAATTGGTTAGAAGAAGCCAAAAACTTTAGAGAAGGTAAAATAACCCAACAGCAGTATGAAGAATGGAAATATAATTTTCCCAAATATTCAACTTTAAACATAAACAAGCAACCTCGGGAAGATTGGTTACACAATCAAGATGACTAATTGCAGGATTTTCCTGCTTTTTTATACTTACAATCCTTTCTTTACCACTTACAAAATATATAAATGAATTATCAAAAGAATAGTACAGTCTTAAAATCTGTAGTATCAAAATAGAATCATTTTCATGTTAATATACAAAAAAACTCCGATAAACACGGAGTTTTTAGCTTTTTTTCTACTATTCGAATTCATTTTGTAAGAACAATAAGACAATATACAGATATTCCAATTGGAATAGTTGAATGTAATAAAGGTGGTACTTCTGCGTCTTGCTGGATACCAAACAAAGAATTAGAAAAAAACATCTATTTAAAAGAGCTTTATATAGATCAATATTTTCAGGATATTCAAGATCAAAGTGATGAAGATGAAAATAGAAAAATAGATGAATTCAAACAAAGTCTACAGTTATACATGCAAAAAGTTCAATCATATAAAAATAACCATCCAGACCACAGTATGAGTGAAATAAAAAAAGCAGTAGGCCACACTCCTTGGCCAGGTCCAAAGGGTAAGAAAGATTTTGGAAGGCCAGGTGGATTGTATGAAACAATGTTTTCAGTTATCAAAACATATTCATTTGCATCAGTATTGTGGTATCAAGGAGAAGAAGATGTTAAATATGCAGAATATTATGATATTTTATTAACTTTACTTATTCATAAATGGAGAAGTGATTTAAGGAATAATCATTTACCATTCTTCTGTGTACAGTTACCTAATTATAATGATGAGAAATATGATAAGTGGCCAATATTAAGAGAAAAACAAGCATTAGTAAGTGAAAAAGTCAAAGATGTACATTTAATTGTTTCAATAGATTGTGGAGAAGAATTTAATATCCATCCTATTCATAAAGAAGTGATAGGTCAAAGACTAGGAAAATCTGTTCTTTTACACTATTATAATTATTCTATTCAGGGTGATGCTCCTACAATTATTTCAATAGAATACATTGATTCAAAATTATATATAAAGTATAATCAAAATCTCTATTATAAGGGAGAGAATATACAGGAATTTGAAATTGAAAATCATCTTGTAAGAAAACCTATTTATCCAGAATTAAAAGATGGTACTTTAATATTCGGTATAGATCAAGATTGTACGCAACTGTTATATGCCTATAAAAATTACCCAATAACTAATTTATATGGTATTAATGAAATTCCTATTGCACCATTTCGTATCACTATTAATAAAAATGTTTAAATCAGCAAAAGCACTGTATTATAAGTTGATAAATGCAAAATAGGACAATATATTAAACAACTCAGGACATTTGAAACTGGGTTGTTTTTTTGTATGATGAGATTGTAGAAAAGAGGTGGGAAGATGAGATATTATCTCGCAATAGATATTGGAGCATCAAGTGGTAGACATATGTTGTGTTCTTTGCAAAACAATCAAATATATCTAGAAGAAATCTATCGATTTGAAAATCATGTTGAATTGAAAAATGGTCATTACTATTGGAATATAGATTATTTATTTGGAGAAGTTGTCGCAGGGATTAAAGAATGTGTCAAACACAATAAGATACCAACAACACTAGGAATTGATACATGGGCAGTAGATTATGTGTTGTTAGATGAGTTAGGACATCGTATTGATGATGTTTATGCTTATAGAGATAACAGAGTGGATAGCTTTATCAAACCAGATAAAATAGAAGAGTTATATATGAAAACAGGAGTTCAGTATCAAAAGTTTAATACGATTTATCAGCTTGCAAGTGATGATGAATTAAGAAAAACCAGAACTCTTGATTTTCTCATGATACCTGATTATCTCAATTATTTATTAACTGGAAAAAAGGTCAATGAGTATACCAATATGTCAACAACACAACTCTTAGATATTCAAACCAGCAAGTTATCAAAAGAGTTATTAGACTTTTGTCAAACTGATGTTGAGATTTTTCAAGATATTGTGATGCCTGGAACATCATTAGGTTCACTATCAAAAGATATGAGAAAAGTGATTGGAGCTGATATAGAAGTCATTGTACCTTGTACTCATGATACGGGTAGTGCTTATATGGCAGCAATTGAAGACAAGAGTATTATTTTGAGTTCAGGAACATGGTCATTATTAGGAATTGAAACAATGCAACCCATTGTGACTTTAGAATCAATGAATGCCAACTTTACCAATGAGGGGGGGTATCAGCAACGTTATCGCTTTTTAAAAAATATCATGGGACTATGGATTATTCAGGAAGTTTCAAGAAATCTTGATGAGAAATATAGCTTTGCAAAGTTAGTGGAATTGGCAAGACAAGATCAATTTGCTGGGATTTTTGATGTCAATGATGAACGTTTCTTAAAACCTGAGAGTATGATTTTTGAAATTAAGCAATACTTTCAAGAAAGACATGAAACACCTCCTCAAACAGTTGGGCAGATCGCTTCTTGTGTTTATCATTCATTGGCATATGGTTATAAAAAAGCCATTGAGGAATTAGAGATGATAACTAAACAAACTTATCCAGTTATTAATATTATTGGCGGGGGATGTCAAAATCAATTATTGAATGAAATGATTGCTGAAATGACTGGAAAAAAGGTTGTTGCTGGACCTGTAGAAGCGACAGCACTGGGAAATATTCTGGCACAATTGATACAGCAAAAAGTTGTTAATGATTTATGTGAGGGGAGAGCATTGATTAAAAAATCATTTGAGATGAAAGAATATAAAGGAGAATAATATGAATCAAAGATTTGAAGAAGCCAAAACAATTTATAAAAAATTAGGTATTGATGTAGATGAAGCATTAAAACAATTACAAACATTTCCTGTCTCTATGCATTGTTGGCAAGGTGATGACGTTGTGGGATTTGATGGAGCAGGAGCTTTGTCTGGTGGGATTCAAACAACAGGAAATTATCCAGGGAAAGCAAGAAATTATCAGGAGTTAATGAATGATATTGATGAAGTTTTAAAATTAGTACCAGGAACAAAACGTATTAATCTTCATGCATCTTATGCCATCTTTGAAGAGGGGGAAAAGGTTGATAGAAATGCAATTGAACCTCGTCACTTTGCAAAATGGGTTGAATTTGCAAAGGCAAGAAATTTAGGATTGGATTTCAATCCAACGATTTTCTCTCACCCTCTTGCTGAAGGATTAACACTTTCTTCGCCTGATCAAAAGATAAGAGAGTTTTGGATTGAACACTGTCAGGCATGTATTCGTATTAGTGAATATTTTGCTGATGAATTAGGAACACCTTGCTTAATGAATATTTGGATTCCTGATGGTCTTAAGGATATTCCTGGTGATCGTTTGACACCAAGAAAAAGATTTATGGAATCTTTAAATGAGATACTTTCTATCAATTATGATAAAAATAAGGTTCTTGTGTGTTTAGAATCAAAAGTCTTTGGAATTGGAATGGAATCATATACAGTTGGTTCAAGTGAATTTACAATGAATTATGCCAAAACAAGAGATATTTTACCATTGATGGATAATGGTCATTATCATCCTACAGAAGTTGTTTCAGATAAATTATCGGCTATGTTATTATTCCATGATAAAGTTGCATTGCATGTGACAAGACCCGTTCGCTGGGATAGTGATCATGTTGTTTTATTTGATGATGAAACAAAAGAAATTGCGAAAGAAATTGTCAGAAATAATGCAATGGATAGAGTTTTGGTTGGTTTGGATTTCTTTGATGCAAGTATCAATAGAGTAGCAGCGTGGACAGTTGGTATGAGAAATATGCAAAAAGCGATGTTATATGCTTTGCTTCAGCCTTATGAAATGTTAAAAGAAGCTCAAGATCAAGGTGACTTTACACAAATCATGGTTATCAATGAAGAATTGAAAACCTATCCATTCAATGATATTTGGGATTATTATTGTGAAATCAATCAGGTTCCAGTAAGAGAAATTTGGTATGATGAAGTGAAAAAATATGAAACAGAAGTTTTAACAAAGCGAGGATAATCGAATGAATATATTAGAACAAGAATTTATCAAAGGATTTATCAGAATGTGTAGTGATGGGTTTGCGCAAGGATGGCATGAACGTAATGGCGGCAATTTAACATATCGTATGAAAGATGAAGAAGTGAAGTATGTTCAATCCGTGTTTTCTTATCACCGTAGCTGGGAAGATATAGGAACAGAAGTTCCTGAACTTGCGAACGAATATTTCTTAGCCACAGGTTCTGGAAAATATTTTAGAAATGTAGAGTTAGATCCTGAAGCGAATATAGGCATTGTTGAAATTGATAAAACAGGAACAAAGTATCGTGTTGTTTGGGGACTGATTCATGAGGCAGTTCCAACCAGTGAATTACCAACACATTTGATGAACCACGCTATTAAGAAGATGGTTACTGATAATCAGCATCGTGTCATTTATCATTGTCATTCAACGAATGTCATTGCATTAACATTTGTTTTACCGCTCAAAGATGAAATCTTTACAAGAGAGTTATGGGAAATGGCAACAGAATGTCCAGTTGTATTTCCAGCAGGTGTAGGTGTTGTGCCTTGGATGGTACCGGGTGGTAGAGAGATTGCTGTTGCAACAAGTAAGTTAATGAAAGATTATGATGTGGCAATCTGGGCACATCATGGAATATTCTGTTCAGGTTCGGATTTTGATACCACATTTGGTCTTGCACATACTGTAGAAAAATCAGCTGAGATATTGGTGAAAATGTTATCAATGTCACCAAAGAAATTACAAACTATTCAAACAGATGAATTGAGGTCTTTGGCAGATGCTTTTCATGTGACGTTACCTGAAAAATTTTTGTATGAGAAATAAATAATATTTGAAAGTGTTCTTTTTTCCTCCCCAAATGAAGAGACTTATAAAATGAAAGACAAAAATATTCAGTGTAAAGGAATTTATGACTGAAAAATAGGTGACTCAGAATAATCAAAAGAAATCAGTAGATACTTGTATTGTCATCAGTATTATGCTAAAATACTATTGATGAAACTATAGTTTTGAAACATAGAGTTCAAAACGAAAAGCCAAGGGTCTAATCCAATACCCCTTGGCTTTTCTTCTAGGCTTGTCATCAGTCATGTCTATTATCAAGCCATTTGCAAAGAAAGTAAACGACTAACCCTGCTGTGATAGAGACAATGAATTAAACTATAGTTTCAATTAACATAAAGTTCACCTCCTTTCAAAGGGAGGAACTGATAACACTTCTATTGTATCATGAAACAAGAGGTTATGCGTCTCAATTTTATCTCATGTTTTTCTCAAAAAAAAGACCATTAGGTCTTAAAAATAACAATGAATTCCTTTCTCTAAAAAGACTTTCTGGTAATCTTTTAAGTCTTCTGGATGAAAGGCTTTTTTATTTTTATATAAATAATCTCGATTTAACATTTCATATTTTCTTTCACCAAATTGATGAAAAGGTAATAACTGAACTTTTTGAATACCCATATTTAAAAATAAATTGGCTATGCCTTCAGCATCAGTTAAGCTATCATTAAAATCTGGGATAACTGGGATACGAGGTAAAACATTGATTTGATTTTCAATAGCCCATTTGAGATTAGAAAGAATCAGCTTGTTATGCACAGCAGTGCCCTGAAAATGTTTTTCACTATCATAATGTTTAACATCAAAGAGAAGTAAATCAAATAAGGGAGCAAGTTCTTGAAATATGTCAGATTGGATATAACCAGTTGTTTCAATTGCAACATGAATATTATGTTTTTTTAATTCAGTTATCAAGGCTTTGACAAACACTGGCTGACTCATTCCTTCACCGCCAGAAATTGTGACACCACCATCTGATTCTTCATAGAAATCTTGATCTTGCAAACAGACTCTGACAACTTCATCAACATCTTTGTACTCGCCTTCATGTGATAATGCTTGCTGATAGCAGTTGTGAACACATTGTAAGCAACCAACACATTTATTAAAATGAATATGAATATGATTGTTTTTATTTTCAATCGCTTTTTGAGGACAAGAATTCACACAGTTCAGACAATGTACGCATTTTTGTTCATCATATAAGATCTGTACTTTTTCTAATTGTGATTCAGGGTTAGAGCACCATAGGCATTGTAAAGGACAACCCTTTAGAAAGACAGTTGTTCGAATACCAGGACCATCGTGAATACTAAATTTTTGAATATTAAAAATATTACCTTTTACCATATCTCTTCTCCTCCATTGTCTTTATATTATCATATGTTTATAAAATAGTAAATATAATATTTCAAATGAAAGTTAATATAATTAGAAATGAAATATGAATTGACATTGTATAAAACTATTGTTATTATATATTTGAAAATGAAATGATGTTAAGTTTCAAATGAAATAAAGTGGAGGAAAACTATGAAAAATGTTGAGCATTTTGGTGACTTGACACCAAGAATGAATGATTTTAGAGAGAAAGTTTTAGAGAAGAAGCCTTATATTTGTGCTGAAAGAGCCTTATTGGTTACTGAAACTTATAAGGAACATCAAAATCAGCCAGCTGTAATGAAACGTGCATTGATGTTAAAGAATATCTTAGAAAAGATGTCTATCTATATTGAGGATGAAACATTGATTGTTGGAAATCAGGCATCTTCAAATAAAGATGCACCAATCTTCCCAGAATATACATTAGAATTTGTTATTAATGAATTAGATAAATTTGAAAAACGTGATGGTGATGTTTTCTATATTACTGAGGAAACTAAAGAAGCATTACGTTCTATTGCTCCATTTTGGGAAAATAATAATTTAAGAGCTAGAGGTGATGCTTTACTTCCTGATGAAGTTAAGGATATTATGTCAACTGGTTTATTAGGCATGGAAGGGAAATTAAATTCTGGTGATGCTCATTTGGCTGTTGATTACCAAACCGTTTTACAAATCGGTTTAAAAGGTTATGAAGAAAGAGTTAAAAAACTAAAATCTGAATTAGATTTATGCAAACCTGAAAGTATTGATAAATATGTTTTTTACAAGGCTGTACTGACTGTCATTGAAGCTGTGAAAACATATGCTCATAGGTTTAGTGTATTGGCAAAAGAATTGGCCAAAAAGGCAGAAAGATCTAGGAAAGATGAATTGTTAGAAATTTCTAGAATCTGTAATAAGGTCCCTTATGAACCAGCTGAAACATTCTATGAAGCGATTCAATCTACATGGTTTATTCAATTGATTTTACAGATTGAGTCTAATGGTCATTCATTATCTTATGGACGATTTGATCAATATGTTTATCCTTATTTACAACATGATTTAGATCAAGGAATAATCACTGAAGATATGGCAGTAGAATTATTAACAAATTTATGGATTAAGACATTAACTATTAATAAGGTTCGTTCTCAGGCACATACTTTTAGTAGTGCTGGAAGCCCAATGTATCAAAATGTAACAATTGGTGGTCAAACATCTGATAAGAAATGTGCAGTTAATAAGTTATCCTATCTCGTTTTGAAATCAGTTGCCCAGACTAGACTCCCTCAACCAAATTTAACAGTTAGATACTATAATGGAATGCCAAAAGAATTCTTAGATGAAGCAGTTGAAGTCATGAAACTAGGAACAGGAATGCCAGCATTTAATAATGATGAAATTATTATTCCTTCATTTATGAATTTAGGGGTTAAAGAAGAAGATGCATATAATTATTCAGCTATTGGATGTGTTGAAACAGCTGTACCTGGAAAATGGGGATATCGCTGTACAGGTATGTCATATTTGAATTTTCCTAGAATTTTACTTTGTGTGATGAATGATGGAGTGGACTTAACAACAGGAAAGAGATTTGTTGAAGGCAGTGGACATTTTAAAGATATGAAATCTTTTGAAGAATTACAGGCAGCTTGGGATAAAGCGATTAGAGAATTGACAAGAGTTTCTGTTATTGTTGAAAATGCTGTCGATATTGCTGGAGAAAGAGAAATTCCAGATATCTTATGTTCAGCTTTAACACAGGACTGCATTGGTCGAGGAAAGACAATTAAAGAAGGTGGCGCAATCTATGATTTTATTTCTGGTTTACAGATTGGAATTGCTAATATGGCAGATAGTTTGGCAGCTATCAAGAAATTGGTCTATGAAGAAAAGAAAATTACACCTGAACAGTTATGGAATGCTCTGCAAAATGACTTTGAAGGTGTTGAAAATGAAAAAATTCAAAAGATGTTAATCAATGATGTTCCTAAATATGGAAACGATGATGATTATGTTGATCAATTGGTTGTTGATGCTTATAACTCATATATAGAAGAAATGAAAAAATATCCAAATACAAGATATCAAAGAGGACCTATTGGTGGTATTCGCTATGCTGGGACATCTTCGATTTCAGCAAATGTTGGACAAGGGTTAGGCACAATGGCAACACCAGATGGTCGTAAGGCCCATACTCCACTTGCTGAAGGTTGTTCACCTGCTCATGCAATGGACAAGTGTGGACCAACCGCTGTCTTTAAGTCTGTTTCAAAACTACCAACTCATGAAATTACTGGAGGGGTATTACTCAATCAGAAGGTGACACCAACAATGCTTTCAACTGAAGAAAATAAAATGAAATTAGAGATGATGATAAAAACATTCTTTAATAGATTACACGGATATCATGTTCAATATAATGTCGTTGATAGAGAAACATTATTAGATGCTCAGGCACATCCAGAAAAACATCGTGATTTAATTGTCCGTGTTGCTGGATACTCAGCATTCTTTAACGTTTTATCAAAAGCAACACAAGATGATATTATTGAAAGAACTGAACAAACTTTATAAGAGGAGATAAGAGAAATGGAATTTATTATTGATACAGTTGATTTAGAAGAAATTAAGGATGCAGTAGAACATATGCCAATTGTGGGAGTAACAAGTAATCCCTCAATTGTCAAAAGAACAAGCCCAGCAAAGTTCTTTGATCATATGAGAGAGATTAGAAATATCATCGGAAAAGAGAGAAGTTTACACGTACAAGTGATTTCTAAGGATTGTGAGACAATTGTCAAAGAAGCTCATCGTATTTTAGAAGAAATTGATAATCAGGTTTATATCAAGGTTCCAGTTTCATATGAAGGAGTCAAAGCCATCAAGATTTTAAAGTCAGAAGGCATCAATGTCACAGCGACAGCAGTCTATGATTTGATGCAGGCTTATATGGCACTAGCAGCAGGAGCGGATTATATTGCGCCTTATGTGAATCGTATAGGGAACTTAGGAAGTGATCCAATGGAACTGATCAATGAATTATCAAATCGTATTGCAATGGATGGATATGACTGTAAGATTATTGCAGCCAGTTTCAAAGGCGTACAACAGGTTAGAGATTCATTCAATTATGGGGCACAGGCCATTACAGCACCAGTAGAGGTGTTAAAAGCGATATTCAAGAATCCAAACATTGAAAAAGCAGTAGATGATTTCAATAGTGACTGGTATGCAATGTATGGAGAAGGAACAGGCATTTGTGATTTATAAGATATGAAGAGAATGTTATGCGTTCTCTTTTTTTATACATAAAAAACTCCATAGATGGAGTTTTCAATATTATTCTACAGTTACAGATTTAGCTAAATTACGTGGTTTATCCACATCACAACCTTTTATACAAGCTGTATAATAAGCCATTAATTGTAAAGGTATAGCAACCAAAATAGACTGCAATGTTGGAGAAACATTTGGTAAATAATAAGTGTTTTCAACATTTTTAATCTCTTCACGATGTGTTGTCAAGAGGATAACTTTTGCTCCTCTGGCAATTGTTTCTTGAATATTACTTATTGTTTTTGCTGCAATATGTGGTTGTGTTGCGACTGCGATTACAACGGAACCTTCTTCAATTAAAGCAATTGGACCATGTTTTAATTCTCCAGCAATATAAGCATCAGCATGGACATAAGAGACTTCTTTGAGTTTTAATGCACCTTCTAAAACACTTGCATAATCTAAACTTCTTCCAATGAAATAAGCATCATGAAGATTTTCTAACATTTTTGCATAGTTTTCAAAGATAGCATGATCATTTAAAATGTTCTCAACATATTGAGGGATTGTATTTAATTGATCAATTAATTCATGATCAATATCTTTTCCAAGAACTTGAGCTATATAATAAGCGAGTAACATGAGTAAAACCAATTGAGTTGTATAAGCCTTCGTAGAAGCAACAGCAATTTCTGGACCAGCACATGTATATAAAACATAGTCAGCATCTCTAGAAATTGTACTTCCTAAGACATTAGCTATCGCAATTGTTGTTGCGCCTTTTTCTTTGGCTAAACGAAGTGCAGCTAAAGTATCGGCGGTCTCCCCAGATTGTGATACAAAAATAGCTAAAGTATGCTCATCAATAAGTGGATCATTATATCTAAATTCACTTGCTACCATAACAATGACAGGGAGTTTTGTGGTTCTTTCTAAAACTTGAGAACCACATAGCGTTGCATGATAAGCTGTTCCGCAAGCCACAAAGTAAACTTTATTATAGTTAATGAAATCAATCTCCTGTAGTTCATCAAGAACAATTTTATCTTTAACAATACGCCCTCTTAATGTTTCTTGAATCACATGTGGTTGTTCATAGATTTCTTTTAACATAAAAGTATCATAACCATCTTTTTGAGCAGCTTCTAAATCATAAGGAATTGTGACTAATTCTTTTGTTATGGGATTTCCATCATGATTATAAAATTCGATATGTTCATTTTCTAAAATAGCCATTTCATAATCATTTAAGAAATAAACATCTTTTGTATATTCCAATAAAGCTGGAATATCACTTGCAGCTACATAGGCTCCATCTGCTTTTCCAATAATTAATGGACTATCTTTTTTGGCTACAATGATTTTATCAGGTTCTAATGTTGAAACAATACATAAGGCATAACTACCATCAATCCTTTTTAAAACTTTCTTTGTGGCTTCAAAAAGATTTCCCTCAAAGTATTCATCTAATAAATGAACAACAACTTCACTATCAGTTTCTGATTGAAACTGATATCCTTTTTTGATTAGTTCTTCTTTTAATTCACGATAGTTTTCAATAATACCATTATGAACTAAAGAAATTGTTTCATCATCATTTGTATGAGGATGAGAATTTAAATTTGAAGGAATTCCATGAGTTGCCCATCTTGTATGACCAATTCCAACATGTCCTTCCAAGTGATAATCTTGAAGCTTATCTTCAAGATTTTTTAATCGTCCCTTACATTTAATCGTTTTTAAACCTTCATTTTCAAGAATTGTTATGCCAGCACTATCATATCCTCGATACTCAAGTTTAGACAATCCTTGCATTAAAAAGGGTAAAGCAAAACCATTACCGCAATACGCTGTAATTCCACACATAAAAACATACCTCCATTAGATTTTTTTATTATTGAATGAAGTTATGCTTGATGATATTTGTTTAATGATTACTCATTATTTTTGCTCATCGTTTAGGTAGCATCATACCTCCAGATCATCCGCCGAATCTTTCGATAAATCTGGTCCTCGTCAACTCCTAAGAGTCCTGGCGCTATTTTCTTTCATCCTTCTTCAATAACGTAATTCATTATACATGAATCTTTTTTTTATAGTTTTCAAATTGTGAAAACAATATGACACTATATGACTATTTTATGTGATATTAGGAATAATTGTGATATTTTCTATCGAAAATAAGTCAGATTTCCTACGTTTTACATAGATTTTAAAAATTTTTTAAAAAAGTTTGTTTAAAAAGAAGAAAAATGAGAAAAAATTTTGAATATATAAGTAGGAGGGTTATTATGAGTATAGAAACAAATTTAATGGAAATGAATAAATCACTCAAGAAACTAAAAGAATCTGGTGTCTATGATGTAGAAAAGTATAGCTATGCTTTATTGCATCAAACCAATCAATTAGAATATTTCTATTGTCATCTTGTAAAAGATGGAGATTGTGATCAAACTTATTATCATGTTCATAAAAGACCACATATCCATGAACTGGCATATTTCAATATTGGACGAGGGTTTCCTAAAGAATTAATGGATGGACATTGGTGCTATGTTTTAAAGGATATGGGATATAAGATGTTAGTTCTTCCCTGTACATCTATTAAAGAGGATTCAACACCAGCTAATCCTTCATTTGAGAAGGATATTACAATAAAAACAGACAAACATATAACGTATTGCCGTATTCAATTAAGTGATATTCGTTCCATAGATATTCAAAGGTTAGATTTAAGAAAACCATTTTATCATGTTTTAACTGATCAACAAGAAATTTTAGAGTTTGTAGAAAAAAATCTATTTGATAAGTAATTCTCTTTCATGTATGATTAGGTCATATATGTGGGGGAATTATAGATGGAAGAGTTTTTATGTGGATGTAAAAAGGGGATACCAATAGCATTGGGCTATTTTCCAGTTTCTTTTTCATTTGGTGTACTGGTTGTTTCAAGTGGCTTGCCACTAGGTTTAGCAACATTGATTTCGATGACCAATTTAACATCATCTGGACAATTTGCAGGTGTTTCTTTAATGCTGACAAATGCATCTTATATTGAGATGGCGTTAACATTGTTAATGATTAATGCTAGATATTTCTTAATGTCATTATCTTTGAGTCAAAAAATCGATCAGAAAATGAGTACTTTGCAAAGAATGATTATTTCGTTTGGTATTACTGATGAAACTTTTAGTTTAGCTTCTTTACAGCATGGAAATTTAACTTTTCGTTTTATGTCTGGATTTATTTTATTGCCTATTATTGGATGGACATGTGGAGCATTTGCTGGTGAGGTATTAATGAATTTTTTACCAGTTGCATTACAAAATGCAATGGGAATTGCTTTGTATGGAATGTTTTTAGCTATTATTGTTCCACCAGCAACGAAGTCACGCAAAATATTAGAAGTTGTTTTTATAAGTGCTGTTATGTCTGTTATTTTCTTTTATGGTCAGATGTTTGATCATTTATCGAGTGGTTTTAAATTGATTATTGCAACATTAAGTGGTGCAATTTATGGTGCATGGCGTTATCCTCTTGAGGAGGATAGTGTATGAGTGAATACATATTTATAAGTGTTGCAATTATGGCTATCTTTACATATTTGCCAAGAATGTTACCATTAACACTCTTTAGGAAAGAAATAACATCACCATTTTTAAAATCATTGTTATATTATGTGCCTTATGCAGTTTTATCCGCTTTAACGTTTCCAAGTATTATTTATGCAACAGCAAATATATATAGTGCAATTGGAGGGTGTTTTGTTGCGATGTATTTTGCTTATAAGGAAAAAGGGTTGGTATTTGTTGCTATAGCAGCAATGTTAACAAGTTATGTAATGAGTTTTATTTGTTAAGGGAACAAGAGAAATCTTGTTCCTTTTCTTATCAGAGAAAGGAGACAAAAATAATGCTAATCAAGAATCGTTCCCCAACTATTTTAATATGAGTTGTGACTTTTGTTTGAGACATGAATAGAATATGATAAAATGATATTGATCTAAAGGGTGGGATATTATGAAAAATGTATTGAAAAGACATCGCTCAAAAATCATGATTATTTTATTGAGTAGTATTTTATTAGGATGTTCTCAAGAAAAGATGATATTAAAGAAAGAAAAGTTTGTTGTAGAATATGGACAATCTATTTCTACAAAAGTAAGTGATTATTTAGATAATAAAGATAACTTTTTAAAAGATGTCAAAATGACTGTTGATGGCCAAAATGAAGAAGGAAAAACTTATTTGTCTATAGGTCAATATAAGGTATCTTTTACACGTAATCAAAAAACTGTTGAAACTACAGTAGAAATTGTAGATACAACAGCACCAGAGTTTAAGGATTTAAAAGAAAGTTATAAAGTAAACCTTAATGGTAAGTTAGATATAACTCAATTAAAAGTCACTGATTTGTCTAAAGTCACTCTTTCTATTGATGATAGTAAAGTGAATTATAGCAAAAGTGGAATTTACACAGCTAATGTAATTGCTAAGGATGAAAGTGGAAATGAAACGAGGAAAGATATTAAGATTGTAGTTGAAGAAAAGAAAAAAGATCCTGGATCTTCTTCTCAGTCTTCTCAATCAAATAATTCAAGTAAAGGTTCATCTAGTAAGAATAAGAGTAAATCAAATTCAAGTAGTTCATCGAGTTCGAAAATAGATGAATCACAACCTGACAAAAAAAATTCTATTATCGTAACACCTGATTCAGATAGTTATCAAGAATTTAATAACGGTAATAATTATGGATGGGGTGGGAGCTTTGAGTGGCCTGATGAATGGGAATAGAATTGATAAAATATTGAAGAGTATATTGATACTCTTTTTTTAATGAAAAGGAGAAATGAATATTGAACAAGTTAAGCAAATTATTTAAAATGATACTATCAATCATAATAATAGTATCATTTTCGTTAGTCTCAATTGGAAATGTATCTGCAAATAATATTTCTAATAGCAATGATTATCCAAAACAAGATAAAATCGAATATAATGGAAAAATAACATATGGTAGTAATATTGTAGGAGATTTTACTATTAATGGAAAACAAGCATTTTGTATGGAACACCCAAAAAGCACACCACCAACAGGTACAAAGATTACAGTTTCCATTTATGATAATGCTGATATTAGGAAGGTATTGTATTATGGATGGGGTGGTCCAGAACAATGGAGTGGTTTTGAAAATAGAGCACATGGTATAGTAGTCACATCACTTGCTTTGAGTTATTACTACTATGGAGATAATTCTTCATTCAAAACTATTAAGAATTTTATGGAATTTATAGAAAAAAATAAGGTTCCATCGTTTGAATTAGAATTTTCTAAATCTAATGTCCTTGCATTCAGAGATGGAAATATTCAAAAAACGGAATCTATTACTTTGAAAAGTGGTAGCGATATTTTTGGTATAACTATAAATTTACCAGATGAAGTAACTTATGTTAATGAAGGAAATGGAAACAGACAAACAGGTGGAAGTTTAACAATTAAAGGTAAAACAAAATTTCATTTTGAAGCTCCTTTGAATGTGGAATTAGATAAATGGAATACTGGAGAACAAACAAAAAGTTATAACTTTAGTCCGATATTAGCAAAAGCAGGAGGTAGTTATCAATCTACAGGATATGGTGAATATGTTGAAGATCCATCTAAAACAACTTCTCTTACTGTGGACTGGCTACAATTAGCAAGTTTAGAGTTAACCAAGACTGATGTTTATGGAAATCTAATTAATGGAGCAGTTTTTAGGTTATGGAATAATGGAGATTATGATAAGGAGGTAACTGTAACGAATGGTAAAATCAAGGTGGATAACTTAACAACAGGCATATATTATTTACAAGAGAAAACAGCACCACAAGGATTTTTAGTAGATGATACGATTTATACAATAACATTGAATGCTGGGGATAGTGCAAGTCAAACGGTAAGTAATAAAGAACCCACAGGGAAAATAACTGTAGTAAAGGAAAGTGAGAATAAAGATAGAATTATTGGTGCTAAATTTAATGTTGTGGCGGATGGGGAGATAATATCAGCTGCTGGTAAAGTTTTATATAATAATGGAGATGTTGTTGATACTTTAACGACTGATAAACAAGGAACAGCAGTAACAAAGAATCTTCCTTTAGGAAATTATATTGTTTATGAGACGCAAGCTCCAACTGGATATTTATTAAATACAGAGCGTTATCAAGTTTCATTGAGGTATGACAATCAAACAACTCCTGTCATTACAAGTTCAACGACCATTGAAGATAAAGAACCCTTAGGAAGTATTCATTTAGAAAAAGAAATAGAGAGTACTATTACAGATCACCAACTTGGTGATGCTTTTTTATCTCAAGTAGAATTTGGATTATATGCTCGAGAAAAGATTACAAATGTCTCTGGAACAAAAGTTTTTTATAGTCAAGATGAACTTGTTTCAAAGAAAATAACAGATGAGAATGGGCATATAGAATGGACAGATTTACCAATGGGAAATTATTATATTAAAGAATTACAGACAAATCCTTCAATGATATTAAATCCTGATATTATATATGTTTCTCTTCATTACCAGAACCAAACAACGTCACATGTTACTGTGAAAACAAAAACGAGTAATACAATAGCAAGTCAACGGATACAAATTTTTAAAGAAGGAATCAAAGATGGTGAAGCAGGTACCGTGCCAGGACTTGCAGGCGCTGAGTTCACTTTTGTTTTAAATAGTGAATATGAGAAAGTTGGATTTGATAAGGCTCATAAGTATTTTGTTGGAACAACAGATACAAATGGATATCTAACAACTTCTTTATTACCATATGGAACTTATCGTGTTAAAGAAACCAAAACTCCTGAGGGATATTATGGAGCAAGTGATTTTCTAATAACAATTGAAAAAGATGCCTCGCTATATGAGATAGGATATCAAATTAAAAAAGTAACTGTAAATAACGTTCCTTTTGAATCATTGTTAAAAGTTGTGAAGAAAGATAAGGAAACAGGTAAAACAGTTCTTTTGAAAGGAGCAACTTTCAAAGTTAAAAATGTGGATACAAATGAATATGTATCTTATATTGATTGGTCGTTGTTTCCACAAATTATTGTTAATCAATGGACAACACATGATGATGGGACGATAACATTGAATACGAAATTGAAAATAGGACATTATCAATTAGAGGAAATTGAGGCACCTGATGGGTACGTTCTTACAAAAGAACCTATTCCTTTTGAAATCACTATGGATCATTATGAGATATCCAGTGACCAAGTTACACCTATTACAGTTGTTCAATTGGTTGACCAATCTGTAAAGGGCAAGGTAACTATTGAGAAAAAAGGTGAAGTTTTAACAGATTATAAAGATGGGAAATTTATTTATGAGGAAAGAGGATTAGCTCACGCAAAGTTTGGGATTTATGCTAAAAGTGATATCCTTGATCCAAGTCACGATGGGATAGTTCTGTATAAGCAAGGTGAACTTATTGAAACATTAGAAACAACAGAAGGAGGAAAAATAACATCTCATGAACTTCCTTTGGGAGATTATGAATGTAAAGAATTAGAAGCACCATATGGGTATGTCTTGAACTCAGAAGTCAAGACTTTTTCTTTGTCATATAAAGGACAGAGTGTTGATATTGTGTACGAAGATATAGGCATTACTAATGAGCGACAAAAGATTGTTGTGGAGGTTAGCAAGAAGGATGAAGAAACAAAGAAGTATTTAAGTGGGGCTGAGATATCATTATTTGCCAATAGAGATATTTATAATTATGATGGAGATGTTATTGTTGAAGCAGGAACACTCTTAGAGACTATTGTTTCTCGTCAAGATGGAAAGGTTTCTTTTCAATCAGATTTACCATTAGATTTAACTCCTGAATATGCAATTATGCCACTGTCAGAGCTCAATGATGAATTAGTAGGTGATACTAATTCTTTATATGTTGTTAAAGAAACGAAACAGCCAGATGGATACCTTTTAAAAAATGTTCATTATTATGTTGATGGTAAGTATACTACTGAGAAACAAGATACGCTTATATTTACATATGATTTTTTAAATCAAGTGACAAAAACACAAATAAATAAGGTTGATAGTGAAACGCTTGAAAATATCATTGGAGCAAAACTTCAGGTAATAGATAAAGAATCTCATAAAGTTATAGATGAGTGGGTGAGTGAAAAGGAAGGACATTTGGTACAAGGACTTATTGTAGGAAGAACTTATATTCTTCACGAAGTAGAAGCACCATTCGGCTATATTCTTGCTGCTGATACAGAATTTATTATTCCAGAAAGTCGAGAAATACAATCAATTACTTTTATGAATGTAAAGGCTCCAGTTATTACGTTAGGAGATGAACCAAAGGTCAATATACCTCAAAAAGATATTCCAACAGAAGATCAAACAATAATTTTCTCTTATCTTATAATGGGGATAGGAGCATGTGCTATTCTATTCATATTATTTAAAAAAGAAGATTAAGAAAAATGATTATTCTTATAAAGTGAAGATTTATGGGAGGAAATGAGATGGTTTTTCTACATACATTATTGTTAATTGATGCATGCATCTTGTGACAGCAATATAAAGAAGACTTCTATCATATTCAGTCTTATAGTTATCATGATTAACATTTAAAATAATAACTTCATCAAATTCTAATCCTTTTGACATTTGAATTGATGTAATAGAAATTCCAATTTCAAATCTTGTACTTTCTGGAGAGATTAAATTGATATTATAATCTGGTAAGAGTTGTGAGTATAGAGATTTTGCTTCACTATTTGTTCTCACAATGATTCCAAGAGATGCACGATAACTGGCTTGAAATAATTTTAGTTTCTTTTTTAACTTCAGCATTTCATCTTGCTTATTCTTACAGAATATAAGTTGTGGAGTTTCACCATGTCGTTCGACTGGTTCTAACTGATCAATATTTTGAATTTTATTTGCAAAAGTAATAATTTCATAGGTAGAGCGATAACTCTTTGTGAGTTCTACATAGATTGCATCATTATATAATGTTTGTATGTCTTCAATAGTATTGAGATGATTAGGATTTATCAATTGCTTAAAGTCACCTAAAATAGTTTTTTGACATGGGAATAATTGATTGATAACAGCAAATTGGATAGGGGTATAATCTTGCATTTCATCAATTACCAAATGTTTGATAAGTTGACTCTCTTGTAATCCTTCAAATGCTGCATGAAGATAGAGAAAGGGATATACATCTGACCATTCTAAAGTTTTTTTTGCAGGTAATACAAACATCTCAGATAAATCTAACCATTTGTAAAATTCTTTATAGAGAGCAATAGTGCTTTTCATTTTTAACATTTTGTTTAAGCCACTCAGAATTGTTCGAGGCCGCGGAACTTTATATCCCATCGTATTGCGTGATGTGAAACGATGATAAATATCATCAGCAATTAATTGTAATCGTTTTTTTATTGGGTAAGATTGATAAGCGAAAAAGCGTTCTTTTATAAAATCAGCTGGAGCTATTAATTCATCATATATATAATCCTTTGGAACAAAGAGAGTCTTAGAAATTTCAGATAAATATACATTCATTTGTTTGACAAAATATAATGTTGATTTAAAACGTGTTCTTTTTGCCCAATGTATATCTTTGGTTTCTAATGGATCTTTATCAGATTCAAATTGGATAATATCTTCTAGTTGTATTTGGGCAATATTTTCAAAGCTTAATTCATATATTGGTTCCTCCCCTAATTCTGGAAGAACAGTAGAAATATAATCACCAAAGACTTTATTAGGTGATATTATTGTTATATTTCTTGCTGATAGTTTATTTTTAAAGCGATATAGCAAAAAAGCGATACGATGGAGTGCGATTGATGTTTTTCCTGATCCAGCGACACCTTGTATAATAATTGTGTTGTTTTTTTCATTTCGAATAATTTGGTTTTGTTTTTTTTGAATTGTAGAAATAATTGATTTCATTTTCTCACTTGAAGTATCAGATAGAACACGTTGTAAAACATCATCTTGGATGTTTATAGAACTTTCTAATGCGTATTCTAAAATACCATTCTTTATCTTAAACTGTCGCTTAAGTGTTAAGGCGCCTTCAATTTGGCCTATAGGAGCATCATACTTTGCAGGTCCAGTTTCATAATCATAGAACATACTAGCAATTGGGGAACGCCAATCATAGATCAAAAGTTCATTTTCATGAAGAAAAGAAAAGCGACCTATGTAGATTTTTTCGATTAATTGTTCATCCTTTTCTTGAAAGTCAATTCGAGCAAAGTAGGGAGATTCTTTTATTTTCATGAGTTTATCCCATACTTCAACAGCAAATGCTCCTGTTCTATCAATTTGTTTAAGGGCTAATTCATTTTGAAACATTTCGTGTGGATCAAGTTCCCCACGATAATCTGTCATATACTTTTTTGAATTTATATATTCATAATTGACTCTTTCAACTCTTGAATTTGTTTCGGCTATGGATAAATCTAATTTTTTATTAATAGTTTCTAAGTGAATAATTTCATCTGGAAATGGTATCGTTTGTTTATGTTGATTATTTTGTGTATTCATGATATTTTTCTCCTTTAATAGAATAAGATAGTGTTAAGAATATTTTATAGGTATAAACTATTCCATTCATTTTATCTATTATATCAATTTAAAATATCTTTGTTTTGCTAAATCTTGCTATTATACAAGTCAAACAACTCATTGATTTTTAAGGACATATTGATGTATGAATAACAAAAAGAGACATAACATCTAAAGATTAATACCTTTGTTTGTTATGTCTCTATAATTATTTTTATAACTTATATTTTTTAAGTCTCTTATTTATTATAAGTTTAATAAACGTTTTGTATCTCTTGCAATAACCAATTCTTCATTTGTAGGGATAACATAAACTTTGATTTTTGATTCAGGTGTAGAAATTAAACGTTCACCTTCACCATTTTCGTTTGCATCATCATCAACAACAATACCTAAAGCTTCACTTACTAATGAAAGAATTTCTTTTCTTGCATAAGCTGAGTTTTCACCAATACCTGCTGTAAATGCAATCGCATCACAACCACCTAAAGCAATAAAGTATCTACCAATATAAGCAATAACTCTTCTAAAGAAGATATCAATAGCAAGTTTTGCTCTTTCATTACCTTCATTCGCAGCATTTAAGACATCTCTAAAGTCACTAGAAACACCTGAAACACCTAAAAGTCCAGATTCTTTGTTTAACATATGAATAACATCTTTCATATCCATACCAACTTGTTCAATTAAATAATCAATAATAGAAGGGTCAAGATCTCCACTACGAGTTCCCATCATGATACCAGCTAATGGTGTGAATCCCATTGAAGTATTAATTGATTTTCCATCTTTAACAGCTGTTAAAGAACCACCAGCACCTAAGTGTGCAACAATGATTTTAGAATGCTCTGGTTGACCTAATTTGTCAATAACTCTTTGAGAAACATAGAAATGAGATGTTCCATGAGCACCATATTTTCTAACTTTGTTTTCAGTATAAAATTTATATGGAATTGGATAGATATAGCATTTTGGTTGTAATGTTTGATGGAATGCTGTATCAAAAACTGCAACTGCACCAGCACTTGGAATGGCTTCCTTGAATGCATAATATCCTGTTAAGTGAGCAGGGTTATGTAAAGGTGCTAAAGATTTTAATTCATCAATTTTGTTGATAACATCTTCATCAATAATAGCAGATTCCTGGAAATAAGAACCACCTTGAACAACTCTGTGACCAACACCTTTGATTTCATCTAATGAAGAAACGATTTGTTTCTCAATTAATGTATCTAATAATAAATGAACAGCTTCTTTATGAGTTGGAATTGCTAAAGTACGAACATCTTTTTCACCATTATACTTAATTGTGAAAATTGAATCTTCCATACCAATTCTTTCAATAACTCCTGAAGTGATAACTGTTTCATTATCCATTTCGAATAATTGGAATTTTAATGATGAACTACCAGCGTTCACCGCAATAACTTTTGACATTTGTATCTTCCTCCCTTAATTCCTCTTTATTATAGCATTAAATATAAAAAAAACTAGGAAAAAATACGTGAAAAATATAACAAAACAAGATATAAGAAAGAAAAGAAAAAGAATGTTTTGTAAATGAGTAGGAACTGACTTGTTAGAATATGGATAGGTGAAGAAAAAGTCTTGAATTATTTATATAATGCGCTATAATATTGTCGAGCCAGGGGTGCATTTTGCTGAGAGAGGTTGTTAACCTTATCCCTTACCATCTGAACTGGGTAATGCCAGCGTAGAGAGTGCAAATAGGATTTTTTTGCTTTCTTACGCTCGTGAGAAAGCTTTTTTATTTGTTGGCTCCCGATGTATGAATAAGGGAGGAAGAAAAATGAATACACAGAACACAAAAATCAAATACATGGTTTATATGGCAATGTTTGTTGCCATTCAATTGGTGTTAGAACCAATGACAAAAATAACGGAAATGCCTCATGGAGGAAATATTGCGTTTTCATTAATTGCTTTATTTTTAGCATCATATTTACTTGGACCAATTCGTGGTCTCATTACAGCTTTGGTTTGTTTGGGTGCTCAATTTGTTCTCGGATTAGCAACTTATTATGGAATAGCATCTCTATTCTTTGATTATGTTTTACCGATGGCCTTAGTTGGTCTTTGTGGGATTTTCCCATTGTGGCATTTTAAAGGAATGGATATACCTTGGGGAATGGTCATTATTATGATTATAAAAACAATTTCTCATTTATTGGCTGGTTGGTTTGCTTTTCAAACACCACTTCAAGGAAATTTAACGTATAATATTCCTTATAATTTAGGAACACTTGTTGTTTGTTTTGTATTATTTATAGTTATATATCCAAGATTAAATAAAGTTTTAAAATTGAACTAAAATAAAAACTGAGTATTTTGTAAAAATGGACAGAGTGCTCAGTTTTCTTTTTAACTTTCTTTCTTGATGATAATAAGCCTTTCAAATTCGCTCTATTTTGTGTATAATATTAATGTTGTAGAAAGAGGTAGGTTTATGAATAAACGCTTAGAAAGAAAAGATGTATTGATTCATTGTTATAAACATGATGGAAGTATACATCGTTGCTGGAATAAAGGGTTTGTTCTTGAAGAAACGGATCAACATTTTATTGTTATTAATAATAGAACATTGGTAACAGAGTCTGATGGAAGAAAATGGTATACAAGGGAACCAGCAATCTGTTATTTTCCCAAGAATCGATGGTATAATGTTATATGCATGATTCGTAAGAATGGGGTTCATTTTTATTGTAATATTGCCTCACCAACTCTATATGATGGTGAAGCATTGAAGTACATAGATTATGATTTAGATTTAAAGGTTTTTCCAGATTATAAATATAAAATCTTAGATGAAGAAGAATATCGTCAGCATAAGGCAATAATGAATTATGGTGAGCAATTAGATCGTATCTTAAATGAACAGTTAGATGTATTGATTCAGATGGCTATGAATATGTCAGGACCATTTAGACCAGGGTTTGCTGAACATTGGTATCATATTTATCAAGAACAAGTCCACAATAGATAGGAGGAAGACTATGTTAACATTTGTAAATCAACAAGACATGATTGATTTTGGTGAAAAATTAGCGTCATATTTATTCCCAGGAGCAATATTGACTTTAGAAGGTGATTTGGGAGCTGGGAAGACAACCTTTACAAAAGGGATTGGAAAAGGATTAGGAATTCAAAAGATTATTAATTCTCCAACATTTACAATTGTTAAGATATATCAAGGGAATCTTCCGTTATATCATTTCGATGCTTATCGTTTAGAAGGTCAAAATGAAGAATTAGGTTTTGAAGAAATGTTTGAAGATGAAGGGGTATGTGTTGTTGAATGGCCTATTTATATTCAAGACATATTACCACAAGAAAGACTAGACATTACAATTACCAAAAATGATGATGAATCACGAACTTTTGCTTTTCAAGCAAATGGAGCTCAATATCAAAATATAGTAGAGGAGTTGAAGTTATGACAAGCTTGATTATGGATACATCTAATCAGTATTTAATGGTGGCGTTGTATCGAGATGGACAATGTTTAGAAATGGTTCAAGAACTTGGGTCAAAGAGACAGTCAGAAAATGCTATACCTTATTTGTCATCTTTGCTTAAGAAACATCAACTTCAATTATTAGATATTGATGAAATGATTATTACAAAAGGACCAGGATCTTATACTGGTGTCAGAGTTGCAATGACAATAGCCAAAACATTGAGTGTGGTTTCATCAATTCATATAAAAGTTATATCTTCTTTGGCAGCTTATGCGGGATTGAAGACATGTGTATCAGTCATTGATGCACGAAGTCAGAAAGTTTTTGTTTGTGCTTATCAGAATGGTCAGGCGTTAGGTGAAGAACAGTTGCTTGCGATTAAAGATTTTGATGAATTTATGAAAACTTATGAAGGATATCAGGTTGTAGGACAATGTGAAGTTGTTAAACTTCCTTTGGCTGAGGTTAATTTAGGACAGAATCTTTATGAGTTATCACAAAAAATTGAACCTATTGAAAATGTAGATGCGTTAGTTCCTTGCTATTTAAAAGATGTTGAGGCAAAACAAATATGCTTATAAGAGCAATGGATATAAATGATTTAGAGAGAATTGTTGAGTTAGAACATATTCTTTTTACATCAACTTGGGATGTTTCGGATTTCATGTACGAAATTTTAGAAAATCAATTTTCATATAATTTTGTTTTAGAAGTAGATGAGCAGATTGTTGGGTATGTAGGTGTTTGGATTATGTATGAACAATCGCAGATTACAACAGTAGGAATTGATCCTGATTATCAGGGGCAAGGTTATGGGAGACTATTAATGGAAGAGATGCTTGCCTTAGCAGTTTCTCAAGGTTGTGAAGTTATGAGTTTAGAAGTGCGTGTTTCCAATCATAAAGCTATTTCTTTATATAAAGGTCTGGGCTTTGAAAATCAGGCAATACGTAAAAATTATTATCAAGATAATCATGAAGATGCTTATTTAATGGTCAAAAGATTGGAGGGACAAGAATGAGTTTAATACTTGCAATTGAATCAAGTTGTGATGAAATGTCAGTAGCTATTTTAAAAGACAAGCGAGAATTGTTATGTAATGTTGTCGCATCACAAATTGATACACATCGTTTATATGGTGGAGTTGTACCAGAAATCGCAAGTCGTATGCATGTCGAATGTGTTTCAACTGTTTTAAAAACAGCTTTAAACGAAGCTGATGTTAATATGAATGATATAGATGCAATTGCTGTTACAAAAGGACCTGGATTAGTTGGGTCTTTACATGTTGGAATGCAGGCTGCAAAAACATTGGCTTTGGCTTATCATAAACCGTTTATTGGTGTTCATCATATTGCTGGACATATTTATGCCAATGAATTGGTCGAAGATATTGAATACCCTTGTCTATGTCTGGTTGTAAGTGGAGGACATAGTGAACTTGTTTATATGAAAAGTGAATTTTCTTTTGAAGTCATTGGCCAAACTTTAGATGATGCAATTGGTGAAGCATATGATAAAGCGGGCAGAGTTTTACACTTGCCATATCCTGGGGGACCAGTTATTGATAAAATGGCTGCTAGTGGTCAACACACATATGATTTACCATTACCATTAAATGATGATTCATATAATTTCTCATTTAGTGGATTAAAGTCAGCAGTAATTAACTTATGTCATAATGCTGCTCAACGTGGTGAAGATATTGTTCCTGCTGATTTGGCGTGTTCGTTTCAGGAAGTTGCTTTAGATGTATTGGTATCTAAAACAATAAAGGCTGCTAAAGATTATCAAGTGAAAGAGATTATAGTGGCAGGTGGTGTGAGTGCAAATAGAGGATTAAGGAAGAAATTAACTGCTGATAGTCCAATAAAAGTTTTATTTCCACCAATGGCCTATTGTACTGATAATGCTGCTATGATAGCTTCAGCAGCCAGAGTGATGTATGAACATCAGCAATTCTCGTCTCTTGACTTAAGTGTCAAACCGTCATATGATTTAGAAGAAGAAAGTATTGGTGAATAATATGGTAAATAAACATCAAAAAATATCAAAGGCAACGATGTCACGTTTCCCTAGATATCTTAAGGCGTTGCGCAATATGCAACATGAAGGAAAAGAACATTTTTTATCTAGTGAATTGAGTGAAGCAACTGGAATTTTAGACACAACAATTCGTAGAGATTTTGGTTTTTTAACTGATAAAGAATCTTTAGGAAAAAGAGGTATTGGTTATGATACAAAAGAAATCATTAATATTTTAAATAATGTTCTAGGATTAGGATTAGATGAATCTATTATATTGATTGGTGTAGGGAATTTGGGAAGTGCAATTTTAAAATATAATAGATGGCAATATACAGTTGGAAAGATTGTTTGCTGTTATGATCAAGATCAAAATAAAGTAGGAGAACGCTTTGGAGTCAAATTAAATCATATTGATGATTTGGAGAAAACATTTCCAGAAGGATGTAAGATTGCTATTTTGGCAATTAGTGATCAGGTTCAAGAAACAGTTGATCGTTTAATGGCATTAGGTGTTAAGGGGATTGTAGATTTCACACATAGCCATTTTACCGTTCATGATGATGTTGTGGTGCAAACTGTCGATGTTGTTGTAGCAATTCAAGAACTTGTCTTAAAAATGCATGCAAATGATGAATAATTATGAAAAAGTATTGAAATATTCATCAAAAGGTGTTAATAATACTAATAAGCAATGATTTGAGAACATATTTTTATCAGTATCTTAAGCGAACTTTGGATGGTGTAAGCAAAGTAGATATCAAAAATATGGAACACTCAATGAGCAGGATAGGAGAAATAAGAGTAGACTATCCCGTTAGGCTGCGTTAAAGCTTCAGAGTGCATAATTGAGAGATTATGAATGAGGATGGTACCGCGATATAAGTCGTTCCTTAACAGGAATGGCTTTTTATATTATACAAAGGAGGAAGAAAGATGTTTGAATTTATGACAGTAAGAGAACTCTATGAAATGGTGATGTCAGGTGCAGAGTTCGAAACAGAAAGCTTGGAGTATGTAGAATTAGATGGTTGGGTACGTACAAATAGGGATAATGGAAAAGTTGGTTTTTTGGCTTTGAATGATGGAACTTATTTTAGAAATTGTCAAATTGTTTATCTGAAGGAAACTTTAGAAGATTATGATACAATTAAACACATTAGTACAGGAAGTGCTATACGTGTATTAGGTAAATTCAAGTTAACGCCAGAGAGTAAGCAGCCTTTTGAAATAGAGGCTACACAAATTGTTGTAGAGGGTGCTTGTGATGATGATTTTCCATTACAAAAGAAAAGACATTCTTTTGAGTATATGAGAGAAATTCCACATTTAAGACCAAGAGCAAACACATTCTATGCAATATTTAGATTACGCAGTGTATTATCAATGGCCATTCATGAATTTTTTCAATCACAGGGATTTGTTTATGTGCATACACCATTAATTACTGGAAATGATGGTGAAGGTGCTGGAGAAATGTTTAGAGCAACAACGATTGATAATACTGATTTTGATAAAGATTTCTTTGGTAAAGAAGCTTTCTTGACAGTCACTGGTCAATTACATGTTGAAGCTTTCTGTATGGCATTTAGAGATGTTTATACTTTTGGACCAGCATTTAGAGCTGAAAATTCAAATACATCACGTCATGCAAGTGAATTTTGGATGATTGAACCTGAAATTGCTTTTGCTGATTTAGAAGATGATATGGATTTAATTGAGGATATGGTCAAATTCTGTATTGATTATGTTTTAGAGAATGCTCCTGAAGAAATGAAGTTCTTTGCACAAATGATTGATAAAGAGTGTATTGAACGTATAACACATGTTCGTAATAGTGATTTCAAACGAATGACATATACAGAAGCTGTTGAAATATTAGAAAAAGCTGATGTTAAATTTGAAAATGAAGTCAAATGGGGTATGGATTTAAATAGTGAACATGAACGCTATATTTGTGAACAAGTTATTGGAGGTCCTGTTTTCTTAACAGACTATCCTAAAGAAATCAAAGCTTTCTATATGCGCTTAAATGATGATAATAAGACTGTTGCTGCTTGTGACTTGCTTGTTCCAGGAATTGGTGAGTTGGTTGGTGGAAGTCAACGTGAAGAGAGATATGATGTTTTGGAAAGAATCATGGAAGAAAAAGGAATGGCGAAGGATGGTTTACAATGGTATATGGATTTACGTAGATATGGTGGCTGTAAACATGCTGGCTTTGGATTAGGATTTGATCGTTTCTTAATGTATTTGACTGGTATGCAAAACATTCGAGATGTAGAACCATTCCCAAGAACACCTAGAAATTTAAAATTTTAAATGATCTATAAGACTAAAGAATAGAGTTGTTCTTTAGTCTTTTTAGAGAATAAATCTGAAATACTTCAGTTCAATTTGAATTTGAGATACTTCGTCTTTTTCTACATATTTATGGATATTTAGTGTATAATAGGTCACAGAGAGGTGAGAATATTGCGCGATATTGATTTTATAAACACTTTTTTTAATATAATTTATCAAAATGAAACTGCGTATATGCGTGATATCGTTTCATCATATGAATATTTATATGGCTTTCGTCAATGGTTAAAGAAGCGTGGGATAATATGTGATTCTTTAGAAAGAATACAAGAAACTGACTATACATTTTTCTCCAAACGTATCAAAGTTGGAGATATGGAGCATATCTTACGTTATCCTTTTCTTGATGGAATTCAAAAACTAGCTGATCAATATGCCCAAAAGACACATGTTCTTTACATACCTGGATATAATGGAGAAGAACTACTCAATATTCATTTTCAGGAGTATAAAGATGTTTATTTTTATGCAATTGAAGAGCCTTTTGAACGCAAGGATTTATCATTTTTTGATCCGTTCCCAGCTTTTTTCTGTGCAATGAATCATGCTGATTTATGGCCCGGTATTTTGATTTTTAATGATACACAACAAGTTTTTTCAGCATTGACATCCCAAACAGAATTCAAGAAATTAATTGATTATATTGATCAAAAAGTGAATTTGTTTGATGTTTATAATGATAATAAAGATGATTCATACTATATTCAATTAAGTGATTTGCACTTAGGTAAAAACAAAAGACAAAAGGGTTTGATTCAATTATATAATTCATTAGATTTTATCATGCCTTATTTACAAACAGATCAACAGATAAAAGTACTAATTACGGGAGATCTTATGGAATCACCGAATCGTAAAAATATGTATTTAGCAAATGATTTTATGAACAGTTTAAAAAAACGGTATAAAGCAAATGTTACATTTATACTGGGTAACCATGATGTCATTGTTCATGGTTTTAATATGGCTAGGAATCAAAAGAGTAAAGTGATTGCTTATTTATTAGGTGAAAACATAAAAGTATTAGAAAAAGAAAAGATGATTTTAATTAAAATGGATACAACCAGTGAAGGGAATCTTGCGAGAGGAAAAATTGGGCAAAGACAGTTAGATGAAATAGATGATGAATTAGAAGCCATTGATCATTTAGAAGACTATACAATGCTTGTGATGTTACATCATCATGTCTATCCTTTAAGTAAGGCACAATTTATTAAAACCAAATGGCACGAAAAGACGTTTATCAATAGAATTGTGGAAACATCAAAGGTTTTAGTCGATGCACCTTTATTAATAGAATGGTTACAAAAAAGAAATATTCATTATGTTTTTCATGGACATAAGCATTTACCTTATTTTAGATGTAAGGATGAGTGCTATTATATAGGTGCAGGAAGTGCAACTGGCGGATTAAAGGAAAGTCAAAGTCGTTATATTTCATATAATATAGTCAAATATAATACAATGGAAAAGAAGATGAAGACTTGTATTATTTTTTATGATGATAAAGCGAAAGCTGAAAGGCAAAGAGTAGAGGTTTATATATTTAGGGAGGAAAAAGAATGAAGATTGTAGATAAAATGAAAGATGAAGATTTAGGAGTGGCATTAATATATAATTTTACGAAAGGATATCAAAAAGCAGTACCAATGGAAATGTATGATATTGTTTTACCATTATTATATAATGATACTTTTAGAAATGAGATTTTAAACCATCATTCCTTTCATGATTGTTTATTAGCTTGTGCTTCAAAAGATGAAAATTTTAAAGAAAATGTTTTATCTGCTTTAGAAGATTATAAAACAATGACTTCTAAAGCTTTAGGTATTGCAATGATTCAGCATATTTTAAATTTTCAGATTGTTGATCAGACGATGTGTGGGTTACCTTTAGAAACACATATATTAGAACTTAATGAAGCGTTAAAATTAGGTGAAATGTTACAAAACTTAAAATATCATGATGTGAAGGGAATGTTAAAGAAAAATGATAAGAAGATTGTCATTTTACAAAGTGCTTCTGTTGGTTATGATGTTGATTTATCAAGATTTGAATCTTTAGGTGATGTTGTTATGTATGAAGATACAACTCAAGATCAAATTCGTGAAAGAATAAAAGATGCTCATATTGTTATTACAAATAAAAATATATTGAATGAATCAGTGTTGAAGGGAATGCATCAATTACAATTGATTTGTTTATTTGCGACTGGAACGAATAATATTGATTTAGAATATTGTCGTCAACAGGGGATCAAAGTTGCAAATGTAAAGGGATATTCAACGGATACTGTTGCTCAGCATACAATCGCATTATTAATGCATCTGATTGAAAAGAATGCAATGTATGATAAATATGTGAAGTCTAAAGAATATGCATTAAGTGGACGCTTTAGTTATTTTGATGAAGTATTTCATGATGTTTCTTCATTAACTTGGGGGATTGTTGGATTGGGTGATATTGGTAGAAAAGTGGCTTTCATTGCGACTGCAATGGGAGCAAAAATTCAATATTATTCAACAAGTGGGCAGAATGCAACAAGTGATTATCAGCAAGTTGATTTTGAAACTTTATTAAAGAGTTCTGATATTATTAGTATTCATGCTCCATTAAATGAAAAAACAAAATATTTATTTAATGAAGATGCCTTAAGAAAGATGAAAGATAATGCTTATCTTATTAATGTTGGACGTGGTGGGATTATTGAAGAGAAAGCCTTAGTCAAGGTCTTAAATGAAGGACATTTAGCTGGAGTTGGATTAGATGTATTTGAACATGAACCATTATTAGAAAATGATATTATTTATTCTATTCAAGATATGAATAAAGTGATTTTAACACCACATATTGCTTGGGGTTCAATTGAGGCAAGACAAAGATGTGTTGATGAAGTTTATGAAAATATAATGGCATTTTTAAATGGGATAAATCGAAACATTGTGAATTTATAAATATAAAAATAAATATTTTTGAGCAAAGAACACATTATATAGGATGTGTTTTTTGTTTGAATGATATGTGCTTTCTATTAGCGATAAGATAGTAACAAAATAGATACCATTATGAAAATATGATTTATCAAAAAACAACCCAAAAAATATTATTTTCAAGTCTCTAATCAACGCGATTTATTCGGTTTGA
This sequence comes from Coprobacillus cateniformis, assembly GCF_009767585.1. NCBI lineage: Bacteria > Bacillati > Bacillota > Erysipelotrichia > Erysipelotrichales > Coprobacillaceae > Coprobacillus > Coprobacillus cateniformis. Next base: position 2,787,388 of record NZ_WSNW01000001.1, read on the forward strand.
TTTTTTTGTTAAGTTCATTAAAGAATATGAAGATATTAAGATGATATAATTTAAAATTCTTGATGATATAGGTAAAAAGAGTTGTATTTTGTATACAATCATATTATGATATAACCTATATATTAAAAAGAAGGAGGAGTCTACGTTAGTAGCAAAGAATGTACGGTCTGTTGATCGGAATTAACGCCTGTGGACTAGAAATGAGGACGAAGCAGGAAACATTTGTTATAAGTAGCATTGTGTTATGGAACAAATTATTTTAGCAATAATCATTATTGCACTGGGATTTTATGTATTTAAGTTTTATCCTTTTGAAAAAGGGAATGTTATGAATTTGGTCATTGCGGCAATCTTTATTATTTTAACAGCTATATGTAAGAGATTGGCTATTATGATTCCATTGTTTGGAGCGGAAAGTTTAAAGATAGGGTTTGAATATATTCCCTTGATGTTAGCAGGTTACTTTTTATCTCCAGGATATGCATTTTTAGTTGGATTGAGTAGTGATATTATCGGATTGATATTGGTTCCTACAGGTTTTCCATTTCTTGGATTTACACTTGGAACAATCTTGGTTAGTGTCATTCCTTCACTCGCTAAGGAACATGCAAAGATGTTAAGTGAAAAGATTGTTCAGTCAATAGTTATGGGATTGATATTGGTTCTTGGGTTAGGTGCTTCAATTTACATATATACACTTGATCAAGTGACGATATCAACGACTGTTCATATTATTACATCTCAAGAAAAGTTAACATTGATTTCTGTTTGCTTAATTTTAACGATTATCTTTATCATTTTGATTTTTATATTAAAAAAGCAAATCAGTCAAGATGAGGCCAAAGAATTTTCGACATGGATATTATGTGTGACTTTGGTTGAAATCGTTGTGACATTATGTTTAACACCACTGTGGTTAGATATGATGTATGGTATTCCATTTTTTGTTTCTCTATGTATTCGAGTTATTAAAGAATGTGCAATATTGCCAATAGAAATTTTTATAGGATATACATTGATTAAATTAATGAAACGTATTTTTGTTCGTTTAAACAAGTCTTAGTACTAAGGCTTGTTTTTTTGTGTTTATTTTTGAAAAAATTGTAAAGACTATTTAAGAGGTGAAAATTATGGATAGAAAAGAATATGATCAAATGGCTGAAGAATTAAAACCAGGTGGTCATAAAGTCAAAAATGGTTTCAATGCTTTCTTATATGGTGGTGTTATGGGAGCCATTGCTCAAGGTGTTCTAGAATTTTTCATGAATGTTTATAACTGTAGTGAAAAAGATGCAATCCCAATGATGACTATAACCCTTGTATTTGTGGCTTGCTTATTAACTGGGTTAGGATTATATGATAGTATTGCTAAACATGCTGGAGCAGGTACTTTTATTCCAATTACTGGATTTGCAAATAGTATGGCTTCAAGTGCACTTGATAGTAAAAGTGAAGGATTGGTTATGGGAATTGGAAGTAATATGTTTAAATTAGGCGGAACAGTTATTACGTATGGAATTGTGAGTGCCTCATTGTTAGGAGTGATTCGTTATGTCATCACACTTTTTGGGTAATTCAATAAAACTAGAGAATGTATATATTGCATCAACAGGGACTGTATGTGGACCATTGGAATATCAAGGACCATTAGGCTCAAGTTTTGATAAAGGATTTGGCGATTATCATTGTGGTGAAGATTCTTTTGAAAAAGCAGAACGAAAGATGCTAAGAGATTCTTTAGATATCTGTTTAAAAAGAGAGAAATTAAAGCAAAAAGATATTGATCTTTATATTGGTGGAGATTTATTAAATCAAATTACAACAGTTAATTATTTGGCTAGGGAGTTACCTAAACCATTTGTTGGTATTTATGGTGCCTGCTCAAGCTTTTGTTTATCTATGGCAATGTCATCTTTATTAATTGAAGGTGGTTTCGTGGATAAGGTTATCGCCATGGTATCAAGCCATAATGCAACAGCTGAGCGTCAGTATCGTTACCCTGTTGAATATGGTGTTCAAAAGAAAGATACAACAACATTTACTGCAACAGGCGCTATTTCAACTTTATTAACTAATCAGCCAACACAAGTGAGAGTTGAATCTATTACATTAGGAAAAGTTGTTGATTATTCACAAGATGACCCTAATGATATGGGACGTGCTATGGCACCAGCAGCATATGATACAATCACAACTCATTTTGAAGACTTAAAAAGAAGTTTTCAAGATTATGATTTGGTTGTTACAGGTGATTTATCAACTTATGGTCATAAGATTTTAAAGGAAATGATGCAACGTCATAAAATTGATGTTGTCCATTATAATGACTGTGGGTGTATGTTATATGATTTACAAAATCAAGAAGTTTTTCAAGGTGGAAGTGGATGTGCATGTAGTGGGCTTGTCACGATGGGGCATTTATATCCAATGTTGAAAGACAAAAAGTACAAACGTGTTCTTGTTGTTGCAACAGGAGCTTTGCTTTCACCAATGATGAGTGCACAAAAAGATACGATTCCATGTGTTGCACATGCTATCAGTTTGGAGGTCGTCGAATGAATTATATAATGGCATTTTTATTTAGTGGTTTGGTGTGTTTTTTAGCTCAAATGATTTATGATAATAGTAAGTTAACACCAGGACATATAACAAGTTTATTTGTTGTGCTTGGTTCATTTTTAGACTTATTTCATATTTATGATAAACTGGTGGAAATTTTTCATGCCGGGGCTTTAATTCCAATTACAAGTTTTGGACATTCTTTGATGCATGGAGCAATGGCTGCAACTGAAGAATATGGTATTTTTGGTATTGCTATGGGAATGTTTGATTTAACAGCAGCCGGAATTACAGCAGCTATTCTCTTTGGATTCTTGGTTGCCATTATTTTTAAACCGAAATCATGAATAATTCTTATGACTTAAAACATCGTGTATTGATATATAAAGGAAGACTGATTCATCTTTATTTTTTGGCCAGTCTTTCTAACGATACACTGATTTCAAGACTTGTAGAAGGAATAGAAAATGGTGAAGGAAAAAATCTAGATAATTGTCTGAATATGGGAGATGTTGATATCGTCAATACAAATGATATTAAGCAAATCCAATATTCAATTATGAGTGGAAATTGTGCTCTGTTTGATGGTGAAACGACTTATTTGATGGATACGAAGAATTATCCAAACAGATCTATTGAAGAACCTGAAACAGAAAAAAGTGTTCGTGGTGCAAAAGATGGTTTTAATGAATCTATCTTAAACAATACAGGATTAATTAGAAGACGTATTAAATCCGTAGAATTATGTTTTAAAAGAGAAATTATTGGAACAGAAAATCAAATGGATATCGCTATTGCCTATCTTCAAAATAAAGTTGATCAAAATGTTTTAAAACAAGTGATGCAAAGGATTAAAGAAATAAAAGCGAAAGATTTAATTATGACAGATAGGGCACTAGAAGAACTTATCTTAGATCAAAACTATAATCCTTTTCCTTTGGTGAGATATAGTGAAAGACCAGATATTGTAGCAACGCATATTCAGCATGGATATATTGCAATTATTTGTGATACATCTTCATCTGTCTTAATGATTCCAACGACAATATTTGAAATTCTAGAACATGTGGAAGAGCATCGTCAAACACCATTGATTGGAACATTTATTCGTATTATTCGTTTAAGTGCTGTTTTATTATCCATTTATCTTGTTCCTGTTTGGTCACTATCTGTTTCTTTTATGCAATGGGACTGGACATTCTTTATCCAGATATTACTGGTTGAATTATCTATTGAATTATTAAGAATAGCAACGATTCATACACCAGAAGCCATATCTAATGCGATGGGGTTAATTGCTGCTTTATTATTAGGACAATTTGCTATTGATTTAGGATTCTTTTCAGAAGAAATCTTGCTCTTTTGTGCGGTTGGAGCAATTGGTGGATTCGCAACACCAAACTATGAGTTATCCTTAACAAATAAATATATTAAAGTGATGATGATTGTAAGTATAATGTTATTCAATATCTTTGGATTTGTTATTTTTAATATCTTTTTGTGGGTCTATCTGGCAAGATTGAAGCCTTTTGGAATGTCTTATTTATCACCATTATTTCCATTAGATCTTAAAAAACTAGGACAATTTATAATTAGAAAACCTAAGAAAGGCAAATGATGCCTTTCTTATTTTGTATGAGCGTGTTAGAATATGTCTATAAAGAGGTGGAAAGAATGGAAAAACATATTTATCAAACATATGTACAAGTTTTAAAAGAGGAATTGGTTCCGGCAATGGGATGTACTGAACCGATTGCATTAGCATATTGTGCAAGTAAGTGCTTTGATACACTGCAAGATGAGGTTCAGTCAGTAGATATTTTTGTCAGTGGAAATATTGTTAAAAATGTCAAGAGTGTTATTGTTCCTAATACTGGTGGCTTAAAAGGTATTGAGGCGAGTGTTGCTGCAGGAATTGTGGCTGGTGATAGTACAAAGGTATTAGAAGTTATTTCTATTGTTACAAATTTACAAAAAGAAGAAATGCGTCATTTCTTAGACTCGATATCAATGAAAGTTCAAGCCATTGAAAGTGATTGTGCTTTAGATATTTGTGTTCATCTTCATGGTATTTATCATAATGCCAAAGTTCGTATTGCTGGCTATCATACAAATATTGTGTATATTGAAAAAGATGGTGAAGTTCTTTATGAATCTGGTGTGGTTGCATCAAGTGATTCTTCGTTAACTGATCGTAGTTTATTAAATGTCAAAGATATTTATGAATTTGCAACAACAGTTGCTATTGAGGATGTTCAAGACGTTTTACAAAGACAAATTGATTGTAATTATGCGATTGCTAAGGAAGGGATTGAAAATAACTGGGGTGCTAATATTGGAAGTATCCTTTTAAAAACTTATGGTGATGATGTCAAGATTAAAGCAAAAGCTTATGCAGCAGCAGGCAGTGATGCAAGAATGAGCGGTTGTGAAATGCCAGTTATTATTAATTCTGGTAGTGGAAATCAAGGAATGACAGCATCTTTACCTGTTATTATTTATGCTTTGGAAGAAAAGGCAACACAAGAACAATTATATCGTGCTTTGATTATATCTAACTTATGTACAATTCATCAGAAAACAGGAATTGGCAGATTATCGGCTTATTGTGGAGCTGTCAGCGCAGGTGTAGGGGCAGGCTGTGGGATTGCTTATCTTAAAGGTGGCGATTATAAAACAATTGCTCATACATTGGTTAATGCCTTAGCCATTAATTCGGGAATTGTATGTGATGGAGCAAAGCCTTCATGTGCTGCCAAAATAGCTGAGAGTGTAGATGCTGGAATTCTTGGTTATTATATGTATAAAAATGGCTGCCAGTTTAAAGGTGGCGATGGGATTGTTTGTAAAGGTGTTGAAAATACAATTCGTAATATTGGACGTTTATCTCGAGATGGAATGAAAGAAACAGATAAAGAAATTATTAAAATGATGTGTGATTAATATTATATATAAAAATAGTCTTGATTTCTCTTTTTGAAATGAAGACTATTTCATTTTGTTATAAATGATAGTTTTCCTATTGACTTTTACTACAATTCTATAATATAATAATTGAGCACACGATGCCCGAGTGGCGAAATTGGTATACGCACAGCACTCAAAATGCTGCGACTCGCGTCATGTCGGTTCGAGTCCGACCTCGGGCACCATTTGATTTTTGTAAAAAAATGTCAAACGGACTGTATAGATTAATAAAAGAAATAATTATGCAAGCGATATTCGTTAAAGAATATCGCTTTTTTTCGTATTTAAAACCAAAAGGAGATGAAAAAATGAAAAGAAAAGTATTGTTACCACGCTCAGATACTGCCAGATGGCAAATATATCCGAGTGATGATGAAGTTTTATTAGTAAAGATGCTGACTAAGTATTCAGAATTAGAAAAAGAAGCCTACCTTATTAGAATTATGGTCAACTTTTTTGCTGAAGACCAGGAAATGCAACTCAAACTCATTGAATATGCGAGACAGTATATTCGACCTAAGTATGACTTACCTAAATCAAGGGAAGCTAGAAAAAAAGTTGCTATTGCTAAATCTGATGCTTTTGTAGGCAATGATATTATGAATCAAGTTAATTATTATATTTCGCTTATTCAGGAACTTAAAAATACTCCTGAAAAAAGTGAAAAAAATTAAAAATCATTAAAGTTCCTTTAATGTTTATATAAAGCGAGGAACTGACTGGAGGTACCATGAGCACAAGAAGTCTTGAATTTACTGGACAATTTATACAACGCTTAGATATACATGAACGTTGCATTATAAAAGAATTTACTGAAGAAAAATTTTATTCTAATATGATCAATCCTCATAAGGCAATTAATACACTTTTAGCTTATGAAGATTTTAGAAATCATAAGAATAAGATATATGCGGTATATTTAAGGGTTATGATTCCAATAGGATTAACAAAATCACAAGAACATGAACTAATTAAAAATTTTATGCTTAAAGTAAGTCTTAATTATAAGATGATCTGTTATTTATATAAGTTTATAACTAAGGGTAAAGGTAGATATATAGATGTTATAGCCTTTGATAGATATATTTATGAAAAACCTGAAGAGGAAGAACTACGTTATCAACGTGATATGTATATCAATAGAAAGACTGGAAGAACTACAAAAGCTAATGATCCTGATGCAATTCATCGTTGTAAAAAAGGAGAGGTAAGAAGAGATAAAGATGGAAATCCAATAAAAAGGATTATCACAGTATCTAATAAGCAAAGGTATTTTAATTATTCACCTACTGGAAAAGGTGAAGTTTGTATGGAAAGAAAGAAAATGTTTATTTCATTAATTGATTATTTAAAAAACTTATTAATTCAAGCATTTTCTAGAGTTGTTCAAACGATGCAATTACCTCTAAGACTTAAAAATAAGCAATATGATAGATCTTATAGCAAGAATAAACGTATTAAAATCTTAAATTATAATCAAAGAATCAATCTAATCAATCTAAAATTAGCTAGAATACAAGATACTTTTTATAGAAGAAAAGTCCTTGGGGCTTCACATGATGAAGCATTAAAGTCATTTAATGAAATGTTTTATGGTCTAGTAAAAATAACACAAAACGAAGAATTTAAAATCAGTAGTAAAAAAGATTATAAAGTTAGTATATCTCTAACTAAACATCTATCATTTAGACAATTAAATGATAATTTAAATCTATTTGTGAAAATAGCCAATAGAAGAATAGATAAATGGTATGAAGAATATTTAGCCATTGAATAAAAGAGGTGAATATCATGAAAACGAGTAAAAAAAGTGTTATGGGATTAGTTGGTTGCATTACTTCCTGGTGTGAAGATGAAGAAGTGCTAGAAATCATGCTAAATGAAGTGAAAAATATAATTGGCACTATAGATAAGTTAGAGCAAGAAAATATTTTTCTTAAAGCGAGATTATCTAATCTAAACGAGAAAGAGGTCATAAAAAATGCATAGATCAAACTTAAAAGTTTTTCAGAAAACTATCAATGTATTAAAAAACAAAAAACTTAGAGTCGTTTTAATTTTAGTGATTTTTTCAATATTTATTATTAATTTTTCACATCAATATATTAATGAGCACATAGTTTTAGATTCAAATCAGGTTACTCTAAGTAAATGTGTAGATGGAGATACTGCACATTTCTATATAAATGGTAAGAATGTTAAAGTCAGATTCTTGGCAATAGATACTCCTGAAACAGTTAAACCAGGAACACCAGTTCAGCCATATGGCAAAGAAGCAAGTGAATTTACATCTAATGCATTAAAAAATGCAAAAGAGATTAGATTAGAATATGAGGAATCTAATAAAATAGATAAATACAATCGAACTTTAGCTTATGTATTTGTTGATGGTGAATTGCTTCAAGAGCAACTTTTGCTGAAAGGTTATGCGAAAATGACATGTTTATGTAATAATTATCGATACTCTTCAATTTTGAATGCTGCTGAAAGAAAAGCTAAAGAAAATAAGTTAGGATTGTGGGGGCATAAATGATGGCTATATTACAAGTTATTAAAACAATTATTAGGTATGAATGCGAATGTCCTCATTGTCACAATAAATTAAAAAGTGATGATATTTATAGCCCGTTTTATGGTATATCAGATAATGAAGTTTTTGAAATAGTACATGGTGATGAAATTGAAATAGAATGTCCAGAATGCAATTATCAATTTAAAATTGATGAAGTCGATTGGGAATAGGAGTAGATAAAATATGGATGTAAATATAATAGAACTTAAAAATTTATTAAATAGTATTAATGAAGATAGTGATGGTATTGAAGAGATTCTACAAGATATAGATGATACATTTGAATTTGTAGAATACTTACAGAGATTACGAAAAGAAGCAGTAGATATAATGGACATAGCATCAGGTGATGAATTTCTTAAATATCGTTATAAATCTGAAACACTATTAGAAATTATAAACATAATTTATATATTTTTTATATAGCATTATTAATTTAAGAAATAGGAGAACAAATAATGACAGTAGATGAAATTTTAGATGTAGCTATTAATGGTGAAATTTGTATTTGGGATTATGAAAGAAATGACTTTGTTGATTTGGGGAATCCACTTAATTATTATCAGCTCAATGAATTAGAGTTGTTGGATAAAGAAGTTATAAATATTGAGGCTCAGGATTCTTATATTAATGTTACTATTGATTCAGGAGAATAATGGAATGGGAAAATTATATATAAGTTATGAAGCCATTGAAGAAATGGGAAAAGACTATTTTGAAAATAAATCTTATGAAGATTATGTGGATTTAGCAAAGTTTGATATTGTACATTTAGATGATGGATTATGGCTTCAACAAGATGATGATGGGGATCTTTATATTTCTTATAATGATTATGATGATTTTCAATTCTATGATGTTGAAGAGTTAAGCAATTTAAAAAATGCTGATACAGTTTTAAAAGATTTCAAATAAAGATTGGAGATATTATATGAAAAAAATTATTGAATTCTTAAAAAAAGTATTACCAATGCTTATGCGTTGTATATGGATTTTGATAGTTGTATTTAATACAGCTAGTCTTATGATTGGTTTTATTGCCTTTGCTCTTACATCTAATCAAACATATGTGTCGAATGTTTTAGAAATATCAATGCTGATGGCTATTGGTATAACTGGACTGATTGAAAACTTAAAAAAGAAAGTTTAAAGGTGATGTAATAGAATATGGTGCTCTTCATAAAAACTAACAAATATTGGAAAGTAAGAAGTATATTAAAAATAACATTATACATGATAATTCAAATATTAGTAATTTATATAATTTGTAACTATGAAAATACATTACAGTATATTTTGAAAGAATGGATAAATCAAAAGATTTTATTTGATGAAACTTTCTTAACACTAATATACATCATATCATCTGTACAACTTACAAGTTTTCAACAATTAATTATGTTTACAATTATGGTTTTACCTATCTGTTTAGTTATTATGATGTTCTTAGTAGGGGATGTTATGGTAATTGAAATTAAAGATCTAGTTTGTAAATTATTAGAGGAGAAAAACAAAAATGTATAAAATATTAGTTAACAGTCAAATGAAAATGACGAACATTGAATTCACTTGTTATGTAAAATCAATTATGAGAAGAATCTCATCTAAATATATTATAGAAAAATGTACTTATTCTAAAAATGATTTTCAAAGATTAGATGGAGCAATTATCAAGTATAAATAATATTTAAAACTGCTCTAAAATATGAAAGGAAAGATAGCATGATAAAATTAAGTTTTAAAGATATTGATGATCTTTATATAAACATATGTAATGGCAAGATACAAATGAATTTATATAATTATTTTCAGCAACAACTGTATTATCATATTTATTACGATCAACCAGTAGTAACCAAAGATACATTATTTAACCATGTCATTTTAGAATTTGAAAATTGTCAAATTAATGATTTGAAATTTGAAAATCAAAATCAAGAAATTACTCTATTAAAACATATTATAATCAGTACTTTTGACCTTTATCAATCTGAACAGATTAAATCACTTACAAAAATCGCATTTAAAAATGAGTGTGAATTGTTCCTAGAGGATATAGGATTCTATTTCGATGATTATAAACGAAATTTACTGGACAATAGAGATATAGGAGAAATTCTAAAATTTACAATGCAATATTATGATAAGGCCTATAAATTATGGAAATGACAAAAGAAAGGAAATAAGTATGAAACTAACAGTTGAAGATATTTTAGGATTGAGTGAAGAGGAATATATCATGGTATATGATGAAAATAAAGAAGAATATTTTAAAGATAAAAATGGATACACTGATCTTAGTTATTATACTTTGCTTGAGTTAGATTTGTTGCATAGAGAGATAGAAACTATAGGAGCAGATGATTATGTGGTGTGTAATATTAAGTAAAGAAAAAGCAAGGACTTTTTGATTAGTCATTGCCTATTTCTAAATCAGATTTTTTAAAAGTCATGATCACTTCTTTTGTTTCAAGATCACGTAGACATAGTTCTGAATGAGTAAGATCTCCGAGTTCAATTAGATCTTGTACTTTATATGCGTTTTTCTTTGCCTTATTATTTAAGGTTTGTGGAAATATATTTAACTGTCTTGCATAATCAGCAAATGAAAAACCATATCGACTTAATACACTTTTGATTTTACTTGTAATAGTAACCAATGTTCTCACCTCAATATCATAATATCATTTAATTACTTAATAATCAAATGAAATTATTATATAAGTAAAACAACTTATAAAACAATTGGCAAAATAAGTAAATGTACTTATAATATAAGTGTAGAATAAAAAGGAGGAAAGTTATGAAGGTAATAGGTTATGTTTTTGATCAGCCAAATGGATGTTATCAATATAAATATTATTTTGAAGGATCACTTCAAAAAATATCTACATTCATACTTCAGAATAGGATGAAATGTAAAAAAATAACAATTACAGATATTGCTGATTGTCTGATTTGTACATATGATGATGGAATATTCTATTTTGGTGTCGATACAGAAGTTGCTGAAGCAATAGTGCAAATGGTTAATGAGGCAATTTACTTGAAACCAATACAATTTAAATTAAATAGTGATTATGACATGGAGGAAATAGAATGATTAAAATGAGAATTGAATTTTATAAAGATGAAGAATTAGAAGAAGCAATCAAATTTCTAGAAACACAATATCAAATTATTGATAGAAGTAAGGTTACCAATTCAAAAAAAGAATTTAATAAGATGAGACTTATTCATTTAGAATTAGTTAAAAAATAAAAATGTACCAGTCACTGGTACAAATGGAGGAAAATATGAACGTAATCGGAATCGTAAATCGTAAAGGTGGAGTTGGAAAAACAACCACTGCAAAAAATTTAGCTTATAGCCTTATACTGGAAAATAAAAAAGTATTGTTATTGGACTTTGATCCACAATGCAATAGCACAAAGGGATTAGCAAGCAGAAAGTTTAATAAAACAGTATCAAATGTATTAAAAAATGAAAAAATCGAAAGATGTATATATAACACAAGATATGGAATTGATATTATACCAGGTGATTTATATTTAGCATCTGAATCAATTGAAAAAAATATACTGAGAAATCAATTGCAGCTTCTCAACACTCAATATGATTATATTATCATTGATACATCACCATATTTTAATGAGTTAACTGCCGAGATACTTCTTGTATCAGATCTTATTATTATACCAACTGAAATTGAAGTTGATTCACTGGATGCTATGACAACAACCATTAATGAACTTAATTATTTATGTGGGAGTCAGATAACATTTAAACTACTTTTTACAAAAGTAGAGAGTTTAAAGACTATAGAAAATGATATAGAAGAACTTGATACAATTTATGTTGACCATAGATTTCAAACATATATTAGATATCACAAATATGCAGTACAACGTGCTAGAAAGTATCATCAACCACTTGCCAAAAGATACAAGATGGCTAATGTCACAAAAGATTATAAAGCACTGGCCAAAGAAATTATAAAGGAGGGAATCTAAAATGGCAAAGAGTATTTTAGGATCATTTGGTTCTGTCGAAACAAAGAAGAGAGAACTTAGTAGAAGTGATGTAGAACTCATTTACTATAAGGATATAAAAGTAGCTGATCGAAACAGAAAAATTAGAAATGTAGAAGAATTAGCTGAAGATATCTTAGAAGATGGACTGGAACATAATATACTGGTTCGTGAACTGGAAAACAATTCTACATATAAGTATGAAATTATAGCAGGTCATCGTAGATTTTCAGCTATAGGTATTCTTATAAAAAAAGGTCATAGTGAATTTGAGTATATTCCTTGTAAAGTGAAAAGGCATATGGATGATGTTGATGCTAGAAGAAGATTGCATTTAAATAATATAAATCAAAGTGGATATACACCATCGGAAATGCTAGATGCTATAGAAGAACTTGAAGAAATTTATAGATTAAAGAAAAAGCAAGATGGGATACCAGGGCGTATTCAAAAGTTAATAGCAGATGATATTAATCTAAGCAAATCTCAAGTTGGTAATTATCAATATATTATCAATAACGCAACACCTGAATTAAGGGAATTGATCCGTAAATTAGAATTACCACTCAATGTTGCTTTAGAAATCTCTACTTTAGATCATGAAAATCAACTTATGTTTATTGAAAATGAAGACCATATAGATCTTGTGACAATTAAGGAATATAAAGAAGAATTATATTCTAAGCCAAAAAAATTAGAAAATTTTCAAGATGATGAGGAAGTAGACTATGGTAGTGAAGATGATGAGATTGTCTTAACTAATTATACTGAATTTGATGCTGAAGAAGACTATGACCAATATTATGAAGATGATAATCAGTATTATGATGATTCAGAAGATACTGATTTAGAAGAGGAACAACCAACTACAAAAAAATTAACTTTACAAGAAATGAGTGCTAATGCAAGTAACTCTATCAAAGATATGTTAGCGACAATGGAAAAATATAGTGAGTGGAAAAAAGAAAGAGAGGAACTTGAAGAAATATATAATCAATTTAAAGAATTTGTTTCTGATATAGGATTATAGATTTTATCGCAAGAAGTTCATCTTCTTTCAGCAGATAATCTCATTATTTGAATAATACTTAATCTCCCCAAATAGTATTAGAGGTTATCTGTTGAAAGAGGATGAGCATGACAATATATAAAATAAATGGAGGAAATAATAATGGAATTTGATGAACAATACTTAACATGGATAAAAGAGGAATTTGAAAAAATACAATTCAGTAATGATTATGCACAAGAAGAAAAAAATAGAAGATATGCTGATCTCATGACAAATCTAGAAAGTCATTTCTCAATACCTATGTTTAGAGAAGATGCAGATCAAGTAGATCAAAAAGTTTTTGATCTTTACCAGGAAATCTCATTTGCTAGAGATTTCAGTATATATGACTAAAAATGTACCAGTGACTGGTACAAAAAAGAAAAAAATTAAATTATATGGAAAAGAGGAAAAATATGAAAGACAATAAAACATCTCAAAAATACATTAATATTAAAAGAATTGATAAAAATGAAAAGAACTGTTCATTATTAGAAGGAACAATTCAAAAAATAACAAACAACAAATCTTTTGCATTGAAAGAAAGACAGTACTTGATAACTATAATTAATCAAAAAATATCTAAAAAGTTTATAAATCATTTAGATATTATTGGAGCTCAATATTTAATAGTATCATGCGAAAACCAATTAAATATTATTACCAATAAGATTTCTGAAAAAAATATATGTCTGTAGATGAAATGATAATAATTATACATGATTATATTTCAAATTAATCCATTATAATTTTGTAGAATATTCTCTGCATTCAGCAATAAAAGAAAACTGTCCTAAAGTCTTCAATTCAAAATTATGTTCTGAATATTCAAATGGAAAATAGAAATCAAGGTTTGAAAGTATTGTATCAGTATTGGTGCTTTCAATAAATGTTAAGCTATCAGGATCTCCAATAGCTAAATATTCTTTCAGTGCATCTTCTGACATTGGTGCATAATCCTCATTATAGTTTAACTTTGAACCATTCACACATAACGGACAAGTTTCTAGAACCTCTTGATATGCTATTTCGCCTACACTTTCATCCACTTCATACAAAAGACAGTTTTCACAAATATCTTCATAATAAATAGGAGATATAGACCATTTAATTAAAGTATCATCTCTTAATTCAATAAATTTTTGTACTTTGTCAGTTTTTAACATAAAAAAATCACTCATTTTTATCCTCCTCAAATCTCTGATATAAAGTACTCAGAAAATATAACATATATATATATTATATCGTAGTTAAATAGATACATCGAGGAGATCAGACAATGAAAAGAAGAATAGAATACAGTCCAAATATAATCTTGTTTCAGATGATTGCATTACTTCCTGAAAACAATTTTAATCTAACTTTAGTAGCAAAACTGCTTCAAAAAGAACGAACCAATCTTTATAGATTGCTAAAAACATTTTTATCTACTAAAGACTATGATTTCTATCATATTGTAGATGGTAAGAAGCTATTAACTGAAGAAGGTATAAAACTATATACTTATGCAAAAGTAATATCTCATGCCTATGTTCAAATACAATGTATCGAAAAGAAAAGTGTACCAGTAACTGGTACAAATCGTTAAAAGTAAAAAATCTATCATAGTGTCCAGTATAGAATCGGTAGCTATTATCTCAGTTTGAGTGAGATAAAATGCTACTTAAATGAACTGACATTTTACCTAATTAATAAAACAAAGCCCTTTATAAACTACTTAGATTTATATGATCTAAAGTATTTATAAACAATTATTATTTTATCTATTATAGATAGAATGATATAAATAATATTTAAAATATCCATAAATATCATCTCCTTTCGGAGATAATATTCAGTTCAAGACTCTATACTGGACACTATGATAGATTTGAGTGTTTTGTATATGAAACATTATATATAAATAGAAATGGAGGGTCAAATTATGTATTTAAAAAATAATTTAAAAATTTTAAGGTCAAAAAAAGGTCTTAGTTATCGCCAAATGGGAAAACAATGTGGTATTGGTTATGCAAGTATTAATCGATTGGAAAATGAAGATAATAGCAATGTGAAAATACATACTTTAAAGAAACTTGCTGACTTCTTCAATATTACTATTGATGAGTTAGTCTATAAAGATCTATCAAAAGATGTACCAGTCACTGGTACAAAATAAAAATAAAAAAATCTATCATAGTGTCCAGTATAGAATCGGTAACTATTATCTCAGTTTGAGTGAGATAAAATGCTACTTAAATGAACTGACATTTTACCAAATAAAAAACGTGAATGATTTACAAACTACTTAGATTTATGAGACCTATAGTATTTATAGATAGAATGATATATGTAATATTTGAAATATCAATAAATATCATCTCCTTTTGGAGACGATATTCAGTTCAAGACTCTATACTGGACACTATGATAGATTAAGTGTCTTATAAAATACGTTATAAATATATTGAGGAAAGGAGTCAAATTGACAATTCAAGATTGATTATTCATTTTGTTGCAAGATTAAAAAATTGATTTTAAGCAAGACTTTAAGGGGGTATTAATTATGAGTTATCAGGATACATTGGATAGAAAGGCTACAATAAAGATGGCAAGAAGAGAACTTAATCACTTTAGTGATCTTTTAAAGTTGCATGAGACATCTTCATATAACGTTGGATCACCAAGTTATGATAGTATTACAACTATTGTGAATTATCTGAATTATGATCAAAAACAATTAGAGAAGATTATAAAAAAGGATAAGCAATTTGAAGCAATCATGAAAGTATACAATGCAATTATGAAGTTATCTGAAGAAGAAATGCAAGTCATCTATACTAGATATATACTTCAGTATAAAAATGAAGATCTTGATGAAATACTAGGCTATTCTGAACGAAAAAGAAGAAGAATCATGAACAATGCTTTATTTAATATAGCAATTATATTGCATATTGAGATAAAAAAAGATTAAACGTCATTTTGTTGACCGTTTTAGCGTCATTTTTGTGGCCGTTTTGATGTCCGTTTGAGTGTCGTTTTGGTGACCGAAATTTGGCCTTTTATTTGGTCGAAAAAATGCTATAATTGATATGATAAGAATATTGTATATAGAGGATTAAAATATTGTTGATTTAATCATTTATAGTGATAAAAAAGGTGGATTATATGAGAAAGAATATATCAAGGGGAATACTATTTATATTAACTATGATGGTTTTAATGGGATGCTCTAAGGAAAAAATGGAGTTAAAGAGTAAATCATTAATAGTTGAATATGGTAATACTATCTCTAATAAAGCTGAGGATTATTTAAAAAATGATGCTGACTTTTTAAAGAATATTAAAGTTGAGAATCTTCCAAAAAATGAAAAAGATAAAGAATATCCATCTGTTGGTGAATATGAGATCATTTTAAAAAATGATAATCAGGAAGAAGTAGTTAAAGTATCCGTAAAAGATACTGTTGCTCCTGAGTTTAAAGATTTAAAAGAAAAATATGAAATAGAGTACGGATCTAAAATAGATCTAAAACAATTTAGTGCAACAGATCTATCAAAAACTGAAATTACATTAGATGATAGTAAAGTCAATTATAAGAAGAGTGGAACTTATAAGGCTACTGTTATTGCTAAAGATTCTAGCAATAATGAAACAAAAAAAGATATCAATATAATTGTAAAAGCAGAGAAGAAAGAGACTGGTTCTAAAAGTTCAAATTCAGCATCTAGTAATAAAAGTTCAAATAGTAATAAATCAAATTTGTCTTCATCAAATAAGAAATCGAACGGATCTAACTCATCATCAAGTTCTACTGGAGGGACAAAAAATGAGCAGACACAAAAAGTAGCAGGTTATCAATGCATAGGAGCAGACTGTGGTTATTATACAAGTTGGAATGAGTTCCAAAAGCATAGAAAAGAATCTGGTCATGATAAAAAGTATAATTATGCTATTGAATATGATGATTTTGATTGGCCTGAGAATTGGAACTGATTTAGAAATATTGGGAAATGGGTTATACGAGATGCACAAGGTTGAATGCTTGGAATGAGTAAAGATTCATTTCAAGAAACAAATGGAACACAATGTTTACAATGTTAATGTTTAAAATTCATTTGTTTCACCAAATCATTAGACTATAGAAAGGATAATCTAATATGAAAAGAAAATTTAAACTAATATTTATAGGCATTTTAATTATTCCTATATTATCAGGATGTACTAAAGAAAAAATGGAATTAAAAAATAATTCTTTTACTGTTGAATATGGAAATGTGATTTCAGATAAGGCTGAAGATTACCTAAAAAATGATGCTGACTTTCTAAAGAATATTAAAGTTGAGAATCTTCCAAAAAATGAGAAAGATAAAGAATATCCATCTGTTGGTGAATATGAGATCATTTTAAAAAATGATAATCAGAAAGAAGTAGTTAAGGTCTCTGTAAAAGATACTATTGCTCCTAAGTTTAAAGATTTAAAAGAAAAATACGAAATAGAGTATGGATCTAAAATGAATATAAAACAATTTAGTGTTACTGATCTTTCAAAAACTGAAATTTCTTTAGATGATAGCAAAGTCAATTATAAAAAGAGTGGAACTTATAAAGCAGTTGTTACTGCTAAAGATAAAAACGGAAATGAGACAAAAAAAGAAATAAGTGTTGTTGTTAAGGAAAGAAAAAGTGATAAGAAAAATACTGATTCTAATAATTCATCATCAAATGGTAAAACATCCAGTTCAAATAAATCAGGCAAATCTAGCAATTCAAAATCATCATCTAGTAGTTCTGGTGCTTCAAAAGGACAAGAACTGGATTCAAAAAGAGATGAAAATAGTTATATAGATTTTAATGGTGGTGCAAATAGTGCATGGAGTGGATCAGGGAATGACTTAGAAGAAGGATGGCAAGACTATTTTAAATAGTAATTTAATTAAATAGTGTATATAAAGAGATCGACTTTTATAGTTGATCTTTTTTATATAAAGATTCGTTGGTGGGTGGAGGGGAATGAAAATATAAAGATATTTATTTTTTAGAAAGGAGGTTTAATTTGTATTAAAAACTAAATAAACGAAAGGAGAAAATAATTAATGAAAAAAGTTTTTAATAAAGCATTTAAAATTATTCTAATATGTTTAATGGCTTTTGGAACAATTGAGGCAAATATAGTTAAAAGTAAAGCCGTTAAAGCATCGAACACTGGTAATTATCCCAAAGAAGATAGTGTCGTATATAACGGAAAAATTAACTACGATGGAAATATTGTTGGTGATTTTACAATAAATGGAATGCAAGCGTTTTGTATGGCACATCCAGTTACAACACCAGGTAGTGGTGTTAAACTCACTTCAGAAATATATAATAACTCTAATGTTCAAAAGGTATTATATTATGGGTGGGGAGGACCTGAACAATGGAGTGGTTTTAAAAATCGTTCTCATGGAATTGTTGTGACTAGTCTTGCATTAAGTTATTATTATTATGGTGATAATTCATCACCATCAACAATTAAAAGTTTTATTGATTTTGTTAGTAGTAAAACAATGCCAGATTTTCAAGTGCAATTCTCAAAAGCAAAAGTACAAGCGTATAAATCGGGTAGTATTCAAAAAACAGAGAGTATTACTTTAAAAAGTGGTAGTGATACTTTTGGTGTTACAGTTTCATTGCAAAATAATGTTACTTATGTTGACGAAACACATAATACAAGACAAACTGGAGGAAGTGTAACAATAAAGGGAAAGACTACCTTTCATTTAGAAGCACCATTAAATGTTAATTTAGGACAATGGAAAACTGGAGAGAAAACTAGAGTATATTTATTCTCCCCTATTAGATCAATAGCTAAAGTTGGAACTTATCAACCGTTAGGGTATTATGAGTATACATATGATCCTAGTAAAACAACTTCTTTAACGGTAGACTGGTTATCATTAGGTAATCTAAAAATTGCTAAGCAAGACAATAAAGGTAATGTAGTTCCAAATACACAATTTAAGATTAGCTATAATTCAGATATGACTTCTCCGATAGGAACTTATACAACTACGAGTGATGGATCTGTAACTATAAATGATTTAACACCACAGAATGTATATATCCAAGAAACAAGTGTTCCTAATCATTTGGTTTTAGATAATACAGTGCACTCAGTTGGAATACAGACTGGAGAAACAGTTACTTTTACACAAACTAATAACTGGAAACAAGGTTATATTGAAGTTACAAAATATGATAAGAAAACAAATCAAATTGTTAAGAAAAGTGGAACGCAGTTTGAAATATTAAAAGGATCAACTGTTGTATCAACAATTACAACAAATGCTAATGGAGTTGCTAAAACTGGATTACTTGATTATGGAACATACATAGTTAGAGAAAAGAGTGCTCCACAAAATTATGTTATTGCGACCCTAACACAAAATCAGGATGTTGTGGAAAACAATAAAACATATAGTATAAAAGTTTACAATGAGCCAGTATTAGGTTCAGTTAATTTAACCAAAGTAGATGCTGATACAAATACTTCAGTACCTCAAGGTGATGCAACTCTAGTTGATGCAGAATATGTTTTAAAAGCAAATGAAAATATTTTAAATCCATCAGATGGTTCTGTTTTATATGCAAAAGATGAAGCTATATCTGTTAAAAATATTGGGAGTGGCTCATGGGGTGATACTGGAACAAAGAAAACAGACAGTAATGCTAAAATTAAGTGGTCTAATTTACCAATGGGAAGTTATTATATTCAGGAAGTTAATCCAAGTAACGGCTATTTATTAGATACAGATAAGCATGTTTTTTCAATTACTTCATCAAATCAAACAACAACTATTGTTACAAGCAATCAAATTTTGAAAGAACAAGTTATTAAAGGACAACTTTCAATTGTAAAGGTTGGAACAACTGGAGAAAATTCAGGAGTCATTAAGCCATTAAAAGATGTTGAGTTTACAATGAAATTACAGAGTGAAGTCGCAAAGGTTGGATGGGATGCAGCTAAAACATATGATATCCTGGTAACAGATACAAATGGTATGGCTATCTCAAAAGCATTACCTTATGGTCTATATATTGTTAGAGAAACAAAAGGAGTTCTTGATCATGGTATTGGTGGAGATTTCCTTGTTGAAATTAATGAAGATAAAGAAATAGAATATAGAGTAGTTAATAACGTCCCTTTCCAGTCATGGTTAAAAATTGTTAAACAAGACCAAGATGGAAATGACGTTATTTTAAGTTCAGCTACCTTTAAATTAAAGGACAAGGATGGAAATTTTGTAAAACAGAAAGTATCAGGTTCATATGTTGATGAATGGTCTACAGATGATCGAGGATATGTATTTCTTAATAACAGACTTGAGCAAGGTGAGTATACAATCGTTGAATTAAAGAACCCTGAAGGCTTTTTAATTGGATCAGATATAAATGTTCATATTACTTCTTCTAGCCCTCATATAAGCTTAGATGACGATAATCAGGCAGTCATTACAGTTTATGTAAAAGATGAGGAACCAACTGGTAAAATTGTTTTAAATAAGATATTTGAAAGGACAGAAGATAATGCTCTTGGTGGAGCAATTTTTAAATTAACTGCTCATTCTGATGTTGTAGATCCTGCTACTGGTAATGTTATTTATAATAAAGGTGACGCGGTTAATATTGATATTGCTGAAGATGGATTATATGTAATTAATGAAAGTGGCCAATTAATAATTGATGGATTACCACTTGGAGTAGATGGTGCAAGTTATAAACTAGAAGAAGTAAAGACATTAGATGGATATGATCTTTTAGAAGAACCAGTTATTTTTAATTTCAGCATTAAGGATAATTTGATTAAAGAATATACTATCGAGAAATCAGTTGAAAACAATTTAACACAAACAAGTTTTATTAAAAAGGATGCAGATGGCCATGTAAGGTCAGGAGCAACCTATCAAATCAAAGATGATAAAAATAATGTTATTGATGAGTGGGTAACAACAGAAGATCCTCATTTGATCAAAGGACTTGTTTATGGAAAGGAATATACACTAATAGAGTTAATTGCACCTGAAGGACTAACAATTGCTAAGGATATCAAATTTATCTATACAAAGGATACAAAAGAAATTATTATGATTGATAAAAAGGTTGAGGTATCAAAATTGGATACACAATTTAATGATATTAAAGGGGCAAAATTACAAGTCATCTCTACAAAAACAAAACAAATTGTTGATGAATGGGTAACTGATGGAACAATTCATTCAATTGAAAACTTAATTGTAGGTTATGAATATATATTAAGAGAAGTTGAAGCACCACAAGGTTATGTAAAGGCTGAAGATATTATCTTTACTGTTAAGGATGATCAGAAGAATCAATTAATAAAAATGATTGATAAGCAAGTTATAGTTTCTAAACTGGATATTGATCATAAATATTTACCAGGTGCTGATCTATCAGTTTTAGATCACGAGGGAAATGAAATTGATCAATGGATATCAACTGAGGAACAACATGAAGTTAATGGTCTTATCGAGGGTAAAGAGTATACGCTACATGAAAACAATCCCCCACAAGGTTATTTATTAGCTGAAGATATTATGTTCACTGTAACAACTGATAAAGAAAGTCAGATCATCACCATGATTGATGAACAAGTATTAACTGATATTCAAGTTAATAAAGTAGATAGTTTAACAAAGTTACCTATTAAATCCCAAGATTTTGAATTTACTATGTATGCTGATCAAGAATGTACAATAGTATTAGATATTGTACATGCTAATATTGAAGATGGGACAGCAACTTTTAAAAATGTGCCTTATGGAGTTGTTTATATTAAAGAAACTAAAGCACCATTGGGATATAGATTAAGTACAGAAGTAAAGAAAGTTGTCATTAATGATGATTTAGAAGGAGTTGGAAATATACATAGCTTTGTATATGAGAATACTTTACTGCCAGTTGTAGTCACAAGCGTGCCTACTGGTGATCAAATGAATATAGGTTTCATTGTATGTTTGGTAATAGGTAGTGCATTAGCAAGCTGCTTTTTATTTTATAGAAGAAAAAAAGAGGAGGAATAGAATGTGGATAGGAATCAAGAGCAGACTTTAGAATTAGCAAGAATCTTAGTTAATAATTATCAGGATGTGCTAAATCGTGATGAAGAAACTTCTGAAGAGGATTCAGATGCAATATATAAGGAATATTGGCATCTTATTTACGATAACTTTGGTAATAAAATGATTAATTTAGCTGAACAAAAAATAGGCCTTGGAAAGTTTACAACTCTTGAGTTTTTAGATGCACTTGAAGAAGTTATAGAAAACGCACCAAGAATTGTTGATGAATATCAAGGGTATGTTTTAAAACGTTGTAAGGACTGTTGGGGAGATATGAGCTACTTTGTCTATCTAAACAACAGACAGTACAGTGAATCACTTGACTATCTTAATGATGAAGTTGCTATAAAATATTTTAGACATAGTATTGATGATCAACCTGGTGATCCTAACTTTTATGATTAGGATGTACCAGTGACTGGTACATTTTGATATATGAATAGAAAGGAAAAGCAACTTATCTTTATAGCTGTGTGTCTAATTATTATAGCTATAATGGGTGTTGTTTTATATAAGTATATGGAATACCAGGAGGCATATAATAAGATTCATCTTGTATTTAAGGAACCACAAAATAAATATGAGATAAATACTCAATTAGAACCCATATCATTTATCAAAGAAACAAATGCTCAGGATATTATTTATCCAAAAATCGATACGTCTAAAGTTGGTGAACATACATACGTATATGTAGCAATTGATGCTAGTGGAAATCAAAGAGAGTTTATTCTTGTTCTTAATGTAGTAGACAGTATTAAGCCTATTATCAAACTAAAAACAGAAAGTGTATCTGTTATAAAAGGTTTTAAAGATATAGATTTCAAATCCTATATAAAAGAGTCATATGACCCAGTAGAAGGAAAAATAGATCCTAAAATAGAAGTTCCTTCAGATTATAAATCTATTGGAACACATCAGATAGTTTATACAGTTACCGATAGTCATAACAACACTGAAAAAGCAATCTTAAAGTTTACTGTAAAGGAAGAAATTAAAAAGAATGAAAGCAAAGATGAAAACAATTCAAAAAATAATAGCAATTCTACAAATTCATCAAAAAATTCCAATGATGCAAAAAAACACACAAGTCAATCACCATTAAATACAATTAAACCTCCAAATCAGAAATTTTTGTTTAGTCAGGGATATGACATGGATAGTGCAATGACTCTTTGTACAAGTAAATTATATGATGCTAAGAAAGATGGCTATTCAGGAGGGTGTTATCCCATAAGAGACAGTAACAATCTATATATTGGTGTGGAATTGAAGTTAGATTGAGTTAGGAGGCATAGAGTGGAGGAGTATTATAAAATGTTATTTACATTAGTATATGAAAACAATCTGGAAGATTACCAGGATGAAATACTAAATTATATTAGGAAACTTAAAAAGATAGCGAATGTGCATCCTCGATTGATGCATGTTGCTATCTTTTCGGTTTTTAGAACTGAAAGAAAAAGATTGTCGATTTTATTTCCAGAGATCTATAGACAATTTGGTAATCATCTTGAAATTTCAAAAATGAGTAATGATGATAAGGAATATATCATGAATACATTTATTAATGCAGTTGAAAAAATTGGAAAGGAGCAGATTAATGCTATTCAAAAAAATACATAAAGTTGAAATGGAATCAAAACATGAAAATGATGAAACTGAAGAATTATCTGAAGAAGAATTGGAATTTCAATTTCAAAGGCAGTTAAGAAAACTTAATTTTAAGCGAAAAATAAAAAATATTCTTATTTATTCTGTTATTGGATTAGCTTTAATTGGTGGTTATAAAAGTCTCTTTCAAGTAGAGAAAAAAACACCTCATGAAGAAATAGAAAATCAATCATTTATCACTCAATATATAAAAAATTATTATGTATATCCAAAGACTGATGAGACAAATGAATTTTTAAAGCTATACACATCACAAACAGATATATCAAATGATTTCAATCAAAATCTTGAACGTGGTGAGATCACATCGTGTGAAATTTATAAAGTCGAAAGTGATGAGAAAAAAGATAATGTTTTACATTATTATGTAAGTGCTGACTATAAGACGAAGATGAAAGAAAAAGAAGCATCTACAGAGAAGATTTATTGTAAAATCGACGTTGCTAAAATTAATGATTCTTATCTTGTCATTCGACCAATCAGTAATGTATCTCATGAAAGAAAAATTGTTGAGGATAAGGAAATATTGGATTCATTTAAATTTGAAGCACATACAACAACTCAAACACTTGATGAAGATCAGAAAAAAGAAATTGAGAATACAATAACATTATTTTTGAAAACATATAATGAAGATATTGTACAAGCAAGATTATTAACAACTGATCCATCAATTATTGATGCTCTTGATCTCAATACAAAACTAGCATTAGATCATATGAATGATTGCTCTTCTGATGATGAGAATATTTATGTAACAGCTCAAATTAATGCTAATTACAAGGATATCTATATATCAAAACGAAACTATTACTTTGTTATTGATAAAGAAAAAAATAAAATCAAAAATATGGAGGTATTTTAAATGAACTTTTTTACAACATCTTTAGGAATATTTATTTATCAAGTAATTGCAACTTTGGGAGTAGTTGGTGGAGGAATTATGCTATTTAAAAGTGGTGTTGCTTCTTTTAAAAGGACTGGAAAATGGTCAAGTATTATAGATGAAATTGTTGTTGGCTTTATTGGGCTTGTTGTTTATGCTCTTGTTATTAGTAATGAACCGATGACTATTGTTAATTTCTTAAAAGGTCCAATTCTGTTCTTTTGGGATCTCATTGTTAGATTTCTAAGAGAAACACTTGGCTTGGGACTGTAGAGGTGTATTGTAAATGAAAGGATATAATTATTCTATTGCCGAAGATTATAAACAGAAGTTAGTCATTCCTTATATTGGAATTGAAATTGATGGATGGCTGACTTTTTTTTCGGCAGTGCTTGGTATTGCAACAGTCGTTATTGTTATAGGATTACCTCTTTCTTTCCTAATGGGAGAAATAGGGTTCTATATAGCTTTAGCAATAGCAATTATTGGAATATTGGGAAGTATCACATACATTAATGAAATTAACCAGGAAACTGGTAAGAATAGACTTCAGGAATTGTATTTTACAAGTATTAAGAAATATCGATTTGTATATGATCATAATGGAGTCAAACATTTTTTGACTCCCAAAAAGGAAGGAGTGATTTATATCAATGCATGTAGGTAAGATATATGTCTATGACAATTTGATTTATCATAAAGAAGTTGCAAATTACTATTATAAAATTACACCTATCAATTCACTGTTTGCTCCAGAAACTCAGCAGACAACATTGTTAGAAGCAATGACAAACATTATTACAGATGTCAATATGCCAGGTAGTATTATCATTAGACCAAAGGCGATTGATAATAAAAAGATTTATCAGTCATATGCTGATAATTTTAAAAAGTATGGCAAGCCTGAATTCCTGGATCTTGCAAAAGATTATATTTTATCATTAAAAGAAATATTATCAAAGGCCATAAAATACAGATATGATATTTACCTGGTTTTTTGTGATGGACGTGAAGATCTTAAAAAAAGAAAAAATATCAAATTGTTTGGTGAAAGTAATAAACCATTAACGCAATCAGAACTTGAACTATATCAAACTGCTGAAAAAGAAATCTTTAAAAAATTATCACGCAGTGTTCACGCACAAAAAGTCAGTGAGGATCTGGCTTTAATACTACATAATTATATTGCTATACCAATTGAAAAAAAGATAATTGATTATTGTGTGGAAGAAAGTCCAATGTCATTAACATATCACTATAAACAATCCAACAAAGCTGAATTTGATGAACTCTATACAAAAACATTAGTAGCAAGTAAATTCGAAAGAAGTCGTCTTGAAGATATCACAAGAGCAAATGATGTTATTAATTCATTGCAACTTGAATCCTATCCTACTGATGTCTTTATTAAATTTGATCTTGAACATACCAAGGATTTTAAGAGAGACATGGCCGGTAAGAAAGAGAGCATCAAAAAGGCTCATAAGCGTTATATCAGTTTAACTGATCGCAAGGATAAGGAAGCCATTAAGGCTCAGATTGTTGCAACTTCTGGTATGGAGGCAGACGAATCAATTGAACGTGTAAAAGTAAAATGGCAAATGTTTTTACGTATACGTTCAAATAGTGTTCAGATGCTTGAAAAACGTGCTGATGCTTTAATGGAGAAGTTTAGTGGTGTAAACATTAGATTGTCTCAGGAACTTGGCGAACAACTCTCATTGGCAAATAATCTTTTTCCATATCGAAGCATATTCAGAAAGTATGTACAATTAACTGATATTAGCTATTTTGTGAATTATAATTATTTAGGTGGATTATATATTGGTGATGAAGAAGAAGGAATGATTGAGTCATATACAGTACCTGGTAAAATTCCTATTTTCTACAACATTTCAAAACCATTGTTAGGACAAACTAAAACATCATCGAGTGTGTCTGTTTATGCAGGTGAGACTGGTGGTGGAAAGACACAACTCGCAGACCATAGAGCATTTCAAAATATGATCTTTAAGGGCATGAGAGTATTGACAATTGATCCAAAAGGAGATCGTGAGAAAAAGATAAAGCTATTAGGAGATAGAGCATCACACTTGAAAATAGGATCTGATGATTGTCAGGATGGAATGTTTGATGCCTATCTTATAAATAGTCAATATGATGATGCATTAGAACAAGTTTATAAGGATGTAGATGCAATGGTAAGAGCACTAGGACTAAGAATATCTGTTGATTATAATGCAATTGTTCAAGCTCATACAGAAATGATTAAGGATGTCAAAAATAAAATAATACCAAGAGCAACATTTACTTCTTTTATTGAGAAACTTGAAAAATATGACGAATATATCGCAAGACAAATTATTACATTAAGAAGAACAAAAATTGGCAGATTATTTTATGCTACTGAAGATACGAAATATGATTCTTCTTTTAACCTTAATAAACAGTATAATCTTATTACATTTATCAAAACTCCAGTTCCTCGTGATCAAAATATGGATTCAAGGGATGATCCAAATAGATTGGATAATGCCATCTTTGCACTTGCCTTTTCAAGAGTACAAAATATCATTACTAACTTTATGAAACAGTTCGGTAATGAAGAAAATATCTTAATTGTAGATGAATACAAACGAATCAAAGATACACCAGGTGGAGAAGTAATTATTGATAACTGTGCACGACAAGTGAGGTCGTGGCAAACTCATTTGTTGATCATAACACAATCTCTATCTGATATTTCATCTTCATTGTTGAATAATACTGGAGAAATATTTGTTGGATCGTTAAAATCATCTGAAGAGATTGAATTTGTACTTGATGAAATGAAATTGAATAATCATCAAACGGTACGCAGTGCTTTAATAGATAGAACAACTGCTGAAGGAGCTGATGAAAATAAAAAATATGTTTTCCTAATGCAAGATTACAATAATAGAAAATGTCTGACAAAGCTTATTATTCCTAGATGTTTCAGTGAGATATTTAGAACCTTAAAAGATGATGAAACAGTAAGTATAGGAGGTAGACAATATGAATAAACTAAAGAATTTATTGTTACCATTTTTGGTTGTATGTGCTTTAATATTTTCTTTTAAAGTTGCTATTGTTCCAACGTATGCTGAACACCAGAAACCACCTAATACTGAAGAGAATAATAACACTGAAAAAGAGGAAACTGATGAGAATAAAGAAGATACTACTGGATGTGATTCATATGCGACTCAGGAATTGCGTGATCAGTGTGTCAAGGATAGAGCAGCTAATTTGTCAACTGCTCCTTTTTATACTGGAGCTATCATGTCAATTGATAGTAAGATATCAGAAAAAGAGTTAAAGCAAGATTATGTTAAGAATTTTTCAAATTCAAGTGTGACTGCTTTATCATATAATTTGAGTTTATTAGACCCTGATACAATTATTATGCATATTGTTAATATTGTTATAAGCCTTATTGAAATGATTGGCCAAGCTATAAGTTTGATTGTTCTTATACTTTATAATGTTGCTTCAGGTAGTTTCTGGAAAACAATCATTCAGGGGGTTTTTGATATATTCGATAAAGCTATATTTAATTGGGGCAATCCCAACTCCTGGTTTATGAAGATACTGTTTATGTTTGGAGCCTTATCAGTTGCCATGAAACTCATGTCACAATGGAACAAGCATTTTACTATCAGTACACTTATAACGATAACTGCACAAGTTGTTGTATCATGTATGGTGATCGTGTTTATTGCTCAATATGGAAGAGGCATTATTTCTCAGGTGGAAGTTATGGCCACTGAATCAGTTGTTCAGAATTTTAATTTACTTGAGGATCAGTATGACAGTGATTTGCCTCTTGAAATAAATGTGAAAAGCCAAATTTTTGATATTATGCAAAAGCAAGGATTTGTACTTCGACATTTCGGAGTCACAACTGCAGAACAAGTTGGTGATATTGAAAATGTTCCAATAAGTGATGGAACAAAGAGAACTGTCACTGGGAAAGAGCGTGTTGAAAAATTACTCAATGAACCAAGCCAAAGACGTTCTTATCAAGAGCGTAAGATTTTAGGTAATGATCAAATTGGCTATAGCAGTGGTCGAGTTCTTGCAATATTAGGAATATCAGTCATTTTTCTTATTCATAGAATTTTAATGGGATTTTTGATTGGTGCATCTTCACTTTTGTTATTGGCCATAGGCTTTTTAAAAGAAATTACAATAGTAACGTCTGTTTATGCACTGGTTTTTATGCTCTTTAAAAAAGATAGAAAATTAGGGTTTAATTGGTTTATGGGAAGAATGCAGTGGATGATAGCTTTTATATTATCCAATCTTGTCTTTAACATGTTTTTATCATTTATTGTTTTATTAATAAATGGTATATCAGCTCAAAAAGCATCACTTCTACTTATCCTTCCGTTTGATGTCATATTGTGCTTGGCAATATATTTTCTTGTAACACATGCACCACAAATTTGGCAAAAGATTATGTCAACTTTTGATATTGATGGTAATGATGGAGTTATTAATCTTGCCAAAGGAATTATTGGTGGAAATATCACACCAGGTGATATGTGGAGTCAATTTAAAAATCATGATGATACGGATCCGGATCCATCTGATGATACTTCAAACAATGGATCGGTACAAAAAGCATTATCAAAAATGGCGAAAGATAATGATGATCTTTCAGAAAGTGAAAATGACAATGATATTGATCCAACGAATAACGATAATGACGCTTTAGAAAAACCATTAAAAAATGATGGTGCAGAATCTAAAGACAACAATCTAAATTCTACTGAAAATGAAGAACCTCTAGATCCTGATTCCACAGAAAAAGAGATTCAAGAAGATATTGATCAAGAATTAGAAGACACTACTCATGAATCAGAAGAGACTGTTCAATCTCTAGCAGAAGTGGATGATAATATAGATATTGAATCAGATGATCAAGAGAGTGCTATTGATTTTAAAAATGATGATATTGAATTTGGAGAAAATGAATTAGAAGATGAAGTTGAATTTGATGAGAAGCATCAAATAGATGAGGATATAGTTGTTGATGATTCCTTAGAGAAAGCAAAAAATGATGATCGTATTGAGTTAGAAGAGAGTGATCTTTCTGAGGAAGATTCACTTCTGAATGAGGATCATAATTCTGATCAAAAAGAAAAACTTCAACCTCATGATCAGGAACGTGGTTCACTGAATACTCAGGATGATGAACTTAAAGATACTGGTTCTCAAGAAAAAGATATTTTAGATGATTTGAAAATCACTAAAGAAGATCAGGTCGAAGATGAGTTTGAAGATATGGAGGTAATTAAAGAGAAAGAAGTAGAAGAGGAAAAAGTAAAAGATATGGATGATTTTATGGAATCACTATTGGATTAGAGGAAAAAATAAATTGAAGATTATAAAGAAATTATTTATTCTTCCTTTCATTTTTTCTCTTCTTGTTATTCTTCTTTTTCCAATGGCTTTTGTTAATAACAAAACGAGAGACACACCTTCAGGTAGCGATATAACTGGTACAAATGATACAACCAACATTGATATAAATCACCCCTCATACAAGCACAATAACCCCTTGTGGCCCAAGTTTAATGGTCAGTGTACCTGGTTTGCCTGGTCACGATCAAATCAGTTGTTTGGGGTTGAATTGCCTACTAGGGATGCCAAACATTGGTATGATTTAGCTAAAAATATGGGGTTTAAAGTGGGCTCTACACCCTCTAGAAATAGTGTTATGGTTATCACTGGTACAACGTTTGGACATGTTGCATTTATAGAGGCATGGGATGGAGAAAATATTACGGTTTCTGAAGGAAATGTTAACTGGACTGGTTATATGCCACCTGATGGGGTTGGTATCTATGCAAGTGATGAAGAGGCATTGAAACATATAAGAGTATCAACACATAATTTTAATCAGTATAGAAAAAACCTGATAACTAGAGGAAGAAAAATTGCCGGCTTTATTTATTTAGAATAAAATATTTAAAAAAGATAGGAGAGAAAAAGTTGATAAAATATATTGATTATCAAAAAGATCAAACAGATATAAAATATTTTCAAGGGATACCTTATATAAAAAGACCTGATAAGAATCATCAAGTGATAGGACAAACAACTTTAAAGAAAACAAAAGATAAAGAAAAAGATATCATTGTCTGTGATGATATCTTTTATAAATATCATAAAGTTGTATTAGGCTACAAAAAAGGATATATACCAGTAAATAATAATGAATACATTGTCCTAAAAAGACGGTTTCCCATTCTTATAATTATTATCATTATGTTATTAAGCATTACTACTGTGATAGCACTTTTTTCATCTATAGATGAAAGAAAAAATCTTAAAATTAATAATACTGGAAAAGATCAAACAACGGAGATTATTCAAAAAAGAAGTTCAACAGACATGAGGATAATTATTTCATCAGCAATATCATGTGATGGTAAAAATATGCTAAATATGGGTATCAAAAATCTGAATAAGAACAGATATTTAAGATATATTTTTGAATACAATGAAGATATTGTTTATGATAGTCAACTAGTTGAATACAATAGAACTATTCAAACAGATCAATTAAATAAAAATTTAGAGAAAGGAAATTATTTTATTAAAGTAAAAATTGAGTCCTATGATTTAAAGCAAAAGTTAATGGGATATCATTATGCTGAGATAAAATTGATTGTGGAATAAAAAATGAATAAAAATATTATTTTATTAACATCTGTATTAATGTTGTCAGGAGTATCAGTAGCAAGTGAACAAGATAAAAGTGTTCCAGTTAATTTATATGTTGAAGCAACGGTGTTAGACTATACTGTTCCTGAAAGTATTTCTATGTATGTAAAAGCAAATTCTAATGAAGCAGATATTGATGATATGAAAATCACAAATAATTCTAAAGTTGGAGTTATCCAAATTAAAAACATTTCAGCTTTAGCAATCAATGATTATACGAAAGTTGAAGATATATCAGACTTCTCAAAGCTACCTATGAACTCAAAGAAAGCCTCACTTGTCTTTAGAAATCATGATATGATGACAGATTATAAAGAAGTTATAGAAGTAGATCCAGAATGTGATGAGAACCTTTCTTTTACTGGACATTCAAATGCTACCACTGAAATCGTTGCTGATCAACCATTTGAAATTATAATGACTGTAGGTTTTAAATAATGAAATCTAAAAAAATAAGTATTGTGGCAATTGTCTTAGTTCTTATTTTTTGTCATTCATTTAAAAACTCATATGCATTAGTGACATTAGAAGAACGATTTAAAGTTATACTTGCAAATTCATCAGGATCATTAACAAAATCATTAAACATAGATCTTAGTGGTGTTAATATAACTGAAAATCCAAGCGTTCGCTATTATTGTGAGGAGGATGTAAGAGGAACAGTATATAATTCTATTGCTCCAGCAACTGGAACACAACTTATATGGTATGATGCCGATAAAAAGGTTAATAAAAATTGGTATAGTTTAGGTGGGAATGTTAGTGGGAATTGGAGTAGTAATACGGCATCAACACTTACATTTAATACTGTTGATGTTACTGCAACTACACCATATGTTCGACTTCCAAAGGTGTCAAAAACTGGATATACTTTTACTGGATGGACAATTTCAGAAACACAACGAGCATATTATTATTTTAATGGTGCATTAAGAAGTACAGTTGGTTCATCATCGATATCATCAAAGGATGGTTGGTATCAAATCGAGGTAGGAATGACCAGTAATGCTTTAACAGTTAAGCCTACATTTAAAATTAATAACTATACTGTCAAGTTTGATGATGGGATGGGCAATATATTAAAAACACAAAATGTTTCTTATAGTAGTAGTGCGACTCCACCAACACCACCAACTCGGCCAGGATATACATTCTCAGGATGGAATGAATCATATACTAATATAACATCAAACAAGACAATAATTGCTACATGGACTCCTACAACATATAGCATATCTTATGAACTTGATGGTGGAACAGTTAGCAATAATCCATCTAGTTATAATATTACAAGTCCTACATTTACATTAAAAAATCCTACAAAAGTAGGACATACATTTTTAGGATGGACTGGAAGTAATAGCAACACTGCTCAAACAAATGTTACTATTTCAAATGGTAGCATAGGTAATAAGAACTATATTGCAAATTGGCAAGTAAATACCTATACAATACATTTTAATCCAAATGGTGGATTGGTTTCATCTTCAGATAAAACAGTTAAATATGGTCAAAATTATGGAGCCCTACCAGTCCCCACAAAAGAAGGATATATATTCAATGGGTGGTTCACTGCAATAAATGGAGGTGTTTTGGTCAATAGTTCATCAATTATGGGGGCTGAGAATATAACTTTATATGCACAATGGACTTCTATCCTATTGGATGTTACAGTTCCAGAATCTTTAGATATTTATCAAATTCCAGGAAAAGTAGATCTAAAGATCAATGCATTATCTCTTCAAAATAACTGTATAGGAACAATAGATATAAGTAAGTTAAAAATTAATCTGTATAATGGATTTGATTTTGCTGAAATGAACAATGATTTTAAGAGAATGCCATTTAATACAAAAAAGATATATCTTGCCTTCAATAACTATAATCTTATGAATGATTATAATAGTGGGTTATCAATATCTCCTAATGGTTCCTTATCAGTGCAACTTAATGGAAAAATGGGTGGTTTTTCATATAACTCAAAAGATCAAATAGCCACCATGCATTTGATTATGAAAGTAAGAGGACAATAAAATGTACCAGTGACTGGTACATTTTATTATAGATATATTCTTCTTGCAAAATGCATAAAAAACGGTATAATAAAAGGTGAAGATAGCAATGCTATTGATTTGGTTTAGTCATCCTTCGCTAATTGTCAGTTATCGGAAGGATGACTACTTTTTTATTTGAATTATGATTTCCTTTATCTCTTTGAGAATAAGTAATATCAAAATGTATTCAGTCAAAAGTATCACCTCCTAACTGTCAAGTCAGGGAGGAATCGGTGAACGCATAATCAACAGATCACTATCTTCGACAATAATTATATCATATTTAAATACTATAGGCTACTTTTTGTAGTCTTTTATTATATCAAAAGTAAAAATAAAAGGAGATAATTATGTATAACATATTTAGAAAAAGAAAGAAGAAAAAAGATACTTGTAATGAAAAGGAACAATTAATCATAGATGAGTTTTATTTAACACATCCTGAAATAAAAGAAATGAAACTTATTGAACAAAGATATTTCTATGATAAAACGTGGCAGTTTACATTATCTAATGGAGAATGCTTTACAGTTGTTCGTAATGATATTGAATCATTAGAAAGTTTCTGTAAAACTATAACAGATTTAAAAAATTCTAACAAAACTGAACTATCAAAAGAATTACTATGCAGTTTAGATGAAAAAGATAAAATCTATTATGATTAAGAAATATAGGAGGTAGAAGGAATGTTATATCAGATATTACCAAGAAAGTCATATCAATTTAATCAGGAGAAAATGAATATGTTCTTTAAGACAATTGCATCTGTTAAGAATAAATTTTCTTGGAAAAGTATAATCCAAAATTTTCAAATGCATTATATAATTGATTGTACTGAAGATGATAAACTTAATTTTTATATTGATATAGAAGATAATTTAAATCACGAAGTTATTATAAATGCTCTTCATGTTTTGTTGGGTGAACAAGCTGATATATTTGTTGCTAAAGAGAAGCTGCAATCACATGATACTGTTAATACTCTTTATTTAAATAATGATCATAAAATTGGAGATAAGCCCAGACTGGCAACATATTGTAATGATTCTATTTTTATGAATATTTTGGGAATGATGCAACCAAGAACACGAATAGATATTAGTTTTAAAGTCGTTAAAGCATCCATGAACAATAAAAACAATGTTTTTATGAGTAGAATGGCTACAGATGTTTTAATTGAACTTATGATCCATGTATCAGGACATACAAAATACTCCAGAACAAAAGTTAAAAATATTTCAGATAGTATATCATCACTGACTGCTTCATCAGAACAGTTATGGACAAAATATAAATATGACATAAGACCAATTAAACTTACTGGCAGTGAAGCAATGAATTTTATACAGATACCGACTTTAAATAAAAAAGATGATCTTACATTAAATAGGATTCATCATTTGCTCCCAGGTCAAGTTACACTTAAAGATAATGAATTTGCAACTGGTATCTATACTGGAACATTGTATCACCCTATACAAAATGAAAGGAAAACGTATATTGATATTGATCATATTCGTAAACATGCTTTGGTTACTGGAACAACTGGATCAGGAAAATCTGCTGAAATAGAAGAATGGATAGATCAGATACTTTATGATCAGGTAACTGGAAAGGATAATATAGGGTTTACATTTATAGATCCTCTTGAAACATCAGCTTTAGGTGTTATTGATAAAATTTTAAAATTAAAAGATGATGGATATGATATTAATAAACTCTTAAAAAAAGTTAGATATGTAGATCTTTCAGCTGATGATTATATTTTTCCAATGGCGTTATTAAATCCTTCAACTGATTCTACAGAAACATTAGATTTCTTTAAATCATTATACGGAGATCTGAATACTATCCAGGTAGACAGAATGCTCACTTCAGCGATTAAATCATTATTGCTAGACGATGAAGAGCATTCTGTTTTTGATATTGAAAAGATCTTTAATTCAGGAGATTCAACTTTTAGAGATCGTCTGTTAAATAAGATTTCTAGAAATATCTATGCTGAAGATGAAATTAACTTTTTAAAGAACACTAAATTTAATCAGTCGATTGCTGATCCGATATTAAATCGTTTAGCATCATTTAAGAATTCAGAGAAAAAGAAATTGATGTTTTCTTTGACAAGCCAATATGATGCTTTAAAGGATATAAGAAAATGGATGGATGAGGGATATATCATATTGCTTAACTTAAAATCTATGAGTGATTTTGATATTAAGGTTATCTGTGGATATTTAACTACACAATATTATTTAGAAGCCAAGAAAAGACCTGACTTTTCAAAGTTGCATCTATTGCTTGTTGATGAAAGTCACAAGATACAGATGCCTATTTTTCCAAAAGTAGTTGCTGAATTAAGAAAGTCAGGTTTATCATTAACACTTATTACACAGTTACTTGAGCAATTCTCTCCTGACTACTCAGAACAACTTATTGGTAATATAAATACGATCATATCATTTAAGCAGAAAGCAAGAGCTGCAATGGAACTGCAAAGAAGAATACCATCTCAAGATGTCAGTAAAAATGATCTTATGCAATTACCATCAATGGTAGGCTATTTATCAATGGAAGAACAAGGAAAAGAGAGAAGTATTCTTATTAAGGCTAAACCACCATATCGCTATACTAATGGGAAATTAGTGGATTATACTAATCCGTCTGAAGTACAAAAGAACTTAGATAAAAATAGAAAATTTGCAAAAGAATTAATGGCTAGAGATTTTATGTCAAAAGCTGAAGCAGAAAAAATTGTATTTAAAGGACATGGCAGAAAAAAACATATTGAAGAAATCGAGAACGAACTTTTAACAGAGGGTGATGCTCTTTTAAGCGTTCAGGATGGCGAAAAAACAAAAATAGAAATTAAAGGAGAAGAAACAACATGGGACGAATAAAATACATCTTAAAAGGAATGAGATATCAGTTGATCAATCTTATTCCTTATAAATATAGAAGACCATTTATTTTATATTTTTCAATTTTAGGATTAGTAGGATATTATAATTTTGCAATGTATATATCTTTTTGCTTTACTGGTGGAAAGAATACATACTTAGTAATCATTGGCGATACAGTATCATATGTTATGGATATGTTTATAAACTTTAAAAATAAGGGACTTCTAATTTTGGTAATAATAGCTGTGTTTGCTTGGATTACATATAAATACTGTATAAGAGATGAAAAATCAGATAGAAATAATCAACAAGAAAATCAATCTAAAGAAACATATCATAATCATAGTTGGTATTATCAGATTAATTCAATGATCAGTTTTGTATATGCTCTTATAACTATATTAACAATTATTTTTATAGTTGGTGGTTTACATGGGTAATAGAAATTATCCTAAGATAGACTCTAGAGATATGGAACTATTTCAAAGAATCAATAAACATGGTTTTGTGGATATGTATTATATCTACAAATTTTATAAAACTGATTGTAAACCAAGAACTGTTACAGATAGAATTAATCAGCTTATTCATCATAGATATTTGTTTGAGAAGAAAACATTTATACCACCAGAATATTCATCAACCAATATGAAAGCATATAAAATTATTGGCTTGGGTGTAATGGCTCAAAGATTACTCGATGGAGCAGATGTCATCGTTCATGATTATAATAGTATTCTTAAAAATGCTTCTCCATATAGAATGTATCATCAAGTCCAATTAACAACTGTATGTGATACAATTCAATTAGGTTATAAAAATGGGAATAGTAATTTTGAACTTTTTCAGATATTAAATGAAAAGGAATCTTATTTGGAATCGGTTGGTAACATGCCTGATGCAGCTTTGTTGTTTAGGCAAAAAAATGGATCTCCAGGATGTGTTATTGTTTTTGTAGAACTTGAAAGAAGCTATGCAAGTATGGAGCGTATTTCTAGCAAAATGATCAATTACTTTTTTTCATTTTCAAACAATGATTATGGAAAAATGTGGGGATTACCAATTATAAGTTATCGTGTTTTATATGTTGCACAAACCAATAGTCAATATAATGTTTTAAAAGAGAAAATAACACTCTCAGATAATCATAAAGAAATGAATGTTTTGATTACTAGGTATAGTGATATTATATCTCATCCATTAGAAGATATTTATTATGATTTTAATGCTGATCAACAAATAAAATTACTTGGAAATATGGCTAATTAAGGTATGGTTTTTAATATGGTTTGACTATGGCTTGGCTATCTCACTACTACGATACTTAAAACCATAGCAAAATCTATGTATATCAATACTTTCCAAGAGATTAAGAAAAATTAATACCGTAAACTACTATATAATTTATATCCTTATTATATATTAACTGAGATAACCCACCATATGGACTAAATAAAAACGCTAACCATATAAAATATATACCAATACTTAATACTACTTAAATAACTTAATAATACTAATTAATACTTATAATGATATATAGATAATACTAATATAATATGATAAAATACCTTTAGAAACTGTTGGAGGTAAGAATAAGTGAAAATACCCAAAATAACAAAAGAACCTATAAATACATTGTTGTCAATTCTTCCTGGAGGAAATGGATTAGGAAGTGCTGATAAATTAATTTTTATTTTTTTGTTAATTGATATTTATCAATTAATTACTCATAATAAAATAATTGATTTATTTTCTGAAAATGTGAAAACTAATATCAATTCTATTTTTAGCTTTAAAGCGTTAGATATATTTGCATCAATAGTAATTTTGCTGATGTTAATGTTTTGGGGAATATATGGGATAGCAATGATAATTGATAAGATTAAATTTTTGGAAAATAGAACATGGTATATTACATATGGAGAATTTAAATATTTTGCAGAAAGTATGACAACATACTTTGTATTATTTTTTATGATATATATATGTAATCATGGGGTAGATATGTCGTGGCTTAAACAATATGAGATGAGTTGGACATCTGCGTTTAATATATTAAAATGGTGTATAGTTGGTATGTTGATTGTTGCATCAATTTTAAGTGTTATGCAAGCAATATTTATTAGAAAATACAATACAAATGAAAATGAGAAAACATACAGAGAAGAAATAGCTGAAAATGTATTGTTGAAGTTTAAAGACAAGATGAAAACTGATAAAGAATTGGATTATATAGATGAAAAAACTAAAGCATTAAATCTGATTAAAGCTGAAATAGAATTATTAGAGTTGAATGTAAATATTGAAAATATTGAAAAAAACATGAAGAAAAGAATTAGATAATGTACCAGTTACTGGTACATTATCTATAAATCTTTACATAATATGACTGTTATTAAAAGAAATGGAGAGAGTAATTTAGTATGGATTAAAAATGAAATTTCATTACTTTTCTTAAAATCAAGTCTTATATTTAAATTTATCTTTGATATAATATCTTACAGATAGCTATTCAAAATAAAAAATATAAGAGGGTGATTAAAGAAGTTAAATTAAATTCAATAATCTTAGGTGATGCCTATGAAGTTATTAAAAAAATAGATTCTAAATCAATAGATCTTATTGTTACTGATCCACCATATTTAATTAGTAAAGGTAGTAGTGGTAATGGCAGAATTTCAAAACAGATGTTAAAATTAACTAATGAATTACAAGATTCGGATGTTGCAAATGGTATCAAGTTAGATATTCTTGATGAATTCATGAGAATTATGAAAAAACCAAATATATACATATGGTGTAATAAGAAACAAATTTTACCATACTTAAACTACTTTGTAGGTATTCATAAATGTTCTTTTGAAATACTTACATGGATTAAAACTAACCCAATACCTACTTGTGGTAGGAATTATATGAATGATAAAGAATACTGCTTATATTTTAGAAAGGGTATTTCACTTCATACAACATATCAGACTGGTAAAACGTACTGGATCACTCCCACAAATGTGAAAGATAAGAAATTGTATGGGCATCCTACTATTAAACCAATAGATATCATTAAAACCCTGATCCAAAATTCAAGTGCACCTGGTGATGTGGTATTTGATTGTTTTCTTGGATCTGGTACTACTGCAGTTGCATCAAAAGAATTGGAACGTAACTATATTGGTATTGAAAAAAATTCAGATTATTATGAAATAACATTGCAGAGGTTATTGTCTTGTTAAAACTTGCTTTATTAATGAAGTTATGATATTATATGTTTGTTGAAAGATGAAAGGTGTCTCAAGTGTATACTTGAGGCATTTTTTTATTTTCTGAAATAACTCCCACAGACATTCTAATATTTTTCTATAATGTTAGAGGCAATTATCGGTAGGAGGAAAAATGAGGAAAATAAGTAACAATATAGGATTAGATGATTGTAGTAAAAAATTAAGAATAGCAGTTTATTGTAGAGTATCAAGTCGAGAGCAAGCATTGTATGGATATGGGATAGATGCTCAAAAAAGTAAAATAGATGCTTATCTATCATTGTTTGATGTCGAGGTTGAGGAAGTTAATTATTATATTGATGAGGGAATAAGTGCTAAAAATCTTAATCGACCTGAAGTAAAGAGATTAATTAAAGATGTTAAAGAAGATAAAGTAGACGCAATATATATTTATAAATTAGATCGATTAAGTAGGTCAGTTATTGATATATATAATATGATTGAAATGCTGATTGATCATAAATGTAATTTAGTTGCAGTTATGGATAACATAGATATCAATTCAGCTAATGGACGTTTGTTTGTTGGAATATTAGCAATTATTGCACAGTGGGAACGTGAGACAATTATAGAAAGAACTAATGATGGTTTAGAAGAAATGGTCCGACAAGGAAAGTGGCCATATGCTTCTAAACCATTTGGTTATAATAAAAATGAAGATCTCATATTAAGTGTAAATGAAGAAGAAAAGAAAATATTGTATGACATTGTAGTTCAAATAAAAAGTGGAATGACAATAAAAGAAGTTGAAAGGTATTTATTAAAAGAATATGATATTACGATGTCATCATTACAAATAAGAAAAATGCTAAAGAGAGAATGGTATTATGGTTTGTTCCATTACAAAGGAAAAACTTATACAAATATATGTCCTAAAATTTATAATGAAGAAGATGCTGAAGAAATACAAAAAATGATTTCAAAAAGGCATAGGGCAGATAATTATGATAGTAGATACTATTTTAGAAATAAAATCAAATGTGTATGTGGTGAAATACTTGATTTGAGTAGTACAAAAAAAGGAAATAAGCAATATTTTTATTATGTATGCCCAAAGTGCAAAATGAGAATTAACCAGGATTATATTATTGAACAAAGTTTATATGCTATATCTTCAGAGGTTAGCCTTAAAGAGATAAAGAATAATACAAATAAGGCACTTAGGAAGTATCATAGCATCAATAGAAAAATTCAAGATATACATAATAAGTATATAAATAATAAAATGGATCTAAATGTTTATTTAACATCACTTTATAGATTAGAGTATGATAAGAAAGAACAAATGGCCAAAATCAGCACTGATAAACTTATAGACTTTATAAGATGGGAACAAATGACAGACTTAGAGAGATGTAGTTTTGTTAATAATCATATTGCTAGAATCATTGTAGATGTTCATGCAAAGATAGTTGTTAAAATAGAATATATTCAAAAATAACTTTAAAATAAAGTCAAACTCGACTAGACAAATATTGAAATATTTTGTATACTGTATATGTAGTTAAAACAAATTAAATAATGATAATTGCCAAAGTCTTTCAACGTGTATTACCATAATTATTATATATTTAATCTGTTCAGTTCGAGTTAATTAGCCATCATGGCACCAAGATATAAATGAGCTTTAAAGATATTTCTTTAGAGCTTTTTATTTTGACAAAATAGAATTTTAGTGGTGTTAATGATGATTGTTTTAACTATTCTATAAACAGATTTATTATATTTCTAAATGTTAAATTTTGTCGAGCAATATATTGGAGTAACTTTTTATTTTTTTTAAAGCTATAATTTATATATGTATGGAATGATTTAACAATAAATAGATAATAAGCTATTGTTTGAAATATTAAATTTATCTCATAGTTAACTTTTATTATTCAGAAATAATCTAAATATTTTGTGGCTAAAGTCAAGAATTTGGGAGGAAATATATAAATAAGAAAAATTTAATCAGATGTACAGTTTTTTTTAGTGTTTGCTTTATGGGTGTAGTGTCTGTTTTGGCTTATAATCTTC
The DNA here is from genome assembly GCF_009767585.1 of Coprobacillus cateniformis. Lineage (NCBI taxonomy): Bacteria > Bacillati > Bacillota > Erysipelotrichia > Erysipelotrichales > Coprobacillaceae > Coprobacillus > Coprobacillus cateniformis. Next base: position 2,829,245 of record NZ_WSNW01000001.1, read on the forward strand.
TTATTGAAGAAACTTTTATACGCCTTAAAGATACACAAGTGATTATGAAGCATGATGAATCAGGAGATGAATTTTCAATTATACATACACAATATTGTGTAAATATAATTGTGAATTTGCTTTAAAAACAAACATAAAGTGAAGCTACTTTGTAGAACTACAAATTCTTTCAAATTGTAAAGGTATTTGAATGTTTAAAGCAATGTACATTCTTTGGGGATTATAATATATTTCTTGTTAAGCTTGTTTTCGATGTATATAATGTGTAACATTGATAAGATCTTTTTTCAATGTTTGGTAAAATAATTACATTATCGTATGTTGTATTTTTTGTTGCTTTATAGAATCCCTTCTTCTCTTATCTATTAATCATCCTATTACTGAAAATAAATCTATGACTACAAACGAGAGTTCCTTTTATTATAATATCTGACTATTCATATGAAAGATGGTGATATAGGAAAAGAAGGAATCAAAATTGAAGCGTCTCATTACTATTGCAGCAAATGCAACTGCTACGACTTCCAATGGTCAAAGTGTTGATTTTGAAAAGGAATTCAATTGTGATTTTGGAATAGAGGCCAATATTATTGATTCATTACAAAGGTCTAACACTATATCCAATAAAATACTATTTAAGATAATGGAGAATATCATCAAATAATATAATTAGATAATAGGTGAGAACATATTCTAGAAAACAAAGTGGCAAGTTAGAGCCTTGACTCCAAAACAAAATATTATGAGATATGGGGAGAGTCATAGAGATCCAAGTGATTACTATACTTTTTAAGTGATGAAGAGAATCATAGACCCAAAAAATAAGTCATATATCATATATGAAATAGTTCCATTATCTTTTTTTAGATAATGGAACTATTATTATAAAATAAACTATAAATTTCAAAAACTTTTACATGTTGTTACGATAACAGCAATTGTTGTTATGGTGATGCAAAGTATTCAGATAACACCATATGCCACCAACCATAAGAGTTAAACTAAAAATAGCTGCGGCAACTAGAATAAAGTAAATAATACCTAATGCTCCACTCACAATGGTAAGAAAAAATCCCAAGATTGTTAGCAGTGCTGCACCAATTGTAGCCAGCTGACTACAGTCGTTATAAGCATCATAAATTCCATTTTGACCTAATATAGCAAAACCTATAAATATACTAATTAGCCCTATTAAACCAACTGCTATAACAATAATAGGAAAGAATTCTTCATAAAATAACTCGCCAAGATTGGTAAGGGTTAAAAAAGCAACAAATGCTAATATGAGTGCTATAATAATGACAATACAACTATTTTTTGAATATGATTTCATTTAAAAACCTCCTTTCATTATAAAATATGAAAAAAGGTTAATCTTGTATGGTTTATCTATTCAGGTTTTGTCTTTTTTGCTTCGAGCCATAACATATGTAAGACTTCAATAAGCATTTTTCTCACTTTAGAATCTAATAAAGTTAATTCTTTAATTGCACCTAAAATATGTTTATAAGAAATATGTGATAAATCAGAAAAAGTATAGAGATTTAATGTGTCAAATAACTTAAACATAGAATCAACAAAAAGATGTTTATCTTCATTACTTAACTTTTCTAAGAAAAGTAACACTTTAATAGCGAAATTTACACTTTCACAAGACAATTCATCTTCAACAAAATGATAAGGTCCGACTTCCCATGAAAAACCATTATGTTGTAGCATACCTGTATAGTGACTATGAACAACATGATAATTCTCTTCATGACCTAACACAATGCCAAAAAAAGAATAGTGAGGTATATAACTCTGAATAATAGGTAACATATTCTTATATTCAGAAGATAACATGATCTCATCTTGAAAACCAGGTCCATCATAATTATAGATTTGAATAATACGTTTTTGAATTTCTGAATCTATAAAGCAGCCGGCATACATAGCGAGATTACCACCTTTAGAATGACCAGTTAAATAAATAGGTCTTTGCTTTTTGTATTGAAAGTGTTTCTTAAGTCGTTGAAAAAAGGATGGGGCCAAATATTTATTTTTGAGTGAATCAAGCAAAGAATAAGAATAAGAAAAATCAGAGATATATTTTAAATATTCAACAGATGATAATTGTGCAGGTACTACATTCTCACATAACATTAAAAAATCTTCATGCCAACCTACAAGAGAATCATCAGTTCCACGATAAACAACAACCATATCCTGATTTTCTAATATCAATGTCATTGCAGAGAATTGTTTGATAAGTTCTTTATCTATATCATTCACAAAGCTTATCATTTGAATATTCTGATAACGATAAGATTTAGCCATTTTTTCAAATAATGTGTAAGATTCTCTAATTGTTGGATTTAGTGGCATATTGGTATTCTTATAAAAATCATTGTATGCAAGAAATGCATCATGAATTGTTATGATATGGTCATAATCTAATTGAATAATTTCATCTAAGTTAATATAAGAAAGTTCACTAAAAATCAAGAAGTCTATTTCATTATATGGAAAGTCAATAGGAGATAAATCACCTCGTAAATCAACATAATCATAAATTGTATTTTTCATGTGAGTCCCTCCTTTTATAATTTTAACCATTCTACATGATTTCATTAAAAAAATCAACATTCATATTTTCTTCATCTCTGTGTGAAATTGTCAAAAGAAAAAGATAATTTGCTAAAATTATAGAAATATGATAATCTATCAAATGAGGAAGTGAAAAAATGAAAGCGTTTGATAACAAATATTTAAAAAGAATAGTTTTTAGTATTCAAATGATATCAATGATTTTATTAATAGTAATGGCATATAGTGTACAGTTAATACCAATGAAATATTTAATAGGTGTTGGTGTATTCTTTGTTGCTTTGCTTGTAGGTGAATATTTTTTAATATTTTATAAAAAAGAAAAAAGCAAAAGGTCTTTAATAACGCAAATTCTAAGTATTATATTAAGTTGTGGTTTAATGGTTGGTTCTTTTTATTTTTATAAAGCAGGAAGAACTGTTAATTTAATGACAGAAAATAAATTTCAAACAAGAGCTTTTTCAGTCATTGTTTTAAAGAATTCTGAAATAAAAAATGAAACACAACTACCAAAACATCAAGTAGGGTATATCTCATCAATTGGAACAGAAAATATGTCTTATGCAGTTGCTGAAATTCAGAAGAATGTTGGTAATATTAATTTGAAAGATAATAAAGATTTTAAATCATTATTATCAGCTTTATATAATAAAAATGTTGATGCTATTCTTTTAGATGAAGCATTTAGAAGTTTAGTAGAACAAGAAAAAGATACATTTAGTGATGATACACGTGTTATTTATCAGGTCACAAAAGATGAAGAAGCAGTTAGTTCAAAGAGTGTTGATGTGACGCAAAAACCATTCTTAGTGTTTATTAGTGGTATTGATGAATATGGTGATTTATCAACAGTTTCAAGAAGTGATGTCAATATGCTAGTAGGGGTCAATCCCAATACGAAACAGATTTTATTGATCAGTATTCCTAGAGATACATATTTTCCACTACATACAAGTAAGGGAATGGATAAGTTTACACATGCGGGTATTTATGGTTTACAAGAAAGTGTCAATACTTTACAAGATTTAGTAAATGAGGACATCAACTATTATGCTAGAATGAATTTTACTTCATTTATTGAGATAGTTGATGCATTAGGTGGAGTCACAGTTCATGCTTCACAAGATTTTACGACAAAGATAGGGAAATATGAAATTAAAAAAGGAGAAAACAATTTAAATGCAAAGCAAGCTTTAGCATTTGTTAGAGAAAGAAAATCTTTTATTGATGGAGACTTTGAAAGAGGACGTAATCAACAAAGAATGATTTCAGCGATTGTGAAGAAAATTGGTTCACCAGCTATTTTAACTTCATTCTCTTCTGTACTTGATACAGTAAGTCAAAGTGTTGAAACGAATTTCTCATCAAGTGAAATTAATGCATTAGTGCAGATGCAATTAGCAGATATGCCAGCATGGGATATTCAATCTTATCAAATTGAAGGAACGCCAGATAGTTTGCCTTGCTATTCTTTAGGTGGAGTGAGTGCTTCAGTTGTCGTTCCATCTGATTTGTCAATTCAACAAACAACAAATTATATTGATCAGTTAATGGCAGGAGAAAAGATTCAAACAGAAACTGGTGATTTGGATCAGTAGGAAAGGGAATTATATGAAAGAAACTTTATTACTATATCATGTTGCTGATGATGTTCAAAAAGATATAAAGAATATAGCTGAACAATTACATATTCAAATACAATATCTTGATGAATCTCAATTACATGAAACAATGGGGCATATTTTAAATATTGATGGATTTGAAAAATCTGAAGTACAGAATATTTCTGGTGATTTTCAACAAGAGTTTGTTTTTTTTGCAGGAATGAGTGATAAACAGTTAGATATTATATTACAGTTATTTAGGATGCAGGGGATACCTAAAATTCCATATAAAGCCATGTTAACTGAGCATAATGTTCATTATAAATTTTATCAACTTTATTTAAGTGTGGCTGATGAATATCAACAGATGTCACAAATCAATAATTAGAGAATCTAAAGGATTCTCTTTTTTTACTAAAAAATCCTAAGCTCCAGCGGACTTAGGATCACAAGTTAAATTCATTTGTAAGTTTCTTAATGTCTCAGTATCTTTCTTACTTAAGATAACTGTTGAATGAATTTCACAGTCTTTTAATAATGGTAAGACTTCTAGACATTGTTTTGCATTTGGTTGTGATGAAGATGCTATTGTTAATGTCAAGAGAACTTCATCAATGTCTAATAAAGGATTAGCAATATTTAAATAATTATTTTTTAATGATAAAATAGATTGTAACATATCTGGTGATATTAATTCTATTTCTTGATCAATACCAGCTAAATATTTTAAAGCATTTAATAATGCTGCACTTGACGCTCTTAACAAAGAAGAGGTTTTTCCAGAAATCAAATGACCATCATTCAATTCGATTGCACATGCAGGAACTTGTCTTGCTTCTGCAATTTCTTTTGCAAAGATTGCACATTTTCTATTTTTAGCATCGACATTTGCCTGTGATAATAACATTTGCATTTTTTCAAGTGATTTGGTATTGATTTTTCCCATTAAATAATCAACTTCAGCATGATAATAGCGTCTAACAATTTCGCGACAGCTTGCATCTTTAGCTGCTTCATTATCAATAATTGCATAACCAGCCATATTTACACCCATATCAGTTGGTGAAGCATATGGAGATTCACCAAAGATTTTATTAAACATTGCATTTAAGACTGGGAATATTTCAATATCACGATTATAATTGACTGTTGTTTCATTATATTTTTCAAGGTGGAAAGGATCAATCATATTGACATCGTTTAAGTCAATTGTGGCAGCTTCATAGGCTAAATTTACAGGATGTTTTAAAGGAAGATTCCAAATTGGGAATGTTTCAAACTTTGCATAACCTGCATTCACACCATGTAAGTGTTCATGATACAATTGAGATAAGCAAGTTGCCATCTTTCCTGATCCAGGACCTGGTGCAGTGACAACAACTAATGGTTTTGAAGTTTCTATGTAATCGTTTTTACCAAATCCATCTTGAGAGATAATATGATTGACATCATGAGGATATCCTTCAATAGGATAGTGAATAAAGACCTTTACACCTCTATTTTCTAATTTGGCTTTAAATGTATCAGCAGCGTTTTGATGGCGATATTGTGTAATTGCTACGCTTCCAACATAAAGACCAACACGATGATATTCATCAATTAATCTTAAAACTTCATCATCATAAGATATACCTAAATCACTTCTTACTTTATGTCTTTCTAAATCTTTTGCACAAACAGCAATAATGACTTCCACTTTGTCTTTGAAAGTCAATAACATTTTTAATTTACTATCTGGTTCAAATCCAGGGAGAACTCGTGATGCATGATTATCATCAAAAAGTTTTCCACCAAATTCCAAGTAAAGTTTATTATCAAACTGATCAATTCTTTCTTGGATATGTTTTGATTGTAATTCTACATATAATTCATTACTAAACGCCTTTTTCATTCTCTTTCACTCCTAGATTTCATTATATAGAAAATAGGGTGAAGTTAAAGAAAATAATAAGAATTTGTCAAAATAATAAATATTATTCGTGTATAAATTGTATATTCTTAAGAGAAGATGTTATAATGAATAAGGTGATAAAATATGAATGAAAAATTATATGAATTTGATGCTGAGATACAAAAAGTTCCAGATATTGATGGGGCATATATTATCTTTCCATATGATGTTCGTGAAGAATTTCAAAAAGGACGTGTCAAAGTCAAAGCAACATTTGATGGTGTTGAGTACAATGGCAGTTTGGTGAGAATGAAAACCCCTTATCATATTCTTGGTTTAAGAAAAGATATAAGAGCATTAATAGGGAAGCAACCAGGCGATACAGTTCATGTGACAATACAAGAGAGAACTGAATTGTCAGGAAAATAGAAAGGTTTGTGATAAATGTCACAGTGCTCATGATGTATTTAAGGTTAAAATCATGCAAATAATCATCATAAGAGTGAATATGGGATTATGAGGATGTGAGTTAATGTTAAGAATGATAGATAGTTTTATGAAGAAGATTGTTGAGATGACTGAAAATCATCTCTTTTTTTGTTTGTTGATGTGGTCTTGAACTGCTATTTATAATGATTTGAAAGTTTTATTGATTATTTGATACTGTATAATTTCTTCTGAGATAATTATCAGTTTATTAAAGTTGGTTTCATATCTTGATTTATCTTCAATTATTAAAGAAAATATTTACTTTTTTCTCAGAGAACTTATGATATTGATAAAGAGTTTTCATATGTTTAAAAGATATAAAGATGTTTTTTTTAATAGGTATTTGATTTATGACAATTATCATTAGAATATAAATTGTAAATGAACAAAAGGAGAAATTTATGATAGCAATATCAACATTATTATGGTTTTATTATGATTTATTTCTAGAGTTAAAGAACTTATTACAGTAGTGCAAAAAGATGGTACAAATAGTATTGTCTTTGATGTTTTATTTCCAATACTCATATTTCACATTTTTGTGAAGATCGAAATGTTGCATATGCCAGTAATACTGTGATATTTGATTTGATAGGAACACTGATTGTTTATGCGTGTATTGTAATATGGATTAGATAGACAATTTCATAACTATACAAACAAAAAGATCTAGATATCAATTCTAGATCTTTTTAATAAGTCTCAAATTCTTGGCGTAATGTTTTAATAAAGTATTCTGCTGCACGAGAAAATAGATGATATTTTTTCCAGACAAGCGTCAATCCAACTTGTAACTTAGGCTCAAGTGGTTTGAAACATAATGGACTATGACCAGTTGTATTGATTAATCTATCTAAGGTTAAGGCATAACCATTACCTTCTTCAACTAATAATGAAGCATTATATATAAGATTGTATGTTGCAACAATATTTAATTTATCATAACTGTACTCCATCCAACCAGAGATTTCATTTTGAAACATAACTTGGTCTGAACAAATCAATGGAAGATCTTTGATATCATCTGGAAGAATGCTTTCTTTATTTGCAAGTGGACTGTCTTTTCGCATAAGGAGTCCCCAAGTATCGCATGATGGTAGTTTAATAAAGTCATATTTAGATATATCAGCAGGTTCTACAAATATTCCAAAATCAAGCAATCCTTTTTCTATTTTATCTGCAACATCTTGTGAGTTGCCACTAAAAATATGAAACTTAATATTTGGATAGACTTCACAGCATTTATGCATAACCTTTGCGATTAAGCGCATACCATCGGTTTCACCTGCTCCAATATAAATGTCACCCGAAAGAGAGGCGTCAGAAAGCATAATATCACTTTCGGTTTTTTCAACCAGAGTGACAATTTCTTCTGCTCTTTGTCGTAACAACATGCCATCATCAGTCAGTGTGATTTTCCGATTGCCACGAATAAATAATTGTTTGCCTAATTCTTCTTCCAGTTCTTTCATTTGTCTAGATAATGTTGGTTGAGTCATATGCAGGCGTTCAGCAGCACCTAAAATTGTTTCTTCTCTTGCGATAGCTAAAAAATATTGTAAAACTCTTAATTCCATAATCCTTCACCTCATTTTTATTATAATGATTTCAGATATGCTCTTCAAGTATACATTACCATTTGATATAGGTATTTGATATTTGATATATCTTGTCTTAAAATAATTTATGAGGAGTGATAATCATGAAAATTCAATTTTTAAAGGAGAACATTGAACAAAATTTACAAGATGCTGGATGTGATAAGAATCAAATAAAAAGATTTCTAGAGATTCGCCAAAATAGTGATATTGATAAACAAGTTTTATTTTTAAAATGTCAAAGATGTAAACTTATGGAAAAAATGCATCATGTACAAAAAGAAATAGATTGCTTAGATTATTTCATTTTTATGTTAAAGAAGGAGAAGAATGGTGATGGAAAATAAAAATGTTATTGTTATTTCAACAAGTTTAAGAAAGGGTGGGAATTCTGATTTATTAGCAGATGCATTTGTGAAAGGGGCGATGGAAAAAGGAAATCATGTTGAAAAGATATCTCTAGTCTCTCAAGATATTCATTTTTGTAAGGGATGTCTTGTATGTCAAAAAGGAACTGAATGCATCATCAAAGATGATGCAAATGAGATTATCCATAAGATAAAAGATGCTGATGTTATTGTTTTTGCAACACCAGTTTATTTCTATGAAATGAGTGGTCAAATGAAAACATTATTAGATAGAACAAATCCATTGTTTATTGATGATTATCATTTTAGAGATGTTTACTTATTGGCAACTTGTGCTGATGAAAATGAAAAATCAATTGACAATCTTATTCATGGTTTATATGGTTGGATAGACTGTTTTGAACATTCAAGTCTTAGAGGTGTTATTAAAGGGGTGGGAATTGATCAATATGGTGATGTTAACAATCATCATGATATTTTGGAACAAGCTTATGAAATGGGAAAAAATATTGAGAACAGAGGAAATCCATGAAGAGGTAAAAAAATCATTGTAGAATTAAATGAATCTTAAATAGAAAGGGGGGTGATATCAATGAAAAAAATTATGATTCTCATCAGTTTGATTATGATTCTTATAGGCTGTCATAACGTAAATCTTAAAATCTTAAATTGTCAAAAAAAAGATTCTAAAATTGTCAATGATCAATTCAAAACAAATCAAGGAGAGCAACAAGTGAAGACTATAACAATGATTATTAATAATCAAGAATGGCAAGTCAATCTTTATCAAAATGATACAGTTGAAAGCCTAATCAATAGATTACCATTAACCATTCAAATGAAAGAATTACATGGAAATGAGAAGTATCATTATCTTGATTTTCAACTGCCAATTATGAGCGAATCAATTGATCAAATTGAAACAGGAGATCTTATGCTTTTTGGGAATAATTGTCTTGTTTTATTCTATGAAAGTTTTTCCACCCCTTATCAATATACTAAGATAGGATATATTGATAATCTGAAAAATATAAAAAATTTAGTTGGAAGCAAGGATGTGAAAGTCACATTTCAAGTTAATAAATAAGGAGGAAATGATTATGGAATTCGTGAAACAAAAATATTTAAGTGGAGAAAGAGCTCTATTTCAAAGTAATGGAGTTAGAATTGAAGATTCTATTTTTGCTGATGGGGAATCACCATTAAAAGAAAGTCAAAATATAGACATTAATCAAAGTATTTTTAAATGGAAATATCCATTATGGTATTGTCAAAATGTAGTTGTTACAAATTCTACTTTTTTAGAAACAGCACGTTCAGGAATTTGGTATACACATCATATTGATATGAGAGAGTGTATCATTGAGGCGCCTAAAACTTTTAGACGTGCAAGTGATATTACATTAAAAAATGTAGATATGCCATTTGCACAAGAATCATTTTGGAATTGTCATGATATAAGATTAAATAAAGTCAGTGCAAGAGGTGATTATTTTGGAATGAGTAGTGAAAATATCATTATTGATGATTTGCATTTAACAGGAAATTATTGTTTTGATGGAGCTAAAAATATTGAAGTTCATAATGCAAAGTTAATTTCTAAGGATGCTTTTTGGAATTGTGAGAATGTTATTGTCTATGATTCAACAATTATTGGAGAATACTTGGCATGGAATTCTAAAAATATAACTTTTATCAATTGTACAATTGAAAGTCTGCAAGGGTTATGTTATATGGATAATGTGAAAATGGTGAATTGTAAGTTAATCAATACATCTTTGGCATTTGAGTATTGTTCAAATATTGATGCGGATATTGTCTCGCATATTGATAGTATAACCAATCCTATATCTGGAGTAATAAGAGCTCATAGTATTGGTGAAATTATTTTAGATGAAACAAAAATTAATCCCCAAGATACAAAAATTATGATTACAAATCCAATTGTTGGAGACTCATATCAATGTGATTATGTAAACTGTTAAATATGGTTGATAATATAGCCGAAAGAATTTAAGGAGGATTCATATGTATAATTTTTCAAAACTAACAAATAGGAAAGAAACAGATTCATTGAAATGGGATGTTGCCAAGCATGAATTACCTATGTGGGTTGCTGATATGGATTTTGAAACAGCTCCTGAAATAGTTGAAGCAATCGAAAAAAGAGTGAGTCATAAAATTTTTGGATATAATATTGTTCCTGATGAATATTTTCAAAGTATTCAATACTGGTGGCAAACAAGACATCAGTATAATATGGAAAAAGAATGGATGATGTTTTGTACTGGAGTTGTACCAGCTATATCTTCAATTGTGAGAAAATTAACAACTGTTGGTGAGAATGTTCTCATTCAATCACCAGTTTATAATATATTCTACAATTCAATTCTTAATAATGGGCGTTGTGTATTATCAAGTGATCTTGTTTATGATGGATATGAATATAATATTGATTTTGATGATTTAGAAAAAAAACTTGCTATGCCACAAACAACCTTAATGATTTTATGTAATCCTCATAATCCAATTGGAAAAATATGGAGTCAAGAAACATTACAGCGAATTGGTGATTTAGCTGCTCAATATCATGTTGTGGTTGTTTCTGATGAAATTCATTGTGATATTGTTACACCAGGGAAAGAGTATGTTCCTTTTGCAAGCGTTTCTCAAACAAATCTCATGAACAGTATTACTTGTATTGCACCAACAAAAACATTTAATTTGGCTGGTTTGCAAACATCATGTATTGTTGTACCCAATGCTATTTTGCGTCATAAGGTCAATCGTGCTATCAACACTGATGAAGTTGCTGAACCCAATAGTTTTGCTATAACAGCATCAATAACGGCTTTTGAAAAAGGTGGAAAGTGGCTTGAGGAATTGAAAAGTTATATTGAAAGTAATAAGCAAATGGCTCATGCTTATATAAAGACATATTTACCCGAATTACATGTTACTCCTAGTGAGGCAACTTATCTTTTATGGATTGATTGTTCACATGTATGTAAAAACAGTTTAGAGTTAGTTGAATTTATAAGAAGTACAACTGGATTGTATTTATCCTCTGGTGAAGAATATGGAAAGAATGCAAAAAGTTTTATACGTATGAATATTGCTTGCCCTCAAGAACGCTTAAATGATGGCTTAAAGAGATTAAGGCAAGGTATTGGAAATTATAAAAAAGGAAGTGAAAATTATGAATAAAAAGAAATTAGAGAGATTACATGAATTTGAAGATGTTATGAATATGGAAAAGCTTTATAACAAAACAACTGAGGAGATAATCAAACAATATTATTTTCAAACTGATCATTTTATAAAATCAAGTGATCAAGGTTTTCAATTAACATCTAGTGAGTTAACAGTTTTAAAAGCTCTCATGAAAATTTGATAGATGATTTTATCGATATCAAATCTTGTAGATAATTAGTTAGATTTACAAATTATAAATGAATGTAAAATCAGTTCAATAATCAAAAATTGTTGATTGAGAGGCTTAATAAACTAGAAAAGAATCCAATAATTGCTAAATAAAAAAACAATCACTAAACTGTGATTGAAATTTTAAAGTTTGATTAATTTATTTTCTTTAAAATAATAAATATCTTCTCTTTTATATCCATATTTTGAGTTCGGCATACTAATGTGAGGTTCAAAGGTAAACATGTTTACCTTTGATAATTGTGTTTGATTACCTTTTTCAATGTAAATTCTTTCTTCTTGATTTTTTACAATTGAGTGACCCAAATTACCAAGGAAGTCTAAATTTACAAATCCTTTCTTCTTGATGATATCATTCATAATATAATAGAGTTCTTCAAAAGTCATATCATCTGTTACAATCTATATTAACCTTTCATGAAGATATTTTTCCATTAACAATCCATTTTTCCACTCTTGATTTTGAATATTATTGATATCATTAATAACTTTGCTATTTTCAATAATAATAGTTCTTGCAAAGTCACCCCAATATTTATTGTTTTGTGGGCTTAAATCAATAGTGATAATATCATTATTAGTAATTATTCTATTTGCAACTTTATATCTTTTTCCAGAAATGGACATTGTTGTTTCATCACCAGAAAATATTAATGCTCCAACATTCCAATACCAAAAAGAGTCCGCACCATTTTCAAGCATATATTTTTCACACATATCTTTGATTTCTTTTAAACTCATACCAACAGAAATATTGTTTATGAGATATTGCATTGTTTTTCTATTTAAATTTTGCATAGTTAAATTATTCATTATATCTCTCCCATTTTTATGTTTTGAAATAATTATATCATAGTAATTATTTTTTTATAGCAAAAAGAATATATTGAATTTATAGAAAATAATTTTTAGTTAGTATAAAGAGTTATCAAAATGGTATGTTGGCCAAAATGACTCATCACAAAAAGATGACTTTTGGTTGTATATGATTAACTTTAGACAAAAAAAGAGCAATGATTTGCTCTAACTTTCTCATGGCAGGGGTGGCAGGAATCGAACCCGCGTCCACGGTTTTGGAGACCGATGCTCTACCATTGAACCACACCCCTACAAAATATGGTGACCTGTACGGGATTCGAACCCGTGAATGCATGCGTGAAAGGCATGTGAGTTAACCGTTTCTCCAACAGGCCAATTTCTGTTGCCACAATATAATATCATATAAAAAAAACAAAAGCAATAGTAAAAATGATGAATAAATGATATTATATAAAAGTATTGGAGGAAATATTATGTTTGGATTTGGTAAAAAAATAGAAATAAAGAAATTGGATATTAATGAAGGATATCGTCGATATGTGAAGAATCCTGATAAGTATGTTATTATTTGTGCTGATGAAGTAAAGGATTTTGATAATTTACACATTGCTGGTGCTGAATGTTTACCATTAAGAATCATGGACCATTTTGAGGATTATTATCCTGAAGAAGATTGTATTTATTGTGTCTATGCTATTAATCCTGCAATTAGTGAAAGGGCATATAAGAAGATTTATAAAAAGGGTTATGAAGTTTATGATATGGGTGGATTTATGGACTTTCATGAACAAGAAGAAGGTCTTAACGCTTCTAAGCGTTCATTAAGAAGAAAAAAATAAAATATTTTAAATTTTCAAGTCTGTTTCTTTGTCCTCTTGAATATGATTGTGGTATAATGGTCTTAAGAAAGTAAGGGAGGAATCATATATGGCTCAAAATTTAAAATTCATAGTAACAGACCCAGTTGGACTCTATGCTACTCCTACCACAGAACTTGTTAATGCAGTCAAACAATTTCATAGTGATGTTTCTTTACGTTATGGAAACAAAGAAGTCAATTTGAAAAGTATGATGGGAGTTTTATCTTTAGGAATCCCTACAAAAGCGCAATTAGAAATTATTGCAGATGGTGGAGATGAGAAGCAGGCTATAGAGGAAATTAAAGCTAAAATTAATGAACTGGGAATTTCAACAATTGAATAATAATGGAGGGGATATCGAAAGATATCCTTTTCTTATAAAAAAACGTGACCTATTCATCATATGAATTGAGAAAAATAAAGAGGTATGAGATACTAAAAATAATGTAAGGAGGTTGCATATGATAAAATATATAAGAAAAAGAGATGGTCGAATGGACCAGTTTGACGTCAATAAGATTGCTGGAGCTATTTATAAAGCCTTTCAAGCAACAGAAGCTAAATATGATCTAGATACAGCTATTGCAGTTGCACAAGAGGTGGAAGAAAAATTAGAAGCAAGACATAGTGAACTTCCAACTGTTGAATTGGTACAAGATACTGTAGAAGAGACATTGATATCAAAGGGATATGTCAGAATTGCAAAAGCTTATATTTTGTATCGTGCAGAACGTACTCGTTCACGAGATCGTAAATCTCGTTTAATGAAAACAATGGAAGAAATTACTTTTCAAGATGCTAAGGATAGCGATTTAAAACGTGAGAATGCTAACGTCAATGCTGATGCACCAATGGGTACAATGTTAAAGTATGGAGCTGAAGCAGCCAAACAATTTAATGAAATGTTTGTTTTAAATCCATTGCATAGTGCTGCACATAAATCTGGTGATATTCATATTCATGATATGGACTTCTTAACTCTCACAACAACATGCACACAAATAGATATCATAAAATTGTTTAAAAACGGATTTTCAACTGGACATGGTGTTTTACGAGAACCAAATAGTATAACAACATATTCAGCATTAACATGTATTGCTATTCAATCTAACCAGAATGATCAGCATGGTGGACAAGCAATTGTGAACTTTGATTATGGTATGGCTGAAGGCGTAAGACGTTCATATAAAAAATGGTATTATAAAAATTTGAAAAAAGCTCTTGAATTATTAACAGATATGAATGTAAATGAGGTATTACAAAAAGTAAAATCACTTCATGTTTTTCCTACATTAGAGGATAATGGATATTTATTGGCTGAAAAAGAAATTCTTTTGCAATATGGTTTTAGTCAACAAATAATTGAGAAGATTCAAAACTTTACTTGTGAAGAGACATATCAAGAAACAGATAAAGAAACATATCAAGCTATGGAAGCATTAATTCATAATTTGAATACAATGAATTCAAGAGCGGGTGCACAAGTTCCATTTAGTTCGATTAATTATGGAATGGATACATCTCCTGAAGGGAGAATGGCTATTCGCAATGTGTTATTGGCAACAGAAGCTGGCTTAGGTGGTGGAGAAACACCAATATTTCCTATTCAAATCTTTAGAGTCAAAGAAGGAATCAATTATAATAATGGTGAGCCAAATTATGATTTGTTCAAATTAGCATGCCGTGTTTCTGCTAAACGTTTATTCCCAAATTTCTCTTTTATAGATTCGCCATTTAATTTACAATATTATAAAGGAACACCAGAAACTGAAGTTGCCTATATGGGATGTCGAACAAGAGTTATGGGGAATATTTATGACCCAACGAAGGAAATTGCACCAGGACGTGGAAACTTGAGTTTTACATCTCTTAATCTACCACGTTTAGCAATTAAGTCTAAAGGTGATGTTGATGAGTTCTTTGAAAAATTAGATAAAATGATTGATTTATGTATTGCTCAGTTGCTAGAAAGATTTGAAATTCAATGTAAACGCAGAGTTATGAATTATCCATTTTTAATGGGACAAGGTGTATGGATAGATTCAGAAAAACTAAAATCAACAGATGAAGTCAGAGAAGTTTTAAAACATGGAACATTGACAGTAGGGTTTATTGGACTTGCTGAGGCATTAAAAGCTTTGATTGGTTATCATCATGGTGAAAATGAAAAAGCGCAAGTTTTAGGGTTGCAAATCATCGCTCATATGCGTAAACGTATGGATGAAGCTTCTCAAAAATATCAACTCAATTTTTCACTCATTGCAACGCCAGCAGAGGGACTGTCGGGGCGTTTTGTTAAGTTAGACAGAAAGATATATGGGAAAATGGAAGGTGTTACGGATCGTGAATACTACACCAATAGTTTTCATGTTCCAGTTTATTATCCAATCAGTGCATATGATAAAATTAGGATTGAAGGACCTTATCATACCTTAACAAATGGTGGACATATTAGTTATATTGAAATGGATGGAGATCCTACAAAGAATTTAACAGCTTTTGAAAAAGTAGTACGTGCAATGCACGATGCGCATATTGGTTATGGAGCCATTAATCATCCAGTTGATAGAGATCCTGTTTGTGGATACAATGGAATTATAGATGATGTTTGTCCGAAATGTGGGCGCACTGAATCAGAACATGATGGTTTTGAAAGAATTCGTCGTATTACTGGATATTTGGTGGGTACTCTTGATCGTTTTAATGACGGTAAAAAGGCTGAAGAAGCTGACCGTGTGAAACATGGTATTCATCAATGAAAATAAGATTGTATGGCACAGTCAATGATTCTATTGTTGATGGGCCTGGTCTAAGATATGTCATATTCACACAAGGGTGTTTGCATCACTGTCCTGGTTGTCATAATCCTGATAGTCATGCTATAGATGGTGGATATATTGAAGATACAGAGCAATGTCTGTTAGAAATTGATCAGAATCCATTGCTGGATGGTGTGACTCTATCTGGTGGAGAACCTTTTTTACAGGCAACGGCACTTATTCATTTTGTACAGAAGGTTAAGAAAAGGCATTTACATGTCATGATTTATAGTGGTTATACTTTTGAAGAAATATTAGAATTAGGTGATGAAGAGAAAAAACTTTTATCACTCTGTGATACTTTGGTTGATGGAAAATTTATTTTGTCTTTAAAAAGCATGGAATTATTATATAAAGGTTCATCAAATCAAAGAATCATTGATATTCAGGCTTCTTTAAAGACTCATATGGTGATTGAACAGGAGATAAACGAATATGGAGAATTTGTCTTTTAGACAAGTTCTTTTCTTATTTGCATATATTGTATAATAATGGTATAGTATGTCAAAAAGTGAGGGAAAGCTTATGAATATGAAATCTTTTGCAAAGGGATATAACATTTATAAATTAATCTGGATATTTTTTATTTGTTCATTTTTAGGGGCAATTATAGAAATTGTTTTTTGTTATTTAACTATGGGAAAACTCATGAGTCGTAGCAGCTTGATTTATGGGCAGTTTTCAATTGTTTGGGGATTGGGGTGTGTTCTTCTAACGATGTTATTGCATAAAATGGAAGGACAACGTGATCTTTCAGTATTTATTGTAGGAAGTTTAGCTGGAGGTATTTATGAATATGCGTGTAGTTTAATAGCTGAGGGATTGTTTGGTGTTCGCTTTTGGGATTATAGTGATATTCCATTTAATGTAGATGGCCGTATTAATCTGCTTTTTTGTTTCTTTTGGGGACTCATTGCAGTTATCTGGATTCAAAATATTTATCCTTTTTTATCACGTAGGATTGAAGAATTACCAGTGCGATGGGGAAAACAGTTAACTTGGGTTTTATCTGTTTTTATGGCTTATAATATTGCTATATCAGGACTCGCACTTATTCGTGCTTATCAACGCCAACAGCATATTCCTCCTCAATCATTTGTGAGCGAATATTTAGATGAACAATTTCCAGATGATTATATTGCCAAACGCTATCAGAATATTTTACCAAAAAAATAAATCTTGGAGTTATTTGCTCCAAGATTTTAATATATCTAAAACATACTGATAAACAGTTTGATTATTGATTTCATTTAAAATTTCATGACGCATGTTAGGAAATAAATGTGATGATACATTTTGATAACCAATTTCTTTCATAAAATTAACAGCTTTGTTGAATTGATGTTCATTAATTATACAGGGATCATCACTTCCTGCAATAAATACAATTGGTAATTGAGGCTTTTTCATAAGCCAATTTTGCAGAGAATAAGTTCTTTTCATAAGCCGAAAGAGTGATTCAAAACCATTGGTTGTAAAGATAAAGCGACATAGTGGATTTTGATTATATGCTTTGACAACATCTTGATTGCTACATATCCAACTGTTAGGAAGCGTCTTATCAAACTTTTTATTAAAAGTGTCAAAACCTATCTTTTGAATCATTTGTGGACGATAATGATCATTTTTTAAACGTCCAATAATACGTGAAAGACAAATTCCAAAATTAGCAGCAGCATTATGGCTTGGACTTCCACATACAAAAAGCCCATCAATATCATAGTCATATTTTTGACAGTAACATCTGACAATCAAAGACCCCATACTGTGACCAAATAAGTAACAAGGAAGTTCAGGATATTGTGCTTTTATCCAGCAGGTTAATTGATGAACATCTTCAACAATACCAATATGACCATTGTCATAAAAATATCCTAAATCATTCTGTTGATAAATACTTTTTCCATGTCCTCGATGATCATGAATAATGCAGACATACCCTTGTTGACAAAGATATTCCATAAAATCAAAATATCTTTCTTTATGTTCACACATACCATGTGAAAATTGAATAATCCCATGAGGATGTGATGGACTCATAACAATTACATCTAAAGGTAATTGATCAAAATGAGATTTAATAGTTAAATGTTCTTTCATATTCGACACCTCATTGTTATTATACATGAAAAGAGTGGGAAAATCATGTCATTTCTAGTATAATAACAACAAAAGGAAGTGAAAAAATGGAAAAGCCAATGTTGTGTTTTGATGTTGATGGAACATTGCGTGATAATGTCAATCATCAAGTCAGTGATTCTACTTTAAAATCATTACATATTTTAAAAGAATCAGGCTATAAATTAATTATTTCTTCAGGAAGAGGGGTTGATTCTCTTATGAAGACGGGGCTTATGGAAATGTTAAAATGGGATGGTTATGTTTGTAATAATGGGCAAACAATTTTAGATGCTGATGGGAATATATTATTTCAGGTAAGTATGGAAGAATCAGCAGTCCTACAAACATTAGAAATTGCTAAACAATTAAATTATGCAGTTGTTTTAAAATCAAAGACAAGAGTCATTTCTAAGGAACCAGATGAATATGTTTTAAAGTCTCAAAGATTTTTTAAGAGTGTCATTCCTCCGGTAGGAACATATGATGGGCAATGTGTCGAAGCCATGATTGTTTATGGACCAAGAGGATATAACTATGCTCCATTTCTTGAAATTCCTGGTATTAATGTTTTGCCAGGTGAATCAACATATGCTGATTTAACAATTGCTGATGTGAGTAAAGCAACCGGTATTGAATATCTATTAAAACAATATCATTTACACCAATATATAGCTTTTGGTGATTCTTTAAATGATGTAGAAATGTTTAAACATGCCTATATTTCTGTTGCAATGGGACAGGGAAATCCTCTACTCAAAGAAATTGCCACATATGTAACGACTTCAATAGATGATGATGGAATATATAAAGCATGTTTGCATTTAGGGTTGTTTGATTCATTTTATGTGGATTATTAATGCTTTTCTCTCAGCTTTTTTTGCTGGTCTCACATCTATACTTTCTAAAATAGGATTAGAAGATTTATCATCTCATTATGTGACTGCTTTACGAACGACTGTTGTTTTATTATTTACATGGTTGATGTATTTTATCACTGGAAGTTCGTTAGCAGGGTTAACGCCTTATCATTTGTTTTTTATTATTCTTTCAGGAATAGCGACTGGGATGAGTTGGTTATGTTATTATCGGGCATTATCTTTAGGTGATGTTTCTCAAGTTGTTCCGATTGATAAATTAAGTACATTCTTAACGATGATTTTTGCTTTTATTATTTTTCATGAAGCTATTACATGGTTAAAAATTGTTTGTATTTTGATTATGTTTCTGGGAACCTATCTTATGCAGAAAAGAACACATTATGTTGACAATAAGGACTCAAAATGGTTAATATATGCAATAACTTCAGCTATATTTGCTTCATTCACTTCAATTCTTGCCAAAATTGGTATTCAAAATGTTGATAGTCAAACAGTGACAGCAATAAGAACTATCGTTGTTGTCATCATGGCATGGCTAGTTGTGGGAGTCACAAAAAGCTATCAACCACTTAAGCAGTTAAAGAAAAGACAAGTTGGTGCTATTGTCTTTTCAGCT
Source organism: Coprobacillus cateniformis (assembly GCF_009767585.1). Taxonomy (NCBI): domain Bacteria; kingdom Bacillati; phylum Bacillota; class Erysipelotrichia; order Erysipelotrichales; family Coprobacillaceae; genus Coprobacillus; species Coprobacillus cateniformis. The sequence goes on from NZ_WSNW01000001.1 coordinate 2,849,344, forward strand.
ATAGCGACAGGAATGTCATGGTTATGTTATTTTGCAGCTTTAAAAGATGGGCCAGCAAGTATAGTCGTTCCGATTGATAAATTAAGTATAGTCGTTTCCATTTTATTTGCATCATTTGTTTTACATGAAAAACAAAATATCAAGACAATCTTTGGATTGATATGTATAGTCGCATCAACACTTTTATTATTGATTGCATAAAGGAGAAAAGAAAATGACAAAAGAAGAAGCAATTCAAATAGGACATGCCATGTATGCTTATGAAATAAGTGAACAGGCAGATATAGAAAGTCAAAATTTTGATGATTTATGGCAAAGTATATATGATATCTGTCAATTATCTCACTTTCATATTCTTGAAGATTTAGAAAGTGATGAATTAGATCAAGCAATCACATGGTTAAAAGAAACACAATCATTAACAAAAAAGTATCAAGAGACTGAAATCTATTTTTAAGGAGAATCAAATATGAAAGTTATAGATATGCATTGTGATACAATCTATGAAATAAATCGTTTACAAAAAGCTGGAGAGAATGTAGAGCTTCGTGATAATCATTTGAATATCAGTTTGAATAAAATGAAAAAAGGTGATTATTTACTGCAAAATTTCGCTATGTTTACTCATTTGAAAAAAGATGGTGATCCATTCCAGCATGTTCAACATCTTATCGATACTTTTTATTTAGAATTAGAGAAAAATCAAGATATGATTCAAATTGCTTATACTTATGATGATATTGAAAAAAATGCGAGATCTCAAAAAATGAGTGCAATATTAACATTAGAAGAAGGCGCAGTTGTTCATAATGATTTGGCTTATCTAAGAAATTATTACCGCCTGGGGGTACGTATGATTACATTGAATTGGAATTTTGCCAATGGAATCGGCTATCCAAATTTTGATATCCAAGGAGAGACACATGGCTATCATACTTGTGATGAAAAAAATGGATTAACAAGTTTTGGAATTCAATATGTTCAAGAATGTGAAAGGCTTGGTATTATTATTGATGTTTCCCATTTATCTGATGCTGGATTTTATGACGTTCTTGAATATACAACACAACCTTTTGTTGCTTCCCATTCAAATGCAAGAGGTGTTTGTGATCATGCTCGTAATCTCAGTGATGATATGATTGTCAAATTGGCGCAACGTGGTGGTGTTATGGGGATTAATTTTGCGGCTGATTTTTTAGATGAAAATGATCAGCAAGATGCTTTATCTAAAATATCATCAATGGTGAAACATATTATATATATTCGTGATCTGGCTGGAATTGACTGTATTGGATTAGGAAGTGATTTTGATGGTATTCCACAAAATCTTGAAATAAAAGATGCTTCTTATATGCCAATGTTATATCAAGCGCTGCAGAATGCTGGATTTCATGAGGATGATATTGAAAAGATTTTCTATAAAAATGTGCTAAGAGTTTACAAAAATGTTCTTTTATAAACAAAAATCAAGAATTATCACCTTGGTGATGGTTCTTTTTTTTATGAAAAAAGTGAAAAGGTATAAATAATGAAAAGTAGGAGAACATATAAGGTGTAAAGGAGAATTTATTATGAAAAAGTATGTGAGCTTATTTTTAATCATTTTATGTCTATTCACTCAAAATGTTTCAGCAACAACATCAAAAAATAATGATACTTTTACAATTGACCAAAATACTTTAGATGATAATCAATCACTATCTTTAGATATAGATATCCAATTATCATCATTGCTTTCTCAAGAAGTCATACATAGAGATGTGACAATACGTAATGAATTCCCATATGATTTACAACTTACTCAAGTCAAATTAGAAATTCCAGATGAATTGAATACATGTCTTTCTTTTGGGTTTCAAGATGAAAGAGATTTCATATCAGCTTCTCAAAAATATCAGATATCTCAATATTTGGATATACAATCTGAAACTTATCAACAGTTTAATGATTTTATAAAAAAACAACGTATCTCATCTTTACAACAGACGACATTATCTTTTCAATATTTATTAAATGAGTTGTCTCAGAATGCATCATTATCAGTTTTACATATTCATCTCGAATTTATGCCTATTATGTATCAGGGATATGTTTTTCAAGATTTAAATCGAACTGGTATTATGGATGATAATGATATTCCTATGGCTGGAGTGAAAGTTAATTTGTGGCAAAATGAAAATTTAATTGCTACCACTTCTACTTCAAAAGATGGATATTATCAATTTGTTAATCAAAAAGAGATATCACAAGGATATCTTGAAGTAGAAGAGCAGAATGGTCTTCATTTAACAAAATGTATGAAAGATGAAGAGTTAGGCAATTCATTTGAAGTAACTGATGGAAAAATGATAACACCTTTATCAACGGATTCACGAACTCAAAATGCATATATTGGTTTTGTAAAAAACACATTTAAAATTCATTATCATGCGAATGGTGGTCAGAATCTTTGGATTTTAGATCAGCAGGGTTATGAGACGAAAGCAAAGGCAGTGGTTTTAGGAAAAGGTTCTTTGGAACGTAAAAATTATGAATTTGTGGGTTGGAATACTGCACCTGATGGAAGCGGAATAACTTATCAGGAGGGACAAAATATCACTGTGACAACACATGATATCACTTTGTATGCAGTTTGGAAAAAGCAGGAACCAATAGTAAAGATTGAAGAACCAAAGGTTCCCCCTGTAAGTTTATTTGAGGTTCAAACATCTGATGAAACACCTCTTTTAATTTTATCACTCTTGTGTTTAAGTGCATTTGGTGGAATAATTGTTGCAAAGGCATTAAAGAAAAAAGAAAGCAGATAAGGTGGGAGTCCTTATCTGCTTTTTATTTGATATCAGTTTGGGAAAGGATATCATGAAGTAGTCTTTATTTGAAGGGAAAACAAATAATCTTTTTGACTACATGGTAAGTATAAAACAATTATGTGGGCGAAATTCGCAAGAAATGTAAAAAAATATGTGATTTATAGGAAAATATGCGTTATAGTATTATGAGAGGAATAAATTATGAAAAAAATAATGATGATATGTTTATGTTTTATGTTAATGGGATGTGGTTCACAACAGAAGCCTAGCTCTTATGTAGATGAGCCGAAGGACAAAGAGGATGATATTGGATGGGTAGGCACTTATCAACGTGGTGATGTTACACTTATTATTATGTATGATGAAGAGGTTCCCAATGGTTTTGAGTTCAATATGGAACTTGGAGAAATAGGATTTGGTGAATTCACACGATATATACAAGATGATAAGAAAAAAGCAATTTGTGATACAACTGAGGATGGTTATACTTTGCTTTTTACATTAAAAGGTGATAGTGTTATAGTAGAAGAATCGGGAGGGATAAGTTATTTAGAAACGGACCTCAATGGAGAATATAAGAGACAGTAGGAGGAATTATGAAAAATTTATTCTATAGATTAATTATCTTTTTAGATACAGCACAGGAGAATGATACAAACTATAATATTGCCTGGTTTATGGCAAATAATTTTTATCGTATTGCTGATATGCGTATTAGCGAACTTGCAAGTGAATGTTTTGTATCACCAGCAACAATTTCACGTTTTTGTCGAGCTCTTGGTTATGAGAATTTTGCACATCTGAAACAAGAGTGCTATACATTTCATTCTGATGATAAGAAATTTAATAATTTAATAAATATTCCATTAGAAACAATGAAATCCAATCCAGAAATTGCAACTCAGGAATATGTCAATCAAGTGATTGCCTATATTTCAGATTTACCAAGAATATTAGATTGGAAAGAAATTGATGCAACTTTAAAGTTAATCCATGATTGTGATTCGGTGGCCTTTTTTGGAACACAATTTTCTCAAAGTGCGGCTCTACATTTTCAAACTGATTTATTGATGTTAGAGAAATTTACTATGGCATATATGGATTCATCACGTCAGTTAGATTGTGCTAAGGAATTAACAAAAGATAGCGTGGCAATTATTATGACTGTAAATGGGTATTTTACAGGCAGTGGTTTTAAAATCTTACAATATCTTAAAAAGTCGGGATGTAAAGTTGTCTTGATGACATGTAATCCTGAGTTGGATATTAAGATTCCTATTGATCATACAATTCTATTGGGACAATCAAAGAATCGTAAAACGGGTAAACATAGCTTGTTGACTGCTGTCGAATTGATGTCACTTCGTTACTATTCTTTATATTATCCATCAATACAAGAATTAAAGGGGCATATCCTTTAATTCTTTTTTCTTGTTCTTGGATATAAAATTATATATAATAGACCTAACAAAGAGGGAGAGAAAATGAGAGAAATTAATCAAGAAACAATTATTGAAGCAGTCAAACAATTATGTATAGAAGCCAATTCAGTCCTTCCTTGTGATGTGAGACAGGCTTTAAAAGAAGCATATGTACAAGAAGATTCAAGTCTTTCTCGCCTGACATTAGAAGTATTAAATGAGAATGCAGATATTGCCCAAGATACAAATGCGCCCATATGCCAAGACACAGGTATGGCTTGTGTATTTGTGGAGATGGGGCAGGATGTTCATGTTCAGGGCTCGCTTTCTGAGGCTATTCATGAAGGTGTACGTCAAGGATATCAGTTAGGGTATTTACGTAAAAGCGTTGTTGATGATCCGATGTTTGAACGAATGAATACAAAGGATAACACTCCAGCCATTATCCATTATGATGTTGTTGTGGGGGATCGTCTAAAAATCACTGTTGCGCCAAAAGGTTTTGGAAGTGAAAATATGAGTCAAATCAAAATGTTGAAACCAAGTGATGGTGTACAAGGCGTTAAAGATTTCGTCATGAAAGTTGTCTACGATGCTGGTCCTAATGCCTGCCCACCTATGGTTATAGGTGTGGGAATTGGAGGATCGTTTGATTATGTCACAGTGCTGGCTAAAAAGGCTATGTTAAGAACTGTTGGCAGTCATCACCAGGATCCTCGTTATCAAGCATTGGAAAAGGAATTGCTAGAAAAAATTAATCAAACTGGTATTGGTCCAGCTGGATATGGAGGGCGTACAACAGCGTTATCTCTCAATATTGAGACTTATCCAACGCACATTGCTGGGCTGCCTGTAGCTGTGAGTATTTGCTGTCATGTGGCAAGACATAAGGAGGTTGTTCTTTGATGAAACGATTATCAACACCCTTTACAAAAGAAATGGCTCTGGATTTAAAAGCTGGGGATCAGATTTTATTAACAGGAGTCTTATACACTGGAAGAGATGCTGCACATAAGCGTATGATTGAGTTTATTGAAGAAGGTATAGAATTACCTTTTGATGTCCAAGATCAAATAATCTATTATGTTGGACCAACTCCAGCAAGGCCTGGTTCGATATTTGGCAGTGGAGGTCCTACAACATCTGGACGAATGGATGCATATACCCCCACAATGTTGTCAATGGGATTGCGTGGTATGATTGGAAAAGGTTATCGCAATCAGGCTGTCAAAGAGGCAATGAAAGAATATGGTGGTGTCTATTTTGGTGCAATTGGTGGAGCAGGAGCTTATATCAGTCGTTGTATTCAATCGTGTGAGGTTATTGCTTTTGAGGATTTAGGTCCAGAGGCTATTCGTAAGTTATATGTTAAAGATTTTCCATTGACAGTTATTATTGATACATTTGGTAATGATTTGTATGAAATAGGAAGAAAAAATTATTTAGGAGGTAAGCAAGATGGCAACACATAATTATAATGAAGTTGATATTCTTTATACTCTGATGTCATATGTCAATGTGTCATCTTCACAAGATATGTATTATACAATCGCTCATACGATTCTTACACATCTTGAGAAAATTCCTGATATTAGTATCAACGATTTGGCTGATTTATGTTATACATCACCAGCAACAATTTCACGTTTTTGTAAAGATTTAAACTGTAAGAATTTTGCTAGTTTTAAACATGAAATGGCTATCTCACTTGAAATAGCTAGAGATGAGATTCATGTTGATCCCCATGATTACACTGAGATTATCAAGCAGCCGCAATACTTGGTTGATAAAATGTATCAAGAAACAATTGCATCTTTGCAGTTGGTTCATCAAAGTATTAATATTCATAGTATTGATCAAATTTGTCATATGATTTATAATGCTAAAAAGGTTCATATGATTGGATATCAGTTTAATAAAATTATTTCTAATGATTTCCAAATGAAGATGCTAAAATTAAAAAAATTTGTTTATGCTTTTGTAGAACGTGGAGATGAAATTCAAAGATTAGATATGATTGATGAAGATAGTCTTGTCATTATTATTACAGTTCGCGCCAGAAAACAATTTATGGCTCCTTTATTAGAAAAGATTCATGAACATAATCCTCAAATCCTTTTGATTACTATGAATAAAGAATTTCAAAATGATTTGATAGATTTTACATATTGTATTGATGGGACTGAAAGTGATTATACTGAATCATCAATGCAGGGAACCATTAATTTTTTAAGTTTATTAAATTTGATTTATGTTAGATATGGTTTATTATATAGAAAGTAGGGAGAATATGTATAGTTTTTTAAATGATTATAGTGAAGGGGCTCATCCATTAGTATTAGATGCCTTAATTCATACAAATAGTGAACAAACAGTTGGTTATGGATGTGATGTTTATTGTCAAAAAGCAAAAGAAGTGATTTTAAAAAGAATACAAAATCAAAATGCTGATGTTCATTTCTTGGTTGGTGGAACACAAACCAATATGACTTTTATATCTTATGTTTTAAGAGATTATCAGGCTGTTATTGCAAGTGATGAAGGACATATTAACGTTCATGAAACGGGTTCTATTGAAGCGACTGGTCATAAAGTCATTACCAAACCACACCAAGAAGGTAAAATAACTGTTGAAATGATTCAGGCACTCTTGAGTGAGCATACTGATGAACATATGGTTCAGCCAGTTATGGTTTATATTTCTCAAACAACTGAATTAGGAAGTTATTATACATTGAAAGAGTTGCAAACGCTTTATGCTTTTACAAGAGAAAAAGGACTATATCTTTTCTTAGATGGGGCTAGATTAGGAAGCTCATTGGTTTTAGAAGATGCTCCTAATATGGCTGAAATTGCTGCGAATGTAGATGCTTTCTATATTGGGGGAACAAAGATGGGGGCAATGTTTGGTGAAGCGCTTGTCATTATAAATAATAATTTAAAAAAAGACTTTCGTTTTCAAATGAAACAAAAGGGTGCGATGCTTGCTAAAGGAAGATTGCTAGGTGTGCAATTTTATGCATTGCTTAAGGATTCTTTATATGAAGACATTGGACGTCATGAAAATGAAATGGCAATGATTATAAAGCAGGCATTTGAAGAAAAAGGTTATTCTTTATATGTCCCATCCTTTACAAATCAGATTTTTGTTGATCTAGACTCAAATATTATTCAGGCTATTGAAAAAGAATTTATGGTGACTCATATTAAGAAAATAAATGAAAAAAAAGAAAGAATCCGTATTGTAACTTCATGGGCTACACCTGTTGAAGAAGCAACGAAATTTGCCGAATTAATAAGAACTTTGTAAGAAGATGACATGTCTTCTTTTTCTTATATAAATCGTGGTTTTAACTGTACATATCAGCAAAATTGTATTATAATACTAAATAGGGCAACCCCCTAAATTTACATAGGAATGGAGATTATAATATGAACAAAACTGAATTAGTAGAAAAAATTGCTGCAACTGCAGGATTAACAAAAACTCAAGCAGAAGCTGCAGTTAATGCTTTTGTTGCAACTGTAACTGATGGATTAAAAGATGGAGATAAAATTACTTTAAAAGGATTTGGAACTTTCGAAGTAAGAGCTAGAGAAGCAAGAACTGGACGTAACCCAAGAACTGGTGAAACTATGGAAATTGCTGCTTCTAAAGTCCCTGCTTTTAAAGCAAGTTCTGCTTTAAAAAATGTTGTTAACGAAAAATAATGATTAATGAAGTGCTTTTAGGCACTTTTTTATTTTATGTTTTTTAAAAATACGTGCTTATTGGAATAATTTCATGTAAACTATAGTTAGGAGATGATGGAGATGCGAGTGATACTATATAAGACAAAACATGGAGCGACAAGAAAAATTGGAAAAGTCATTAACCAATATCTTCATGACTGTTTACTTATGAATATTGAGAATCTTGATTATCCAATTTTGCAAAAGGCGGATATGATTATTATAGGTGTGCCAGTTTATTATGGACGTTTAGATTCAGATATTGTTTTATTTATTCAAAAAAATCAAGAATTGTTGATATCTCGAAAATATTCTTTATATGTCATTGGTATTCTCCAAACTGAATTTATGACATATGTGACACAAGCTTTTGATTATCATATTTTAAAACATATCAAAGTTATTGCTGGGTTAGGTGGAGCACTTTATTATCCAGATTTATCTTTAACTGAAAAGATGATTTTACAGGTTATGAATAAAAGATCGCCTGTCATTCATAAAGAAAAAGATAAAGATATTTTTGAAAATTTTAATAATGAAGAAATTAGAAGATTTGCAGACAAAATAAAAAAATTATAAATTTATATATAAAAAGAAGGTTTCACTGAAATCTTCTTTTTACTATAATTATTCTTTTTTGCATGATTAAATGCTGTGTTAATTCTATTTAATAATTGTGCCTTCGTTAGGTCCACAAGCTGCATTTGATTCATCAGTATCAATATGCATAGCTAATGCATAAGTATCACTTACACGACAAACAACATCACCAAATGTTAATGATCTGCCATCAGTAGTCACTTCAACGCTTACAATTTGCTTATCTTCCACACCAAACTCTTGAGCGTCAGCTGGAGTCATATGAATATGACGTTTTGCTGCAATAACACCACAAGGGATTTCCACTTCACCAGCAGGACCAACAAGTTTGCATCCTTGAGTTCCATCAATATCTCCTGATTCTCTCACTAATGCTTTGATTCCTAATGATCTTGCATCTGTCAAAGAAACTTCAACTTGTGTACTTGCACGAGTTGGTCCTAAAATAGACATTTTTGTTTCTCCTTTAGGTCCTATAACAGTGACTTTTTCTTCGCACGCAAATTGCCCTGGTTGAGAAAGGTCTTTTTTATTTGTAAGTGTATATCCTTCACCAAATAATGTTTCTAAATCAGTTTGTGAAACATGGACATGTCTTGCAGATGTTTCAACTAAAATTTTTCTTCCCATAATAATCCTCCTATTTAACATACATATATTACAACTTTTTTCATGATTTGCAAAGACATTTACACTAATTTTGATGTCATTTTTTGTAAAAGGAATAAAATTTATTGAAATGTTAAAAAATATCTCAGTCAAATAAATATATCTTTTTTGATAAAAGTACAAAACATTGATATATACAGGTTTTAAACACTTTGTATATAAAACAACTTTGATGTTTAAAGATAAAATAAACAATCAAAATACTTTTTAATATAAATAAAGTATAGTATGGTGAAATCACAAAGAAAGAAGTTGAAAAGATTTGCAAAATGATAAAACCATCTTGATGATAATTCGGGAGGTGGTTTTATGACTCATGAAGAGATGGAAAAAGAAGTTCTAGAAATCAGTGCATTTTTAAAAATATTATCACATTTAGATAATTGTGATATAGATATCCTTGATTTGCAGACTGTAGCTAGTGTTTTTGCTTCTAAAGCAGATATTTTATATTGCTCTATATGTGATGATTTATCATGAAAAGAGAAAGCCTAGAAATAGGCTTGTTTTTGTTCATATGTGTATGATTTGTATAAAGATGTCAGAAATTGCAGCTAAAAATTTCATCAAATGAAAATTGTGGCATTTTATTTTAGGTTTAAAACTGTTATAATAGAAAAGAAATGTGGGTGATGAATAATATGAGTTGGTCTCAAATCATTAACTTCTTAAGATCTTCTATAGATCTTATTGCAGTTTGGTTTATTTTATATTATGTAATTTCGATGTTTAAGACAAATATGAAAACAATGCAGTTGTTTAAAGGTGTCTTGTTTATTTTAATTGTTAAACTCATAACTAGTGTTTTAGGTTTAACGACATTAAATTACCTAGTTGATAGTATTATTAATTGGGGAGTTCTTGCTATGATTATTATCTTTCAACCAGAAATCAGAACTTTATTGGAAAAAATGGGTCAGACAAAGATGACAATGAAAAAAGAGATAAGTGATGATGAAAAAGAAAGGTTAATGGATGAGTTAGTAAGTGCAATTACAACACTTTCAAAAGAACAAACAGGTGCTTTGATTACTTTTGAAAGAACGCAATCTTTATTGGATTATATTAATACAGGGACAAAGATTAATGCAGATATTAAAAGTGAGTTGTTTTTAACAATTTTTTGGGAAGGAACACCATTGCATGATGGAGCAACAATTATTCAAGGTGACCGTGTAGCATGTGCAGCAGCATTTTATCCGCCGACAAATAAGGAATTGAGTCCTAAGTATGGGGCCAGACATAGAGCTGCTATTGGGATTAGTGAAATTACAGATTCATTAACAGTTGTTGTCAGTGAAGAAACAGGGACCATTTCATTTGCTATGAATGGTGAATTAAAAAAGATTCCAACAAAAGAGTTACGTGCATCTTTAGTTAATGAATTAAATTGGTTTAAATCTGGTGATGAAGGAGGTCAAGCTCATGAGTCCTAGACAAAATAAAGAAAAAAGAGATGTTCATGATTCAACAACTGAATTCTTTTTGAAAGTTGTACAAAAAGAAAAGGAAGCAGCATCAAAAGAAAGTACTACAAAAGAAAATATTAGTGCTACAAAAACAAAAACTATTGATACAGTTGGGCGATTCTATAATTATATTAATCAAACATTAGATAAAATTTTATCAAGTAAAGCCAGTATTATGATTCTTTCTTTTGCAATGGCTGGAGTTCTTTTCTATAGTATTGCTGGGAAAGATATTCTCACTAGCCCAACATCTGGTTCAACTCTAGAGAATGTTCCTGTTGTTGTAGAAAACTTAGATTCATCTTTAGAATTATCTGGTGTTCCAGAGAGCGTTACAGTTGGATTGATTGGTCCATCTTTGGATATTTATAAAGTCAATTTTACAAAAGACTATCAAATTTATCTTGATTTAGCAGATTATGAAAAGGGTGAGTATACTGTCAATTTAAGATCGCGTAACTTTCCTGAAACATTAAGAGTGATGCCAGTACCATCAACCTTGAAAATCAAACTTTTACCAAAAATAGATGCAACTTTTGATTTAGGCTATCGTTTCATAAATGAAGAAAAATTGGATACAGAATATTCTGTAAGTGTAGAAGAAATGGCTGAGACAAGTGTGATTTTACGTGCAAGTCAGGAGACATTGCAAAAGGTTGTTAGGGTAGAGGCAAATATTGATGTTGCAGATAAGACAGAGGCCTTTGAACAGGATGCTAAAATCAAAGCATATGATGCTAATGATAAAGAGCTTAATGTAGAAATTTCACCTACAACTGTCCATGTCAAATGTAATGTGGCTTCTTATAGTAAAGTTGTTCCTGTACAAGCTCAATTTGTGGGTGATATCCCTGCAGGATATGAAATATCTAATTATAGACTTTCTCAAAGTCAAATTACGATTTATGGTTTGGAAGAAAAAATTAAAGATATTTCTGTTGTGAAAGTAGATGTTGATGTAAGTGATGTTAAGTCTAATACGACAATAACAAATGTTGCTTTTAAAAGAGGAAATGGTATTAATAAGTTTTCTTCTGAAACAGTTGATGTGACAGTAGAGGTTGAAAAAGTGATTACCAAGAAGATTGAAAAAGTCCCTATTAAGGTGTTAAATAACACAGAAAATTATAAGGTGTCTTTTGCTGGAGAAGGTGGTTATGCAACAGTATCTGTTACAGGTACCGAGGCTAAGATTGCTTCTTTAACAGCTGACAATATACAGGCGAGTGTTGATGTTGACGGGTTAAGAGTAGGAACAAGACGTGTTGATGTGAAGACAGCTGTAGATGATGAAAAAATTAAGATTGAGTTATTATCATCGTCAAAAGTGACTATTAATATTGAAAGGAACTAGAGAAATGGGTAAATATTTTGGAACAGATGGTTTTAGAGGAGAAGCGAATGTTGATTTAACAGTTGAACATGCTTTTCAAGTTGGAAGATATCTTGGATGGTATTATTCGCAAAATGGTAAGGCGAGAATAGCAATTGGAAAAGATACAAGAAGAAGTTCGTATATGTTTGAATATGCTCTTGTAGCTGGTTTAACTGCAAGTGGTGCTGATGTGTATTTGTTGCATGTCACAACAACTCCTTCAGTTTCTTATGTTGTAAGAAGTGAAGAGTTTGATTGTGGAATCATGATATCTGCTTCACATAATCCTTACTATGATAATGGAATAAAAGTTATTAATGGAAAAGGACAAAAGTTAGAGGCAAATGTTGAAAACCTTATTGAACAGTATATTGATGGATTAACTGATTCTATTCCATATGCTACAAAAGATAAAATTGGTAGAACAATTGATTATTCAATGGGTAGAAATCGTTATATTGGATATTTAATGAGCATTCCAACACGTGCATTTAAAGATTTGAAAATTGGATTAGACTGTGCAAATGGTTCATCAAGTGCTATTGCTAAAAGTGTATTCGATGCTTTGGGTGCTGAAACACATGTTATTCATAATCAGCCAGATGGATTAAATATCAATACAAACTGTGGCTCTACACATATTGAAGTCTTACAAAAATATGTTTTAGATAATGGATTAGATGTTGGCTTTGCATATGATGGTGATGCTGATAGATGTATTGCTGTTGATGAATTTGGAAGAGTTGTTGATGGTGATTTGATTCTTTATGTATGTGGTTTAGAGATGAAAGCCAAAGGTGAATTGTTAAATAACACAATTGTGACAACAATCATGAGTAATTTTGGTTTATATAAATCATTGGATAAAGTGGGTATTCAGTATGAAAAGACTGCTGTTGGTGATAAGTATGTTTATGAAAATATGGTTCAAAATGGACACTGTATTGGTGGAGAACAATCTGGACATATTATTTTCTCAAAACATGCAACAACTGGTGATGGTATTTTAACATCATTAAAAGTTGTAGAAACTATGGTTGAAAATAAAAGAACATTAGCTCAATTAACTGAAGCGGTTGATATTTATCCACAATTATTAATTAATGTTCGTGTAACTGATAAAAAGAAAGCACAAGAAGATCCTGATGTTCAAGCAGCTGTTAAAGAAGTAGAAGAAATTCTGGGAAGTGATGGGAGAATTTTAGTACGTGAAAGTGGAACTGAACCTGTTGTACGTGTTATGGTTGAGGCACAAAGCGATGAAATCTGCCATGAAAATGTATTAAAGGTTGTTAATGTGATTAAAGCAAAAGGATATGCAGTAGAAAAATAAAAGTTTCACATATTATCACAAATTATTGCCATATTCTATGGCAATCTTTTGTATATAGTGATAGTGAGGTGATTTTATGAAATATCGTATTAACATCATAGATGATGAAAAAAACTTAAATGATTTGGTAAGAACTTATTTAGAAAAAGAGGGATATATTGTTTATTCCTTCTATACATATGAAGAAGCTTTATTACATAAAGATGATGATGTCCATTTATGGATTGTTGATATTATGTTAGATAAAAGCAGTGGATTTGATCTTCTTAATGAAATCAAATATTGTAAGCCCAACATGCCTATTGTTTTCATGAGTGCTAGAGATCAAGAGTTTGATCGTATTATTGGTCTTGAAAAAGGTTGTGATGAATATATTACAAAACCTTTCAATATCAAAGAAGTGATTTTAAGAATACATAATGTTTTAAAACGTGTATATAAAGATGATCCTGCTTTAATTAATGTTGATGGTTATGCAATTGATGAAGAAAAGCGTAAAGTTTTATTTAATAAAGAAGAAATAGAATTAACAACTAAAGAATATGAATTGTTAATATATTTTGTTAAAAATAAAGGAATTGCTATTTCTAGAGAGCAAGTTTTAGCCAAAGTATGGGATGAAAATTACTTTGGAAGTGATCGTGTTGTTGATGATACATTACGACGCTTGAGAAAGAAAATGCCTGATTTAAATATAAAAACAATTTATGGTTTTGGATATCGATTAGATTAATATGCGTGAAAAAATTTCAAAACTAAACTTTCTAAAAAAACTTTCACTTGTTCAACAGCTGATTGTTGTTTTGAGTTTTGTTGGTTTGCTGCTTGTGGCTGTTATGATGCCTTTGGTTGATTATAACTTAAGTTCTATTATTGATAGTCAAATGTATGAAACATTAAGTATCTCTCAGTATGCGGTTATTAATGATTCTTATATGCCAAATAAACAAGCAAAGCAAACGTATCATATTATTTATAACAGTTCTACTCAGATATTTGAAAAATCAAATATTGTTTCTGAAAATTTTGTTTTAGAACTTTATCAGGATCTTTTTGGAAAAGACTTACAACAACTGGTTAATACATCCCACTCTAAAGTTAAGAATAAAGGAACTTTTGGTAATGAAACATTTTATTATATGATTACAAGATATTCTCAAGATTCACAATATTATTTAATATCTATTGTCAATAGTGATTATTCTAATGATTTAATTACTTCTTTAAGAAATCAAATTATTTATATTCAGTATGGATTCTTTGTTATTTTTGCAATTATGATGATTTTATGGGTTTTGACATTGATCAATCCATTAAAGAAAATAAAGAATTATATTGATAATATTAAAAATAGAAAAAATGATGAACTCTTTATAGATAGAGAAGATGAAATTGGAATTGTATCTCAGGCGTTGGTAGAAATGAAAGAAGATCTTGAGAGACAAGAAAGCATTAAAGAAGAAATGATTCATAATATCTCACATGATTTAAAAACACCAATTGCTTTGATTCAAACATATGGTCAAAGTGTTAAGGATGATATTTATCCTTATGGTGATAAAAATAGTTCTATGGATATTATTTTAGAGAATGCTGAGCGATTAGAACATAAAGTGAAGTCGTTCTTATATTTAAATAGACTGGATTATCTACAAGGTGAGAATAATGAATTAGGAACATTTGATATGAAACAATTGATTGAAAAGATTGTCAATCAAATGGATGCTTTAAAACCAGAATTAACCTTAAAAACAGATTTAGAAGATGTATGTTTTATTGGTGATGAAGAACATTGGCGTGTTGCAATTGAAAATATCATTGAAAATGCAACACGATATGCAAAGACTGAAATACATATTATTCTTAAGGAAAAATATTTAGAGATTTATAATGATGGCGACCATATTGATCAAGAAACTTTACCTTTTTTATTTAATCCTTATGTTAAAGGTGTGAAAGGTCAATTTGGATTAGGACTTTCAATTGTCAGTAAGATTTCATCAATGTTTGGATATCAGGTTCATGCAGTTAATCAAGAAACAGGAGTCAGTTTTATATTTAGGAAAAAAACAGCATTATAAGGTGCTGTTTTTTTTATGAATAATCTTTCAATTGTTTTGATACAGCAAATGTCACAAAGATATTTAAAATGATTTCTGATGACATAAAAATAGAAACTATTGCACCTTCAGGACCTAATATTTGTAGAGTCAATGCATAAAAGAGTGTTCCTAACCACATCACTATAAAACCGACTTTCTTTTGTTGAGTTAATAAATAATATCCAAAGATAATTGTCATCCCACAAATGGCTCTTAGGATATTAAAGAATGAAAAATAATTTGTTAAACTGACTATTATAGAAACACCCATAATAACCATAGCAATATATATAAACATTGTTGTAGAATTTGTTGTCTTTGAACTCATAATATCTTTCCTCCTTTGTTCTTATTATACCTCATTTGAAAGTAAAAAAATAGATTCAGCATATGTCTTGCTCAATCTATTTGAAATATCAATGGCTCATTAATGAATATGGAGTTATTTTACGAATGCGTAAAGCAACAAAAATGGAAATAATAAAACCAAAGAAAATAATTATAAAGTTTAAAATCAGAAATATGGCTGGTATGATTTCAAAATTAACTTTCATAATGCCAATACTTGAAAATAATAAACTTAAGATAGGATTTATTGTATAATAAGCAGTTATAGAACCTAATAACGATCCTATGAGCAGAGCAGGCAATAAACTTAAGGCATTCTGTAAAACCAGTTGAGAAGTTGTATACCCTAATGCTTTTTGAATTCCCAGATGCTTTTTTCTGCGTGTTAATGAAGTCTTCATAACAAGATATAATGTTAAAGCGATAATAACAGCAGTTACAAAAGCAATAACAATGACTAACATACTCACAATTTCACGGTATGTTCCCATCGAAGCTGTAATGGTTTTCATATTATTCACAACACTGATAAATGTATCAGGGTATTTATCTTTAATCATCTGAATAAAGTCATCAATATTTATGTTATCATTTAAATAAACATTAAGAGTTGATTGTTGATGATAAGGAGACAATGCTTGATAAGCATCATTTGTCATTGCGGCATCATGTCCCATAAAGTTAGAACCTTGAATTAAACCTGTAATCAAATACTCTTGCTGGTTGTCACCTTTAATTAAAGTAATTGTATCACCAATCTGCTTATGAAATGATTGTGATAAGAGTCCTCCAATAGCAACTTCGTTTGTATGTTTTGGGAATCTTCCTTGATAAAGTATATCTTGATTATCATAATTGGCATAATCCTCAGTTGCATAACAAATAACAGATGCGCCTTCATCAGTTTTTAAATATTCAATATTATAATCAATAACCTTTCTTACTTCAGGGAATGTTTCTAATAAAACTTTTGTTTGCATTAAATGGGCAGGATTTTTGATATAAAGTTGTACATCAAAAAGTTCTCCAACAGTATATTCTAAAAATTTATCAAATTTAACTGAAATATTATCATACATTGCACTTGCAAACAGAGCGGCAAAGCTAATACTAGCAACAATCATTCCAACAAAAAGATTTTGTTTAAAACTTTGAACGAACGTTTTTCCAGCAAGTAAAATATGCAAATTCCCAGGAAAAGAATCAAGTGGGAAAATATTATGTTTGAAGTTATGGGTTGATAAACCGCTACGTAGTGCTTGAATTGGTTGAAGATGTCTTGCCTTTTGTGCCGAAAAAAGTGCAACACAGATAGTTAAGACAAGTAATAAACTGATAGTTAATGATGATGAAAATATATCAAATCCTTGATTCCAAATAATTCCTGTTTGAATAGCAAACATTTGCGAAAGAAGAGGTAAGAGTGCATAGGAACAGATAATTCCAAGAAATGAACCAATTATCGTTATTATTAAAAATTGAAGAAGAAGTGATTTTACAATATCTTTACCAGTATAACCAATGGCTTTAAGAGCACCAATATTTTGCATATCTTCTTCAATTGAATGACTGATTCTAAATTTAATGACAATGACTGAGATACTGGCTAATATAAATGCAAATGCAATGATTAATAATGATCCAATTGATGATGTGATTGTTCTGGCCATTTTAATTGTATCATAGAAAACACAATCATAGAGTGTAGTTGAGCGATTGACATCAGGAGTATGTTTGGTTGTATACACTTCAGCTAAAGAAGGGTCAGTGAGTTGAATGTGATACATGTAGGCATCTAAAGTATGAGTAAATGCCTTAGATAATTGTTGGTATTGAGCATCTTCTAAAATCAATCCTGTTGTTGTGGAATTAAGGGTTGCTAACATTGTTTCTTCATAGAATCCCGCAACTTGGTATGAAAACTTTTCTTCTTGACCATCATTTGAAAATACTCTTAAATGAAATGTATCACCTAATTCATAGTTTCCACCAGTCTTAAAAAGATAAGGTAAATAAATCGGATTATTATAAGATGTCTTAGATTTCTCTACATAAGAGATTTGACTGATTTGATGCTTTGATTGAGCATTCATAATAGCAAATTGCTTAGTGGTCTCGTCTTGATTATATTGACATTCACCAGATAAATACAAAATAGACTGTTTTTCTATTTGAGAAGATAATTTATCAGTATAGAGCTTTTGTTCAAATGAACTGATATATTTGGGGTCTTTTTTTTGTAGGGCAATAATGACATCAGCACTATTGAGATCTTTTGCTCTTTGATCAAATGACTGATTATAATGAAGACCAACCATTAATCCTAGATTCATTAAAATACCAGCAAGAATAATTATCAATAAAAGTGAAAGTGATTGCCCTTTGTTTTTGTGTAAATGGGACTTGGTTAAAAGCCAAATATATGTCATCATTACCACCCCATCTCAATCAGAAAGGATGTTAAAAGCTCATGGCGTTTTTGATTATTGGGTTGATATGGTCCTAAATGACATTCTCCACGAATGACACCATCTTGTAAATAGAGAATCCGATTCCCTCGGCGAGCTGATTGTAAATCATGAGTCACCATAATAATACTTTGACCTAATTGATTGACTTTTGTTAAGGTATTTAAAACATCAGTACTAGAAGCTGAATTTAATTGACCAGTTGGTTCATCAGCGAAAATGATTTCAGGTTGATTAATCAAAGCACGAACTATACCTGCACGTTGTGCTTCACCACCAGAAAGCTGGGATGAAAACTGTGACCAGCAGCTTTTTGGTAAACCAACTGATTTAAATAATTGGATAGCACGATTTAAAATGTCTTTGCGATTATGTGAAAGCAGTAATCCTGCTGCCATAACATTATCCATAACGCTCATTGTATCAAGTAAATAAATTTGTTGAAAAACAAAACCACAATGCTGTCTTCTAAAAATCGCCAATTGATCATTACTTAAATCAGAAATGATTTTATTTGAAAATTGAATTGTTCCAAGGGTTGGTTTATCCATTCCAGATAAAGCATATAATAATGTTGATTTCCCAGCCCCTGAAGGTCCCATAATGACAGTAAAATCCCCTCTATAAATATTTAAATCTAAGTTCTTTAAAATATGTTGTTGATTTCCCTGACTAGAGAATGTTTTACATAGCTTTTGAGTTGAAAGTATAATTTCATTCATCTTATATATTCCTTTCTGTCTATTGACATATTCACTCTATCATAGAAAATCCTTATTTGTCTTTGTTCAATTCTTAACAGTTTCTTAATTATGATGCTAAAGGTAATGATAAAACTAAAGAGAGACCATGCATTGATTCTACAGCCTTCATATCACCATGCATTTGTTTCATGAAATAGTGTGAGATATAGAGACCTAAACCACTGCCGCTCTTTTTCTGACTATTACTGCCACGATAAAATTTTTCAAATAAAAGGGGAAGTTCATCTTTTTTTATTCCTAATCCATTATCAGAAATGAATATAACGAAATGATTTTTTTTAAATTCAAAGGATATATCAATTTGGGATGCTTCATATTTATAAGAATTACTTAAGAGATTATCAAAGACCTGCTGTAAACGAATGGCATCATAACTTATTAAACACTCAGGAATAGATTGGATATGTGTCATATTTTGATAATCAGAATTTTTAATTATTTGATAAATTTCTTGGCTTTGATGAAGAGTAGGGGTAACTTTGAGTTCCTGTAATTCCTCTAAAGAAGCATGAAATAAATCTGAAATCAATTGATTAATTTGATTCGCTTTATCATGAATAATTTGCAATTGTTGTTTTTCTTTACTACTTGTTGATGTAACACTCATGAGTTCGGATACAGCTTGAATAGAAGCAACTGGTGTCTTAATATCATGACTTAGCTTAGCAACCAATTCTTTTTTACTTTGATTTGCTTGTTGTTCATGCAAACGTGCTATTTTTAATTCTTCACGCATTAAATCAAAACTTTCACTAAAAGCACCAAATATATTTTGACGGTCCATAGTGAGTGGGAAATCTAAATCTCCATGAGCAACCCGTGATGCAAATTCTTTGAGTTTTTGAAATGGTTGAAAGATAATATACTGGAGATATCTAAAATATCCAAGTACAAGAATAATCTCTAAAATAGTCATAATTGAAATAATCCAACTTGTTTTTTGTTGGTTTATGAGTGACTGAGAGTTTATAGGATTATGTATAATCAATTGACCAAGATATTGATCTTGATTTTGAATATTGATAATAGTCTCACGCTGAGCAAGTGAGTGTTGAGAACTGATGAAAAATTCTGCATTAGTTGTATATAAAATCTCTTCTTGTTTATTAATAATAGTAAAATCAAGTGTATGATCCTGATCAGGGTTGTTAAAAGATTGTGTCATTGATAATGTTTGCCATTGTTGTAAAGCAGACTGCTTAATATCATTGATCAAAACAGTATCTAAGGGTTGATTATCCTGCAAAGAGTAAATTTGAATAAGCAAAAAAGCCTGAAGGCTTATGAAAAAGATGATCATCAATAGTGTCACTTTCTTTTTCATGATAGCTGCTCCACGAATGTATATCCTACACCCCAGATTGTTTGAATCATGATGGGTGAATCAGGATTTTCTTCGATCTTTTCTCTTAAATGACGAATATGAACATTTAAAGTTCCATCACTTGTAAAGTGATCCCTCCATACATTATTAAAGATTTCTTCTTTTGTAAGAACTTTATTTCTATTTTCAATGAGATAACATAAGAGTCTATATTCCAAAGTTTTTAATTTTATAGGCTGACCATGAATGCTTACTTTTTGAGCAGAGAAATCTATATATAAATGCCGATTCTCATAGATATGTGAAGTTTTTGTTCCATAACGGTTCAATGTCACTTTCACTTTTGCAAGTAAAATATGAAGTGAATATGGTTTGCGAATATAATCATCTCCACCAATATGGAGAGCTAATAAAATATCATCATCACTTTGTCTAGCACTAATAAAAAGAATAGGAATCTGTGTTGTTTTTCTGAGAGCTTGACACAAATCAAAACCGGAAGTCTCACCTAAATTAATATCAAGTAATATTAAATCAACAGTATTATTTTTTAAGAATTCTATACAATCTCTTGCATTAAAGACAGCAACAGTTTTTACATCAAACAGATTAAAATATTCAGTTGTACTTTGAGCTAGAGGAACCTCATCATCAACAATTAAACAATCATAATGCATAATTTCTCATCCTCTCTTTCTTCATCATTGTATCCATTTCATCTTTATCTGTCAATCGACTTAAACGACTAATAAAAACAGAGACTCAATTTGAATCTCTGTTAAACATTCTGTTATCCTTTTTTCTTTGGATCTTTAGCAATTTCAGCAATTGATGTAATTGTACTTGCCAATCCTTGAATATCACTAGGAATAATAATCTTTGTTGCCTCACCTTCAGCAACTTTTTCTAAAGCTTTGAAACCTTCTAATGTGACATAAGCTTGAGCAGGTGCTGCATCATTAATATAAGCAATACCTTTTGCCTGAGCTTCATAAACAAGTCTTAATGCTTCTGCTTCACCTGTTGCACGAGCAATTTGGGCTTCTTTTTCTGCGTTGGCTTCAAGAATCATAGATTCTTTTTTACCTTCTGCAGTTAAGATGGCTGCAGTTTTTTTACCTTCTGCCTGTAAGATAGCCTCACGTCTTTCACGTTCAGCACGCATTTGTTTTTCCATTGCTTCTTGAATATCACGAGGAGGAATAATATTTTTCACTTCCACACGGTGTACTTTAATTCCCCAAGGATCTGTTGCTTCATCAAGAATAGAGCGCATTCTTGAATTAATAATATCTCTTGAAGTTAATGTTTCATCTAATTCAAGGTCTCCAATAATATTACGAAGTGTTGTTGCTGTTAAGTTCTCAATAGCATTTAATGGTCTTACAACTCCATAAGTAAATAATTTTGGATCAGTAATCTGAAAATAAACAACTGTATCAATTTGCATTGTCACGTTATCTTTTGTAATAACAGGTTGTGGTGCAAAATCAATAACTTGTTCTTTTAATGACACCTTATTAGAAATTCTATCTAATAAAGGAATCAAAATGTGTAAACCAACATTGCATGTACGATTATAAGCACCAATTCTTTCTACAACGTATGCATAAGATTGAGGAACAATACGAATTGTTCTTGCAATCACAATAATAGCAATAATCACCAAAATAACTATCCATAAATAATTTGTAATAAAATCTATCATAATCCATCATCTCCCGATTCTCTATTTATTTTTTTAACAATCACATGAGCACCTTCAATAGAAACAATTTCAGCATATTCACCTGCTTGAATTGTCATATTGTTTAAACTTGTAGCCATCCATAAAGTCCCCATAACTTTGACTTCGCCTTTATTATCTGCTGTAATTGTTTCTGTGACTAAACAATGTTTTCCAATAACTCTATCAAGATTTGTTTTAATAGTATTACCACGTAAATATTTTTTAGCCAATGGTCTTGTTACAAAAATACAAACAATTGAAATAATTGTAAATAGTACAATTTGTAGCGTTTGATCTAAACCAAAGAACTCGCCAATTAATGCAGCAATGGCACCTAAGCCAAACCAAATACTCACTAAATCAACTGTAATAGCTTCTACAATAATAGCAATAACTAAGACAATTGTCCATACGAACGTAATTGACATTGATTTCCCTCCTTATAGTTGTACTATCATTATAGCATGTACAACATCATATGTGGCTTTGTATTTATAACACTGGTTTTCACTAAAATCGAATTTAAATTCTTGACTTAGGTCATAGACAAACGATTTGTTGGAGATTCTACCATAACTCTTTCCTAATGAAATGCGATGGAGTTGACTAGCAGGATAGATATTGTCATCTAATTCTTGCTTGGTCACAGGTTTAATTCCTATTTGTCTTGTTTTTTTATCTATTCCTAACAAGACATAGTTGACATCTTCAAAATGAGCACATGCTGCTTTATTTAATGTTAAATTTGTTTCATATACAGTCACTGTCATTGTTGCAATATCATTTGTAGACCATTCAAAGTTCATTCTCTCGCCCTCCTTAATACCATTATATTATTAAAATTATTTTTTTGCAACAAAATTAGATAAATTTTATACTTTCATCAGGTATACTTTCAAATAAAGATAGTTTATAATAAAGAAGCAAAGGAGATTATGATGAAGAAAAAGATTTTACTATTATTATCTGTCTTATTGTTATGGGGTTGTCAATCAACGCCAATACCAACCAAAACTTTAAAACAAAAAACAACGCTTTCTTTCTTCTATGTAGAAACATGTTCACAATGTAAAGCCTTTAAGAAAGAAGCGATTCCGTATTTAGAAAAAATGTATGGTGATTCATTAGTTATACAACTCTATGATTTAGATGATGAAAAAACTGAACCTATTTATGATAAAGTGATAGATTCACTACAGGATTTTGATCAGGAATTTTATAAAAAAGGACCTTTCTATGCTGTTGAAGGTTATTTTGCAACTGTAGGATATACATCAGGTGATGAAGAAGAACTTGCTAAAGATATAGAAAAAGCTGTGAATCATGAAGAATTAGGATATGAATTAGAGGCTTATCGTTTCTTGTATAAGGAATCTTAAAATGAAGAAATTATTTTTAGCATTCCTTATTTTATTAACAGGATGTCAAAAGCAACCGCAGTATTATTTATATGTATATTATTCTCAAACTTGTCCAATGTGTAAATCATTTATTCATGTTGTCATACCACAACTGGAAGAAGAGTATGGTCAAAGTATGAAGATTACTAAAATGGATATTGATGAAGATGCATCAGTTGAAGCTTATGCAAAAACCTGTAGTTTATTAAAAGATTACTATGTTGATGAAGATGCTGGAAGCGTTCCGTTTATTGTTTTAGATGGTTATTTTGCAAAAGTTGGATATGATATAGGAACAGATCAAGAGATGATAGATGCAATTCATCAAGCGATTGCTGGTGAAGAGATCTCATCAGAATTAAAAGATGTTTATTATTTTCAAGAAGGAAAGACATTTCATTAAGGAGGAAATTTAATATGTCAACACCACACAATCAAGCCCAAATGGGAGATATTGCTAAAACTGTATTAATGCCAGGAGATCCATTGCGTGCAAAATTTCTAGCAGAAACTTATTTGGAAGATGTCAAACAATTTAATACCGTGAGAAATATGTTAGGATATACTGGCACATATCAAGGTAAACAAGTTTCTATTATGGGTTCTGGTATGGGACAACCATCAATTGGAATTTATTCACACGAATTATTTACACAATATGGTGTTGAAGCCATTATTCGTATTGGTTCTTGTGGTTCTTTACAAAAAAATGTTCATTTGCGTGATATTATTATTGCCCAAGGAAGTTGTACTGACAGCAATTTTGCTCATCAATATGAACTACCTGGAACATTTTCAGCAATTAGTTCTTATGACTTGCTTGAACAAGCAGTTGTGAAAGCAAAGGAAAAAGGCTTAAATTACCATGTTGGAAATGTGATTGCATCTGATATTTTTTATCATGCTGATCAGGGATCAGCACAGAAATGGGCTTCGATGGGGTGCTTAGGAGTTGAAATGGAATCTTATGCATTGTTTGCGACTGCAGCACATTTGGATAAGAAAGCCCTGACTTTGTTAACTGTTTCTGATTCATTGGTGACACAGGAAGAAACAACTGCTGAAGAAAGAGAAAAAACCTTTACAGCCATGATGGAAATTGCATTGGAGATTGCTTAATGATAAAGAAAGTGGCATTGTTTGATTTTGATAATACCGTTGCAAGTGGAAATACGATAACCAGATTGCTTCAGTATGATATACGTAAGCATCCTTGGCATTGTATATTCTTAATTCAAATGGCTTTCTATTATGGTTTATATCTTATTCATTTGTCATCATTTGAAAAAGCCAAATCAGCCTTGTTATTTCCTGTTCGTTATATGAGTGATCAGGAATTTGAGGATTTTTATCATCAACATGTTGAGATATATTACTATCCACAAGTTGTTGCAGAAATGCAAAGTAAAAAAGATGAGGGTTATGTTGTGATTTTGTGCACTGCTTCTAGTGAAGTCTATATGAAGTATAATCAACTGCCTATTGATCAGTTGATTGGTACAAGAACAAGACGCATTGGAAATCATGAAACATCTGAAATTATAGGTAAAAATTGTAAGGGGAAAGAAAAGATTAATCGGATTAAAGAGTATCTAAAGAATCAGGATATTGAAATTGATTATGAAAATTCATATGGTTATTCTGATTCTAATGATGATATTCCTATGTTATCATTAGTCAAACATAAAAAAAGAGTCTTATTAAAGACTGGTGAAATGATAGAATTTAAAGAATAAGACGTTTATCGTCTTTTTCTTATGGAAAGAGAGAGAAAAGATGTTAAAAAATTTAAAATTAGAACTTGCAAGTTTAGATGACCTAGAAGATATTGCTCATATTTATGAAGATATCCATACTGATTTAGAACAGACAGTGAATTATCCAAGATGGCCTAAAGGAATTTATCCAACAATTCACTCTGCAAAGCAAGCCATTGAAAAACAAGAAATGTTTGTATTAAAAGATCAGAACCAAACGATTGGAAGTGTTATTCTCAATCATCAACAGGACTTAGGGTATGAAGACGCAAATTGGCTTGTTAATGCTAAAGAAAGTGAAGTTATGGTTATTCACACTTTGGCAATTGCTCCATTATACAAAGGTCAGGGTTATGCAGGTATAATGATCCGTTTTATCAAAGATATTGCTAAACGATGTCACTGTTTAGCATTACGCTTAGATTTAACACAAGGAAATTTACCAGCACGTTATTTATATCAGAGACACGGGTTTTATTTTACAGGGATAGCTGATTTGCATCGTCAAGAGGATGGGATTGATTATTGTGAAATGTTTGAATATGATTTGACATCACCTAGAGATCAGTTAGAGATGATAGAAAAGATTGTTGATGATTTTGTGAGTGAACGTGATTGGCATCAGTATCATACAGCTGATAATTTATCAAAATCAATTATTATTGAAGCAGCTGAACTCTTAGAATGTTTTCAATGGGAAGATGAGTATAACTTTGAACATGCCTGTGAAGAATTGGCAGATGTCTTTATCTATTGTTTTCAATTATCTGCCTTTTTAAAAGTTGATATCAAAAAGATGATTTCTAATAAAATGAAAAAAAACATTAAAAAATACCCAGTTGGAAAGTGTTAATTTTGATATGAAAATTACATTATTTTATTTGTGTTGACTATAAACTAAATTCAAGACCAAATATACACTTTAATATTGAAGTGTTTTTTGGATGAATATAATCGATTTCATTTGTAAAATAGAAAATGAATGACGCTATCTTTTTTCAATGTATAATTTTTTATATCATAATAAAAACAATTTTAATTTATGCTATAATGAATGTATAGTATAGAAAATAACAGTCTCTAATGGCTAGATGAAGATTTTATAGCAGAAGGTGATAACAAAAATAACAACGAGAGTGGTAAATGGCTCTATTATGTAATATCCTCTTGTGGAGGTGTTTTATTAAAAATTTAAGGTGAGTTAGAAAAATCAAACGATAACAAGGAGAAAAATATGAGAAGAAAAGATAGAGAAATCACTGATTTTAATGAAATAATTGATATTATTAAAAAATGTGATGTTTGTAGAATTGCATTAAACGATGATGAATATCCATATGTTGTTCCACTCAATTTTGGTTTGGATGTACAAGGAAATCAGGTATTTTTTTATTTCCATGCTGCTATGGAAGGGAAAAAGTTGGATTTAATAGCAAAGGATAATCGTGCAACATTTGAAATGGATTGTGATCATAATTTTATTCTATATGAAGAAAGAATGAGTTGTACTATGGGATATGCAAGTGTTATTGGACATGGAACTATAGAAATTGTTGCGGATGAAGATAAATATGAATCATTAAAAATTTTAATGCGCCAATATCATGCAGAAGATTTTAAATTTAATACAGATATGATGAAAGTCACGACTGTATTGAAAATGACAGTGACAGATATGTTAGGAAAGAGAAGAAATAATATACATTAGTTGACTTTAAAATAATAAGAATCAATAAAGGGATATGTGAAGGAAATTATGAAATGAAGACAAATATGGTATTTATACTTTCCATAACAGTATTATTGATATTTAATATTTAACTTTCGTTTGTTTAATATCATCGAATATGAAGAGATATCACTAGGTTTGCATTTTGCTATCTTGATATGTATAACATAAATGAACCACATTATTTAGACGTACAAATAATCGTGGTTCATTTCGAGATTGTCTCTTTAATTATGTATAGATTAGATATCAAAATCTTCAGATTTGAAATGACTGTAAAATCTTCCTTGTGTTGCTGTGAAACGAAGAACACAATAGTCTGGATCAGTAACACCTTCAGGGTAATACATTGTATCACCATCTTGCCATATAAGTTCTTTACTTTGTGCATCTTCTAAAACTTCCATTGTTCCTTTGAGCATAACGCCTCTAAAGAATCGTTTGTCACAAAAATAGATACACGCTTTGGGATCCTTTCTATATTGTGCAACTCTTCTTGAAGAAGTATTGGTTGTAAAATAAAAAATCTTAATTCCTTCTCTTATACGTGGTGGTAACATGGCTTTGGTATTAGGGAAACCTTCTTCATCAATTGAACTGATAAAAGCAACACTTTGCTTATCTATTAAATTCCCGATTGTTTTTTCTGCATCTCTCATAAATATACCTCCTTTTTTTATTATAGGATGTTTAAGTATAAAGGTAAAGAAAAGGTATTATAATGAGAAAAAAAGTCTAATAATCAATTGTGATCATTAGACTTTTTATATCTTGTCTCCATAACATACCAAATGTTATGATGACCATTGTTGATAACATTGATCTATTGATCAAGGTCAGTAAACAGTAACATAATGTTAATGATACCAGCAATACCAACAATCATATAAATAATAGCACTTAACATAGAGGTACCAAAAATACTTTCAACTAGATTAAAATTGAATAAACCAATTAATCCCCAGTTGATGGCACCTATAATTGTAAATACCAAAGCAATCTTTTGTATTAGGTTCATAGTCTACTCCTCCTAGTGATAGTATAACCAAACATGTTATCTTTATTCATAAAACATGACATTTATCATAAATTATGTTGAGGAGGAAAAATGATGAATAAGAAATATATTGCAATCATTGCTGCGGTTGTGCTTTTGGTGGGTGGATTTTGTTTTTTTAAGTTTAAATCATCTTCATTGGATAAATTGATGAAAGAGGCCAATGAATATAAGAGTTATCAATTGGTTTGTAATATGGAAATGCTTGAGAATGATGAATTAAAATCATATCAAGTCACATCAACTTATGCTAAGATTGATGATAAAGATTACTATAAAGTAGAACTTTATGATAAATCTTTAAATCAAGCACAAGTTATAGTAAGAAATGATGATGGTGTATTTGTACTTACACCTTCATTAAATCAAGCTTTCCAATTTAAAAGTGAATGGCCAAATAACTCTCCAAAACCATACATCTATCAATCATTATTATCATTTTTAAAAGATAATAAACCAGAGAAGGTGAAAGATGGATATTTGGCAAATGGAAATATGACTTATGAAAACGATGAACGTGTGAAAACACAAGAAGTCAAATTCGATAAAGATTTAAAACCTGTTTATGTAACAGTTTATGATGGCGATGGAACAGAAGTGATCAAACTCACTGCAACATCTTTTAAATCTAATGAAGATATTAAGAAAGATGCCTTTGTTCAAGAGACAATTATGAAAGAAAGCAAAAACCAATATACAAGTGCTTCTGCGTCACTACCACTTTATCCTGTATCATTAATGGGATCAACATTAGAACATGAAAAAGTATCTCAAATCCAAAATACAACAAATCATATTCTTAAATTTACTGGAGATAAGTCGTTTACAATTATTGAAAGTGCAATGACTTCAGGTGATGATATTGATGTAGAGGTTGTCAATGGAAAAATGATTGATTTAATTGATGGTGTTGCTTTTGAAAATGAGAATCAAATGACATATGTTTCTTCTGGCATTGTATGCTCATTGTATTCTAATGATTTAACTAAAGCAGAAATGATTGCAGTTTTATCAAGTATGCAGGCATCTAATGTGAAATAGGGATTAATCCCTATTTTTTCTTGAAAAAAAATGCTGATTAGACTATACTAGAACAATGAAAAGGGGTGTTACTGTGACACATTATCGTGATACACATGCATTGATACGTCTTGATTATTTGCAGGACAATGTCAACACATTATACCAAAGAGTTCAAAAGCCAATGATGGCAATTATTAAAGCAAATGCATATGGACATGGATATCAGGAAGTTGCCAATGTTTTAAAGGATCATGAACACATTTCAATGTTTGGTGTAGCAACCTTAAAAGAAGCTATTGATTTACGAAAATTAGGGATTGAACAAGATATTTTGGTTTTAGGTGCAATTCCATTAAAAGACCTTGATTTTGTAATTGATTATGATATAACATTAACTTTATTCTCTAAGGAATATATGGAAGAGATTGTTGAACTTTATCATCATGAAAAGCCAGTCAAGGTGCATATAAAAATAGATACAGGAATGAATAGAATTGGGTTAAAAACAAAAACTGAATTTGAAGATGTATTAAGAAACTATCCTAAAGATATTTTTCAAATTGATGGTGTTTTTACACACTTTGCAACAGCTGATGATCCTCTGCAAAATGATGCTTATGAAAATCAACTGAATATGTTTTATGATATCGTTGGAGACCATCAGTTTCGCTATATTCATTGTCAAAACTCTGCTTCTATGATGTATCATCATGAAGAAAAATCCAATTTAGCAAGAATTGGAATAGCGATGTATGGTGTGGATCCTGCTGGTGAAGAGAGTGTACACTTAAAACAAGTCATGTCTTTATATAGTCGAGTTGTTATGATTAAAAAAATAAAAAAAGGAGAGAAAATAGGTTACGGATTAACTTATACGGCTCCTGAAGATGAATATATTGCAACATTACCAATTGGATATGCTGATGGTTTTATCCGTGCGAATCAAGGAAGAGACGTTTATATCCAAGGTAAGTATTATCCCATTGTAGGAAGAGTTTGTATGGATCAGATGATGGTTAAAGTGGATGAACATATCAAAGTTCATGATGAAGTTGAAATCTTTGGCGATCATATGACTTTATCACGTATGGCTAAAGAATTAAAGACAATTCCTTATGAAATTGTTTGTTTGATTAGTGAACGTGTAGAACGTATCTATCAGCCAACGGTCATGAAAATATATCGTGGTTAAATAATAAAATAACCAATCAAGAGAGAATCTTGATTGGTTATTTTGATATAGAAAAACTCTTGTTTAAAACAAGAGTTACTTAAGATTTTCTTTGATGAAATCATATAAAGAATAGTATTGCATACTTCCTTCTTTTTTAGCAATAACTTCGCCTTTTTTAATAACAAATGTTGCCGGGTAAGAAACACTTTCTCCCAATGTTTTTTCAACATACTCATTAATATTTTTTATATCTTTTGTATCTAAATAATAGAAAGGTGTAGAACGATTCTTTGTTGTATATTGTGTCATGATTGTTTGATAACCTGCGACAGTTGTATTTGATGAATCCCCTAAGACAACAACAAAGTCTTCTTTGCTTTCAATCATTTCTGTTAAATGAGATTGTTTTATTGTTTTATAATCTTTGAATGTTGCTTGACGATAAATAAATAATCCTAAAAAGACAACAAGCACCAAACCAAAGACGCTAATTTCTTTTGCAAACTTCTTAATAAACTCCATTATAAATGCCTCCTAATGTACATATTTTAACAAATTTACATACAGATGACAATAATAACTTTGTGTGAATTCTTTTCTAATTTTTAAGTGATACTTTGTTTTCAGTTTACTTTCTTGAAAAATATGTTTACAATAAAAGAAAAGAGAAAATAAGAGTGAGGTTTAAGGAATGAAAACATATTTAACATTTGATGTAGGGGGAAGTGCTATTAAATATGCATTAATCCAAGAAGATTTATCAATACTTGATAAATCAAGTGTGCCAACACCAATGGATTCATTGGAACATTTTGTTGAAACTATAGGAGAAATTTATGATCGTTATGCTTCTCAAATTTCTGGAATAGCTATAAGCATGCCTGGGATTATAGATCCTCAAAAAGGATATTCTTATACTGGCGGGGCATTACGTTACATAGAAAAATTGGAAACTGTAAAAGTTCTGCAAGCAAGATGTCCTATCAATATAACGATTGGAAATGATGCTAAATGTGCTGCTAATGCTGAAATTGGATTTGGTAATTTAAAAGATATTCAAGATGGGGCTGTTGTTATTTTAGGAACAGGAATTGGTGGGTGTTTGATTAAGAATCATCAAGTTCATACAGGGCGTCATTTTAGTGCAGGAGAATTTTCATTTATGAAAACGAATTGCCTAGATCCAATAGGGTTGGATTATGCATGGTCTGATCGTAATGGAATTAAAGGTTTGTTAAAAAGAGTTCAGGAAGAATTAGAAACTGATAAAAAAATGAGTGGTAAAGAAATTTTTGAATTAGCAAATCAAGGAAATGAAAAGGTCATTAAGGGGATTGATCAGTTCTCATTAGAAGTCGCTACGCAAATTTTTAATGTTCATATTATATTTGATTGTGAGAAAGTTGCGATTGGTGGAGGAATTAGTGCACAGCCATTATTAATTGAATTCATCCAAAAAAATTTAGATGCTATTTATGATAATTTAGGATTTGATGTTTATAAACCTGAAATTGTGCCATGCCATTTTAGAAATGATGCCAATCTTATTGGAACACTATATCAGCATTTAGAGACTTACAAGTAGTTGAATGACTACTTTTTTAATATTAACAATAGAGGTCTACAATTCATGTATTTATTTTTAGTACAAAGTAACGAGTGTTTGAGTTATCAAAGATGATTTAGGGAAATTATATATTAATAGATATTGTAAAATGAGTTGTGCCTTTTGGGATAGTGAATTCATGGAGAATCAAACATAGAAAAGTGTTTAATTCTTTATTTTTAAATTGATATAATTATGCTATAATTGAATCTCAAAAGAGGTGTATATATGGAACTCATTAATCAAACATTAATTATGGCGTTTTTAGGTATTATTGCTGCCTGTTGTGTAACATTCCCCATTTTATTTCTGGTACAAAGAAGGAAACAACATCGAGAACTTATAGAAACAATAAAAGATTTTTTAAAGCAATCTGATTAAATATACAATGACCAGTTTATGGATAACTTAATAAGAAAATAATGACTAGGTCATATAAAAGCTTGATTAGAATTGTTAAAACAGTATATCAATTGGTTCAGCAGATATAGATGTAAGATATGAAAAGATGTTTGTGGCTTGACATGAAATAATCATTCAAGCTGTTACAGAAAAATACTGCTTCCATAATAGTGAAATCATGGAGTTTAAATTATAATGAAACTTTCATTTGCCGGGGTGGTCTTTATATTGTCATGGCAAAAATGTATTGAAGACTATGGATTTTTGGTTTAAGATAATAAAAAATACAAAATCATCTCAGGAATGATTTTGTATAAAGTCTAAGATATATTGTATAAATTGTTTTTGGTGCTGTTCATCCATTCTTTCTGGATGCCATTGAACGGCTAGAATTTGGTTGTTTTCAATTCCTTCTATTAAACCATCTTCACTAATAGCACTTATTTTTAAAGTCTTAGGGACATCTTTAATATTTTGATGATGTGAAGAGTTAACTTTTATTTGAGATGGAAAATAGCGACTTAATAATGTATCTTTTTGAATAAGAACATGGTGATAATCTTTATTGTGTTGAATAAGCGTTGGATATTGTGAAGGAATGTCCTGATATAAACTTCCTTGAAATAAAATATTAATGACTTGAATACCACGACAGATACCGAGAATAGGTTTCTTTGCTTCATAAAACTGTTGAAAGATATCAAAGTCCATAGTTTCAATCAAATGATCTTCTAAAGTGTTTGAATGATGTGATTCTTGGTGATAATAATGAGGGTCAATATCATTCCCTCCACAAATAAGTAGCGCATTATTTCTATTAACAACATCTTGATATTGACGATCCTTTCTAGGAACTACAAGTTCAATATCAAAATATGGTGAAAGAAATTGATAATAAGTATCGTTCATAAAGAAGGTCATGTGATCTTCCTTCTTTCGTAGAGTTATGGCAATTTTATACATATTTCCTCCTAAAATGATTTTTAAATGTTGATAATTCATAAAAATAGATTATACTATTATATATGTAATAAAGAGGAAAATTTGACAATTTCACGTATTTATATTAAGATTGAATAAATTTAGTAATAAGGAGATTTTTTATAAGTGGACCCGAATCAGATAGTTATGATTTTTATGTTTATTTTATTAATTGCTTTATCGGCATTGTTTTCAATGAGTGAAACAGCATTTATGTCAGTTAATAAAATTAGAGTGAGAACTTTAGCAGAGGAAAATAATAAGAAAGCGAAGATTGTTGATTCTTTGTTGGAGAATCAAGATCGTTTGTTAAGTTCTATTTTAGTGGGTAATAATTTAGTCAACATAGGAGCTTCTTCATTAACAACATCATTTGTGATTTCTTTGTTTGGCAATGAAGGAACTGGAGTTGCAATTGCAACTGGTTTTGTCACTTTAATGATTTTAATCTTTGGTGAAATTACTCCAAAATCTTTAGCTACAAAAAATGCCGAGTCTATTGCTTTTGGTGTTTGTCGTTTTATTAAATTGATTACAATGATATGTACACCTGTTGTTGTGGTATTAAATGTCATTTCAAGTTTGTTTATTCATCTATTAGGTGGCGATACAGACAATGGACCAACAATGACAGAAGAAGATTTAAAAACAATTGTGACAGTTTCTCATGAAGAAGGTGTCTTGGAAGATGAAGAAAAAGAAATGATTCATAATGTTTTTGAATTTGGTGAAACCGAAATTAAAGAAATTATGACACCCAGAATTCATGTGGCTAGTGTTGCTGATGATGTTTCATATAATGATTTAATGAAAACATTTAAAGAAAGTCAATTTTCAAGAATACCTGTTCATTCAGATTCATATGATGAAATTATTGGTGTTTTGCATATTAAAGACTTAATGCTTTCTAAAGTTGTGAAATCAAAATTTGATGTGAAGGAATTTATGCGAGATACATTTGTTGTGTATGAATTTAATCATGTCTCAGATGTTTTTGAAGCTATGCGTAAAGAACATGTTTCTTTAGCGATTGTTCTTGATGAATATGGAGTTATGAGTGGTATTGTTACTCTTGAGGATATTGTTGAGGAGATTGTTGGAGAAATTGATGATGAATATGATGAATTAGAAGATTCATCAATTATAGAATTAGAAAATGGACAATATCTTATTGATGGAAGTCTTAATATTGATGAAGTGAATGAAACATGTGGAACAACATTTTCATCTGAAGACTTTGAATCAATTGGAGGTCTTGTTTTAGGTCAATGTAATGGGAGCCCTGAATTAAATCAGGTTTTAAAGATAGATCAAGTTTTATTAACAATTAAACAGATTGATAAAAATAGAATCGTTCAATTACAATTAGAACTTTTAAACCAAGAAGAAAATGATGAAGAAGAATTAGAGGAAAAGCATGACTAGTGTTTTTCCTTTCTTAATCAATAAGGAGGCATTATTGTGAAACACTTTTATGATAAGTGTGTAGAGATTTATGATGATTATCGTGCTGTTGTACCATCTTATGCGGCTGCAGCTTTATCGTTTTATTTATTATTAATCATCGTTCCTGCTTTTTCACTGGTTGCTGTTGGGACATCATTATTAAATATTGATATGAGCTTAATTGAAAATATTATTCAGCAGATTGTGATGCCAGAATATTCAGCAATGATTATTGATGTTTTAGAATCACGTTCTGTTAATACAGTGGCTTTAGTGACTATGATTATTTCTATTTATACAGTTTCTAGAGGTGTTGGAAATATCTATGAAATCTCAAAGAATATGTATCAGGAAGATCGTGATGAGAGTCTTATAAGTTATTATATCTATACATTTAAGGTGACAATATTCTTATTACTATTGTTTATTGGAATTATTGCAGTCATGGCTTTAGGACCACTGGCTTATATATTTAATATTTTATATTCATTATTTGGGATAAGACATATCTTTTTATATTTTTTGATGGTATTTTGTTTAATGAGTATTTATATGATTGTGCCACGGATTCGCACACATCATAGTGATGCTTTTCAAGGTGCATTGGTGGCAAGTGCATTGATGTTGGTTTTATATTATGGATTAAATATTTATTTTCAGTTTGCTGATTTTCAATCTGTTTATGGACCATTATCATTCATTGTTGTGATTTTGTTTGTGTTTGATTGGGCAGCGGAAATATTTTATATTGGAATGTATATTACAAATTTGTTACATTTAAGGAGAAAAGAAGATGAGAAAAGAACAAGTAGAAATTAAGAAATTAGGAATTAATGGTGAAGGGATTGGATATATCAATAAAAAGATATGTTTTGTTCAAAATGCTTTACCTGGTGAAATGGTAGAAGTAGAGATTATCGAAGATAATCGTAAGTTTTTAAAAGGAAAAGTGTTAAAGACAATGAATGTTTCCTCTGATCGAGTTGAATCTTTCTGTAAAGAAGATCATTTTTGTCAAGGTTGTTCATTAACTGCTCTTTCCTATAAACAACATCTTCCTCATAAGAAAGGAATACTTAAAGATGCATTAAAGAAATATACTGATTTTGATGTAGAAAGTCTTCCTATAAAAGCTGTTATACCAGCAATCACACAAACTGGTTATAAAAAGGTCGTTTCATTGCCAGTGACTTATTTTAAAGGTAAAGTTGCTGTTGGTATATATCAAAGAGAATCTAAGTATTTAACATTTATGAATAATTGTTCGATGCAGGATCCATTAATTAATCAATGTTTAGTTAAAATTGAAAATATTTTAAATGAATATAAAGTTAGAGATTATAATGATAAAGTCAAAAAAGGTCTTCGCTTTATGAAAGTGAGAAATATTGCAGGACAAATTCAAGTGCTTTTTGTTACAGGACAAGATGGAATAAGTGAAGAAGTGACAAAAGCAATTGGGCAAATCGAAGAAGTCAAAAGTATTTATTTTACAATCAATACATCAAGGCATCAGGATTTTGAGCAACAAGGTTATAAAAAAATATATGGTCAATCAACATTGCCTTTTCAATGTTTTGAACAACAATATTTATATTCTATAAAATCAGAATTTCCTATCAATCCAGAAATGGAAATGAAAAAATTAGATATAATGAAATCATTTATTCCTGAAAATACGAGTGTACTATCATTGAACTGTGGAATAGGATTATTAGAATTATCATTAAGTCAACATGTTGTTGCAATTGATGATAAAAATTATCATATTAAGGATGCAAAAGATAATGCGAAATTTTTACATAAAGATAATGTTGAATTTATCTGTAAAAATATTGACGAAGCAACTGTTCAGCAATGTAAAAAGAAAAGATTTGATATTGCTGTGATAAGATGTGAAGAGCTAAGTCGTGCTATTAAACAGAGTTTAGTATTATCAAAGGTCAAAGATGTTATTTATGTAAGTGACCATCCTTCATCACTAGCAAAGGATTTAGATGAATTGAGTAGTTATTACCAAATTGAAAGTATTATTCCTTTAGATACATATCCATATACATCTAAATTAGATACAATTGTGAAGTTAAAAAGAAAATAATGAAATTTAAAGAAATTGATTAGAATAATATGTACCCAGAATCTTGGATATATAAATTTATGAATTAAATATTAGTATATGGATGCTGTCCTGTATTGAATGGGGAGCATCCATTTTATTTTTGCTTAAATTCTATTGTCTATACTCTTTTATCGAGAATATAGATAAAGAGTGAATATAAAAGATTATTAGCTGAATAACTTAATATGCTTATACAAACAATCTGTAGTAATATATTAACAAGAATGTTACTTTTGGTGGTAGAAATAAATACTACTGTAATGAAAAGAGCTCATAAAAGATATATAGTGTAGCGCTTTTTGTTAGATAAATACAGAAATATGAATTGTTGAAAATCAATATCAATACAATGCTATCTTGAGGTGGAAGAGGAACTGTGTATATACAAGTGAATTGATATGAGTAAGGAAATGAACTTTGTCTATATAAGCATAGAAGTGCAAAGACTCTCAACTCAATAAGGTAGAAATATAATCATAAAAAAACTGATGAAATCTCTTTATAAGATAACATCAGTTTTATTTATAGTTTAATGTGTATGAACAAGTAATTCATCTTTAGAAAGTTCTTTGCCACATTTTTCACAGACATAAACGATACGAACATTTCCATCACAATCTTTATGATTTAAGCATTTAAAACTCTTTTGTAAATGGTGATCACCCCAAATAATTAAGGCATTATAAATATCGTCTAAATCATTGCTTTTATCAGTAAGATTATATTGATAGCGAGGTGGATGCTTTGAATAAAGCTCACAATCTAACAAATCATCTTCACATAAAGTTTTGAGACGATTAGATAAAAGGTTTGTTGGAATACCAGGGAGATTTTCTTGTAGTTCTTTATATGTTTTGAATCCAACTTTTACAGCATGTAAAATTAATAGTGTCCATTTGTCACCAATTAAATTTAATGTTTGAGCAATATTACAATCAATATCATATTGTTTTTTCATCATTATTCACCTCACTTGTTTAAAACTTCATTAATCATCGATTCCATAATTTCCAAATTTAATTGACCAACTGCATAACCATATGGTTCGCCCGTTTTTTCAATCATAAATGTTGTTGGTAAACTTGATATTTGGAAATAGGAAGTCACTTCACCGTTATCAAAGAGTACGGGCATATTATAACCTTTTTCATCTAAAAATTCTATAATTTCTTCTTGTGATTTCTCACCATTGCCAGGAGTAACAATGGTAATGATGGCAACTTCATTGCTGTCTTTATATTTTTCATAGAGTTTTTGAATTTCAGGCAATTCTCTTTGACATGGTGGACACCAAGTTGCCCAAAAATTAAGGAAGACAACTTTACCTTTTAAATCCTGAAAAGAAATATCCTGCTGATTTTGATCTTTTAATGCATAAGGGAGAGGAAATTGATTTTGTTCAACAGGTTCTTTTTGTGTCGCAACGGGAGTTGAAGCATTGCTCATATATTTTGAGATATCATTCATTTTACCAGTAACCATCGTGATACCAATCACAATGAGAACAATTGCACCTGCCTTGACTGCAATGTTCATCCATTTTTTACGTTTGTTTAACCATTCCAGTGTTTGGTCAGTAAAAAGCCCAACAATAAAGAAAGGAAGAGTTAAACCTATAGCATAGATAATAACCAATATGTTACTGATAAGAAAGCTACCTGAACTTGTTCCTAGAATAAGAATTGATGCAAGTGCTGGACCAATACAAGGTGTCCAAGCAAAACCGAATGTAAAGCCAAGAACAAATGCAAATATAAATTGTGATGGCATATATTTTTTCATAGAAAAACGTTTTGTCTGACTGAGTTTTTGTGAACGTATAACACCAAACTGATAGAGTCCTAATATAATAATCAAGATCCCACCAATTCGTGTCATAAGGGTCATATGTTCTTTAAAAAAAGAACTAATCACTTGGACTGATATATTTAATAAGAATATGGCTATAAAGATACCAATAATAAAGCATGTTGTGAGTAAAAATAATTTTTTACGACTAGGCTTTTCTTCATCATGGCTTTGACCAGAAAGATATCCTACATATAAAGGAATAAGTGGCAAAACGCAAGGGGAGAAAAACGAGAAGAGCCCTTCAAAGAAGACGAGGATAAAATTCATAAATTATCCCTTTAACATATTCTCTAAAGCAGGATAGGGAACAAAACCTAACTGCTTGTTTGTTATTTTACCTTTTTTCACAACAAATAAACTAGGTATAGATTGTACATTGAATTTTGCTGCTAATAAAGGAGTGGCATCAACATCAATTTTCACAACTGTTGCTTCAGGATGTTCATCAGCCAACTTATCTATACTAGGTGCTAACATTTTACATGGGCCACACCATTCAGCAAAGAAATCTATAAAGAGTAATTCAGCATTTTGATAAAAATCTAAAAATTCATTTTCATTTCGATGTAATACTTTTGACATATATAATTTTCCTCCTATATATTAAACAGATCATTTAAAGCTTCACTCATTGATGGATGAGTAAAGATATGATTAGCAATATCTTGATATTTCATATTTTGATTCATTGCTAATTGAACAAAGTTAATCATTTCTTCACTGCGTTCACATAACAAGACACAACCTAGTATTGCATCAGTTTTTTTATCTATAATCGCTTTTAAAATTCCTTCTGGTTTGCCATCAACATTGGCTCGAGGAATAGCAGCAGTAGGGAGCTTTGCAATTTTGACATCATATCCCTGCTGAGTGGCTTCTTGTTCACTTAATCCTATGCGAGAGAATGTTGGTGAAATAAATACTGAATAAGGAATATGACCACGATTATGAATGGTTCTTGTCTTATTTCCAAAAAGATGATCTTTAACAATACGATAATCATCTAATGAAATATAAGTGAATTGTAATCCACCTTTAACATCACCCATTGCATAAATATGAGGAACATCAGTTTGTAAATATTCATTAACAATAATCTGTCCTCTTTCATTCATTTGAACACCAGTATTTTCTAAACCTAAATCAGCAGTATTTGCTGATCGTCCAGTTGCTAATAAAATGGCGTCAAAACGATCAATATATCGCGTTTCATCTTGACTGTAGTGAATGACAGCTTTTTCATTTTGATTGCTGACTTCTTGAACACGACTCTTAAATTTAAATTGCACACCTTGATTTTCTAAGATATGTTGGATTTCTAAAGCAACATCTTCATCTTCACGCCCAACTAAGCGTTCATTCAATTCAAAGACTGTGACCTGACTTCCATAACGAGCATACATACTAGCAAGTTCTAAACCAATATATCCACCACCAATAATTGCTAAGTTCTTTGGGAGTGTTGTTTCTTTCATGATTGTAGCACTTGTATATATATGTTTGGCTTCTTGAATTCCTTGAATTGATGGAATCACAGATTTTGAACCAGTATTAATAAAAATGTAATCAGCAAAGATTGTTTTTTGACCATCAATTTCAACTGTATAATTGTCTACAAATCTTGCTGTTCCATCAATAATATCAACATTATCTAATTGTGCCAATTTATCATAATTCTTTTGGCGTAGTTTTGTAATTAAGTTTTCTTTTTGTTCAACAGCTGCTAAATATTCTTTTGTATCTGCTTGAACAATTAAAGATTTAGAAGGAATACATCCTTCGTTAATGCATGTTCCACCATACATTTGATTTGATTTTTCAATTAATGCCACTTTTTTTCCACGCTTTGCAAGCTCACCAGCTAACGTTTTTCCACCTTTACCAAATCCAATAATAATAGCATCATAATGTTTCATTTTATCAAGACCTCCTTTGTCTACAAATCTACTCTAACATAGTAACTTTATAAAATCAAGTAATATGATTAAATAAAGGGAAAGATTTTTCGCTGTTTGGTTTTTTCCTTGCTTTATTGTGTGATATAATCAAATCGAGGAGGGATAAATATGATTGTTTCAACATTATCAACATACCCTGGTAAGAAAGTTGTCAAAGATCTAGGAATTGTTTTTGCTTATGATGATGCAATTAGATTCAACAGAATAGCTATGAACATGGATAAGTATTTGAATCATGCTTTAGATTGTTTGGCAGATAAAGCAAAAGATAGAGGTGTGAATGCTG
The DNA here is from genome assembly GCF_009767585.1 of Coprobacillus cateniformis. NCBI lineage: Bacteria > Bacillati > Bacillota > Erysipelotrichia > Erysipelotrichales > Coprobacillaceae > Coprobacillus > Coprobacillus cateniformis. The sequence goes on from NZ_WSNW01000001.1 coordinate 2,890,277, forward strand.
TTTTAGGGATTTGTTTTGATATAAGGGATACAATGAAACCGATGTTAATGGGAACAGCAGTTATTTTAGAAGATGAGGGGGAAAGCAAATGATTATTTCAGCACTACCTTATTATTTAGATCAAACAGTCATTGAAGATTTGGGTTATATTTACGCATATGATGATCAATTGATGTTGAGTCGAATCGTTGATGATAGTATCAAAGAAGCGATGAAAGAACTGACTAAAAAAGCTGAGAAACGTGGTGCCAATGCCATTTTAGGTGTGCATATGACAATAACAGAGAATTCTCGTGTTATGTTATCTGGACAGGCTGTTGTGATAGCAAATGTCGAATAAAAATGAGATTTGTAGAACGATGTAAATTATTGAAAAGGAATAATTGATTGGAAAATATTGTTTATTCTTTTTCCTTTTTTTGTTTAATAAATAATTATTGCCAAAAAAAAGTCCTATTTTGGTTTTCTAAATAAGAAATTGGCTCGTGAAAAGGTTCCCAAAATCGCGAGTTAATGTTATAATGATGACGTATTAAGATATGGAGGGATACAATGTCGATTTTATCTGGAAAAGGAAAAGTAAAATTAAATGGACAAAAGGCTTTAACAAAAGATAAGCCTATTTTGTCAATTGAAGCACCTGACGTTGTTTATATTCCCCTTGTTTTAGGAATGGCAACTGACTTTGATGTTCATGTCAAAGAGGGAGACCATGTATGTATAGGAACAAAAATTGCAACACGCAAGAGTATGTATGTTCCTATTTATTCATCAGTTTCTGGAACAGTTAAGGGAATTGAAAAGCGTATGCATGCTTCAAAAAGATTACAACAGCATATTGTCATTGAAAATGACCATAAAAATGAGAGAGTGAAAGCGTATGAAGTTAAAAATCCTGATTCTATGAGTCAGGAAGAAGTCTTCAATGCAATTAAGGAATTAGGAATTATTGGGTTAGGTGGGTCTGGATTCCCAACTTATATCAAATATTCTCATCCTCAAAATATTGAAACAATCTTAATTAATGGTGTTGAATGTGAACCATTTTTAACAAGTGATCATCTTGCAATGAAAAGAGATATTAAAGCTTTGTTTGATGGAACACAATATTTAATGAAAGCTGCTGGTGCGAAGAATGCAATTATTGCTATTAAAGAACATAAACCGGACTTAATGGAATTACTAGTTGAAGAAGCAAAGAATTATAGCAATATTGAACCAAGAGAAGTTCCTGATCGTTATCCAATGGGATGGGAAAGAGTTTTGGTTGAAACAGTCTTTAAGAAAGAGTTTGATAAATTACCTGCTGAAATTGGTGTTATAGTCAATAACTCATCAACTGCAATTGCTTTATCTAAAGGAATTAGAAATGGTGAGCCAATTACACATAGAGTTGTGACATTCTCTGGGAATGGACTTAAAAATCCACAAAACGTAGAGGTTGCGATTGGAACACCGGTGAATTATATTGTTGAAAAACTTGGTGGTTATATTGATGATGACTGTGATGGATTCTTAGTTGGTGGTGGACCAATGATGGGAAAATCGGTAATGAATGATACATTCGTTATTTATTCTCATAATAATGCCATCACTGTTATGAAAAAAGAAAACATCCAGCCTTTACCATGTTTAAAATGTGGTGAATGTACTTTACATTGTCCAGCTCATTTACAACCTGTACGTATTATGCAAGGTGAAAAGGCTGGAAATGTAGAATTGATTGGAAAATTAGATGTTGAACGTTGTGTTGAATGTGGTATGTGTACTTACATCTGTCCAAGTAAGATTGAAGTGACAGATATGGTTGCAAAAGCGAAACGTCGTTATCAATTAGCACAAAAAAGAAAAGCGTAGAGAGGAGTTTGATCATGAAGATTACTTTACAAAGAACATCACCAAACTATAAACAAAAGCTCTCTACACATAGAATTATGAGAGATTTGGCAATTGGTCTTATGGTGATTGTTGCTTACTCATTATATTTTTATTACTATAACTACCCAACTAATGAACCATTAATTGCTGCTGCATTAATTTATGTGGTTTCAATTGTTGTGGGAGTTGCAACTGAAGCTGTATGGGGCTTAATCCATAAAACAAATGTATTAGAACAAATTAAAAATGGTTTTCCTATTATTACATCTGTTATTTTTGCTTTAACATTGCCAATAGGAACACCTTTATATGTTGTTGCAATTGGATCTTTCGTTTCTATTTTCTTAGGAAAATTAGTATTTGGAGGATTTGGAAATAACATTTTTAATCCTGCATTGGTAGGTCGTGTCCTTGTTCATTTATCATTTGGTGATAAGTTATTGCCATATGTGAATGGGATGGCGGGAGCTCAAGGAATTGTTGATATCACATCAACTGCGACTCCTGCAACAATGCTTGCTGGAACAAACTGGATGGGTGGTGCTGACTTTAGCTACACATTGATGGACTTATTGACTGGTACACATGGTGGAACTTTGGGAGAAACATGTATCTGGTTAATCTTACTTGTCGGAGTTGTTTTGGCATTGAGAAGAGTCTTTGATGCTAGAATTCCTGTTGCCTATTTAGGAACAGTACTTATTTTAAGTGGTGTCTATGCAATCATGAATGGTTTGGATTTATTCACTTATCCTGTTATGCATTTATGTATTGGAGGAGTCGTGTTTGGAGCTATTTTCATGGCAACAGATCCAGTCACTTCTCCAACGAGTCCTCTTGGTAAGATTATTTATGGAATTGGACTCGGGTTCTTAACAATGATTATTCGTTTAAAAGCAAATTATCCTGAAGGTGTTTTATTCTCTATTTTAATGATGAATATGTTAACACCATTAATTGATTCATTTATTTTAGGAAGAACAAATACAAGAATTGTTAAGCAATGGGCAACAATTGGCGTTTGTTTGGCAGTGTCTATAGGTTGTGTCTTTGGAGCAGGATATAGTATTCAAAGTGATATTGCAGCTAAAAAAGCAAAAGAAGAATTAGCAGCTAAGAAAAAAGAAGAAGCTGAAAAGAAAAAGGCTGAAGAAGAAGCTAATTCTTATAATTGGAAAGTATTGGAAGAAGTTGATGGCGGATATATTATGGAAACAACAGGATATTCTTCTGATCAACCAATGAAAATTGAAGTGAAAGTTTCTGGTGATACTGTTAAATCAGTAAAGGTTTTAGAATCAGCAGGTGAAACAGAATATTATGGAGCTGAAATTATTCATGGAACTGCAGTGGCAACTCCTGAAGGAAAAGCATTCTATGATAAGTTCTTAACTGGTGAGTTTAAGACAAGTGATATTGATGGCGTTGATACAAAGACTGGTGCAACAATGACAACAAAAGGTATTGTGAATGCGATTAAAGGTGCTATTGTTATGTCACAAATGGAACGTGAAGTCAAAGGTGATACTTATGTTTATACAATGAGTGAAGTAGGATATACAGAGTCAGAACCTATGAAAATAAAAATTACTGTTGATAAAGCAAAACAAATGGTAACAAAAATTGAATTTTTAGATGCATCTGGTGAAACAGAATACTATGGAGCTGAATTAATTCATGGTACAGCTGTAGCAACTCCAGAAGGAAAAGCATTCTATGATAAGTATCTTGCAAAAGAATTTGGATTTGCTGATATCGATGGTGTTGATACAAAAACTGGTGCAACAATGACAACGAAAGGAATTGTTTCTGCAATTAAAAAAGCAATTGCAGCAACAAAATAAGGAGGATCATATATGAAAATATTAAAATTAGCTCTTTTCCTTGCAGTCGTTGCTGGACTTTCAGGAGCAGCATTATCAGTTGTTTACGAAATGACTGATCCTATTATTCAAGAAGCTAAAATTGCAAGCGAAAAAGAAAATTTAGTTAAAATTTATTCTTCTGCAGAATTTAAAGCGTTAGAAACTGATACATCAAAGTATCCTTCTATTCAAGGTGTTTATGAAGCAGAGGGAAATGGTTATGTATATAAATGTAGTGTGACAGGGTATGGTGGTGCTAGTACACCTATCGTTTATCTTATTGCCTTAGATAATGATGGAACTTATAAAGGTTATGAAGTTATTGATGCGAGTGGTGAAACAAGTGGTTTTGGATCTAAAGTTGCAGAACCAGACTTTAAAAATGGAATTGTAGGAAAGAATATTGGTGATTCTATTGATACAATTTCTGGTGCTACTGTTTCTTCAAGTGCTGTTATTACAGGTATTGAAGAAGCAACTGCTCATTATGAAGACAATTTTAAATAGGGAGGGAACATAGATGAAAAAATTTGATATATTCAAAAAAGGATTATTTATTGAAAATCCAATCTTTGTATTATTGTTAGGTCTATGTTCAGCTCTAGCAATTACTACAACTTTAACAAATGCTATTGGTATGGGAATGGCTGTTATTTGTGTTTTGATTATGAGTAATGTCATTATTTCATTGCTTAGAAAGATAATTCCAAATGAAATTAGGATTCCTGTATTTATTGTTATTATTGCAACATTAGTAAAATGTGTACAAATGTTAATGAATGCCTATACTCCAGCTTTATATGAGTCTTTAGGTGTATTCATTCCATTAATTGTTGTTAACTGTATTATTCTTGGAAGAGCTGAAAGTTTTGCTTCTAAGAATGGTGTTATTGATTCTTTATTAGATGCTATTGGAATGGGATTAGGATATACATTTGCTGTTGTTGTGATTTCGTTCTTTAGAGAATTAATTGGTTCTGGTGGTTTATCTTTATATAATCCCTTTGATGCAAGCCAAGTGATTTTCCAATTTGAGTTCTTTAAAGATTATTCCATTTCATTATTTACACAACCTGCTGGAGCATTTATTACTTTAGGTTGTATCCTTGCTTTTATTCAATTCTTAAGAGTGAGAAAAGAAAACAAAGCAAAGAAAGCGGAGGTGAAATAGTATGGGATTAGTGAGTTTGTTTATTGGGTTAACATTTGTTAACAATGTTGTATTAAGTAAATTCTATGCTGTTTGTCCATTACTTGGAGTTTCTAAGAAACCAAAGAATGCATTAAATATGGGATATGCGGTAACATTTGTTATTTTTGTTGCATCGATTGTCACATATGCAATTTATCATGGGGTTTTAAAACCATTAGAAATTACTTATTTAGATTTAATTACATTTATTTTGGTTATTGCTTCTCTTGTTCAATTTGTTGAAATGTTTTTGAAGAAAACAAGTCCAGAGATTTATAAGTCTATGGGTGTTTATTTACCATTAATTACAACAAACTGTGCAGTTCTTGGTGTTGCATTAGATAATATCAGTGCTAACTATAGTTTTATTGAAGCAGCTGTTGCTGGTTTGGCAGTTCCTATTGGTTTTACAATTGTTATTTATGTATTTGCAACAATTAGAGAAAGACTTGATATTGCAAATGTTCCTGCAAGTTTTAAAGGAACTCCAATTGCATTAATTACTGCTGGTATTATGGCATGTGCTCTTGCCGGAATCGCAGGTCTTGTTTAATGAATATTTGGGCTTTTGTTTGGATGGCAATTTTAATTGTTGTCTTTATTGGAACATATTTATTAAACAAAAACACTCCTAAACCTGAGGGGTGTGAAGAATTGAGCGAGTGTGGTGGGTGCAATAATATTGCTTGTTCTCACAACACTGCTCATCATAAGGAGGAGGTCAAGGATGAATATTAGTGCTGTTTTATCATTGGTGGCTATTGGAGCAGTTTTAGGATGTATTCTTGGTATTGCAAATAAATATCTAGTTGTTGAAGAAGATCATCGTATAGCTGATGTTATTGAAATGCTTCCAGGTGCTAACTGCGGAGGATGTGGATATCCAGGATGCTCTGGATTTGCAAATGCTCTTGTTGAAGGTGAAGCAACTAAAGTTTCTGCTTGTGTTGTGAGTAATCAAGAAACCAGAGAGAAAGTTGCAACCTATCTGAATGAAACTCCTGGTCCTGATGGAAAAGCTGTTAGTGTAACAATTTAATAGAAATAGATAAGAGACAAGTTTATGAATATTCATTATTCGAACTTGTCTTTTATAATTGAAATTATGCAGGTTTATGACTTTATCACAAATCATTAAAATATGAATATAAAAGTTATAAAAATAGGGGAGTATAGTGATAAATTTGACATCTTCTTTGATAATTTGAAAGTATGTGTTATACTGTTGATATTTGAGAAAAGAGGATATACATGAAATTTAAAGAACTAAAGTTAATAGAACCATTACAAATGGCAATTGAAAAATTAAATTATACAGAAGCAACACCAATTCAGGAACAAGCTATACCTTTATTATTAGAGGGAAGAGATTTACTTGGTTGTGCAAAAACTGGTACTGGAAAGACTGCTGCTTTTGCTTTACCTATATTACAGAAATTATATTTAAGAGATGAAAGTGAAAAATATCCAAGAACTATTAAGGCATTGATTTTGGCTCCAACAAGAGAATTAGCAATGCAAATAGATGAAACATTTCAATCTATGAATTCTTTTGTGAATTTGAAATCAACAGTTATTTTTGGTGGTGTTCGTCAAGGTTCACAAGTCACAAAGATTGAAAGGGGAATTGATGTTTTAATAGCAACACCAGGACGTTTGAGTGATTTATATAAACAAGGTTTACTAGATTTAAGTCATATTGAATATTTTGTTTTAGATGAAGCTGATCGTATGTTGGATATGGGATTTATTAATGATATTCGCAGGATTATGAAGTATATACCAAAGCAAAGACAAACGATGTTATTTTCAGCAACATTACCAAAAGAAATTCAGCATTTGATTGATGAAATTTTGAATAATCCTGAAAAGGTTATGGTGAGTTCAGGACAAATGACAGTTGAGAGAATACAACAATCATTATATTATGTTGATAAAGCTAATAAAGCAAAATTATTAATTAAACTTTTGGAGAATCCTCAAATTTATAATGCAATCGTTTTTGTAAGAACAAAAAGAAATGCCAATACATTATGTAAGAAACTTCAAAGAGCAGGAATTGAAGCAGAAGCTATTCATGGGGATAAATCGCAAAATGCTAGGGTCAGAGCTTTAAATCGATTTAAGGAAGATAAAGTACGTGTACTGGTAGCAACTGATATAGCAGCTAGAGGCATTGATGTTGATCATTTAACACATGTTGTTAATTTTGATTTACCAGAGCAAGCTGAGAACTATGTGCATCGTATTGGAAGAACAGCCAGAGCAGGAGCAGATGGAACGGCAATTACATTTTGCTGCTTTCAAGAAAAATCAGATTTATCAGAAGTAGAAAAGTTTATTGGTGAAAAGATTCCAGTTATAGAGAATCCTTATTATCCAATGGAAGACTTTAGTGTTCCTGTTAAAAAAGTAACATCACAGATGAAAAAATCTAATCAAACATCAAAAAAGAATAATCAAAAACAAAAAAATCAAAATACACAAAAGATAATTCAAAAACAAAAGCATAGTCAACCAAAACAGAAGAAACGTTCTTTTCATCAAAACAAGAAAACAGTATAATATGTTTTCTTGTTTTAAATTGTATTTTAGAGAGCATAATAATTGAAGTTATGAGCAAAGCGAGTACAATAATATCTTGAGGTGATATAAAGTGAAAATAACAGATTCTTTAGTATATGTAGGTGTTGAAGACAAAACTCTTGATTTGTTTGAAGGACAATATCCTATACCCAATGGAGTGACTTATAATTCGTATGTTATTTTAGATGATAAAATAGCAATCATGGATACTGTTGATAAAAGAGGTCAAGATATATGGTTGAAAAATATAGAAGCGGTTTTAAAGGATAAGATTCCAGATTATTTAGTTGTTTCTCATATGGAACCTGATCATGGAGCTAGTATTCAGATTTTATCTGAGAAATATCCAAGTATGAAAATAGTCGGAAATGTGAAGACTTTTACAATGATGGAACAATTCTTTCATACCGATTTTATTCAACAGAAAATGATTGTTAAAGAAGGCGATACACTCTGTCTTGGAAAACATAATTTACAATTTATAATGGCACCTATGGTGCATTGGCCAGAAGTCATGATGTCTTATGAACAACATGAAAAAACCCTTTTTTCAGCTGATGCATTTGGAACATTTGGCTCTTTTGATCAGGAATTATGGGAAGAGGAAGCAAGACGTTATTATCTTAATATTGTTGGCAAATATGGCTTGCAAGTTCAGAATGTACTTAAGAAAGCAAAAATGTTAGATATTCAAATGATTTGTCCATTACATGGACCAGTATTAAATAATCATTTAGATGAATACATACATCATTATTGTTTATGGAGTCAATATCAACCAGAAGAAAGTGGTGTATTGATTGCTTATGCATCTATTCATGGTAACACAAAAGATGCTGTGATGTATCTTGCTCATCTTTTGGAAATGCAGGGAGAAACAGTCGTTATGCATGATTTATGTCGTACAGATGTGTCTTATGTTGTTGCAGATGCTTTTCGATATGATCGGCTTATCTTAGCAAGTTCGTCTTATGATGGTGGCGTTTTCTGTCCTATGGAAACATTGTTACATCATTTGAAGAGTAAGAATTTCCAAAATAGAGATATTGCGTTAATTGAAAATGGAACTTGGGCTCCAAGTGCTATCAAAGCAATGAACGAAATTTTGGAACCAATGAAGAATATTCATATTATGGAACCAACTGTTACAATTCGCTCTACATTGAGTGAAAAAAACAAAGCAGAGTTTCAAATATTAATCAAGTCAATTATGGAAGGAGGGTGTAAGGATGAAATATGTGTGTGATGTCTGTGGTTATATTTATGATGAAGATTTAGGTGATCCAGATAATGGGATTGCTGCTGGAACAAAGTTTGATAAACTTCCAGACGATTGGGTTTGCCCATTATGTGGTGTAGGAACTGATCAATTTTCAAAAGTTGAAGAATAGTTTTCTATTCTTTTTCTTTACAACAATTGACAAATATGTTATATTAAGTTCGTAGCCGAACAAATAGGAAGTGAAAACATGTATAGAGACCCTGTTGGTCATAGGATTAAGACATTAAATAATTTAATGAAACGTGCTATGGATAAAGAATTTGGACATCGTCCAGATCGTGCAACATTGATGCATACTTGGATTATTGGTTTTTTACAAGATAGAGAAGATGCCAAGATAGATACGTTTCAAAAAGATATAGAAGAAGAATTTTCTATAAATCGTTCAACAACTTCAGAAATGTTAAAACTGATGTGTCAAAAAGGGATGATTCAAAGAGTTGCAGTCGTTCATGATGCACGTTTAAAGAAAATCGTTTTAACAGATCAAAGTCGTGAGTTTAATGCTCGTATGTCTCGCCAAATGGAACTCATACATCATCGCTTAGTTGATGGATTAACAGACGAAGAAATTGAATTTTATATTCAGATTTCAGATAAGCTCATCAATAATATAAAGAATGTACTATAATAAAATCAGGGAAATCCTGATTTTTATTCAATTATATTGTTCGTTAGCAAACAGTTTGGTTGCGTACTAAATAAAAAGAAAGGGTGATTATATGGTTAAGACCTTAATGAAGCAAATTAAAGAATATAAGAAAGATTCTTTATTAACAATGTTTTATGCCATTGTAGAAGTTATTTTAGAAATTATGATTCCATTATTAATGGCTGGTCTTATTGATCAAGGAATAGAAGCTCAGAATATGAGTGCTATTACCAGATATGGAATTATGATGTTTGTGATTGCCTTGTGTACATTGTCATTAGGTTTCTTAGCGGGGAAATTTGCTGCTCGTGCTTCTACAGGATTTGCAGCTAATTTAAGAGATGCTATGTATACCAATATCCAAACATTTTCTTTCTCTAATATTGATAAATACAGCACAGCAGGATTAGTCACAAGACTGACAACTGATGTGACAAATGTACAAGTTGCCTATCAGATGATTATACGTATGTGTATCCGAGCACCTATGAGTTTAATGAGTGCTTTAGCAATGGCAATGATCATTAATTTTAAGTTAAGTCTTATTTTTGTGGCAGCAATTGTCTTTTTGGTATTGGTGTTAGGAATGATTATGTATAAAGCAATGCGTTATTTTAATCAGGTTTTCCCAAAATATGATGATTTAAATGAAAGCGTTCAAGAGAATGTTGTGGGAATTCGTGTTGTGAAATCCTTTGTAAGAGAAAAACATGAAAATGAAAAGTTTAAGAAAGCAGCCCAAAGTATCTATAAGATGTTTGTGAAAGCTGAAAGTGTATTGGCATTTAACAATCCTGCCATGATGGTTTCAGTATATAGCTGTATTTTATTATTGTCTTGGCTAGGTGCAAAAAGTGTTGTTGGTGGAACTTTAACAACTGGACAACTCACAAGTTTATTTAGTTATACAATGAATATCTTAATGTCATTAATGATGTTATCAATGGCCTTTGTGATGATTACAATGTCAATTGCTTCAGCAAGACGTATTGCTGAAGTTATTAATGAACAATCTGACTTGGTTTCACCAGATAAAGCGTTAATGGAAGTGAAAGATGGTTCTATTGATTTCAATCTTGTGAACTTCTCATATAAGCATGGTGATGGAGAACCTGTTTTAAGAGATGTAAATTTGCATATTGCTTCTGGTGAAACGATAGGGATTATTGGCGGAACAGGAAGTGCGAAAAGCAGTCTTGTGAATTTAATTAGTCGTCTCTATGATGTGGAAAGTGGAAGTGTTTGTGTTGGTGGACATGATGTCCGTCATTATGATTTAGAAGTTTTAAGAGATGAAGTGGCTGTTGTTTTACAAAACAATGTCTTGTTTAGTGGGACAATTCTTCAAAATTTAAGATGGGGAAATGAAAATGCAACCCTTGAAGAATGTCAAGAAGCTTGTCGCTTGGCTTGTGCCGATGAGTTTGTACAAAGATTTGAAGATAGCTATAACACATATATTGAGCAAGGTGGAACAAATGTTTCTGGTGGACAAAAACAACGTTTATGTATTGCGAGAGCATTATTAAAGAAACCGAAGATTTTAATCTTAGATGATTCTACAAGTGCCGTTGATACAGCGACTGATGCAAGTATCCAGCAATCATTTGAAGAACGTATTCCAGATACAACAAAAATTATTATTTCTCAACGTATCTCTAGTGTTCAAAATGCTGATCGTATTATTGTTTTAAATGATGGAGTTGTAGACGGTTTTGATACACATGAAAAATTATTGAAAACAAACGCTATTTATCAGACAATTCATGAAACACAAACAAAAGGAAAGGAGGAAGCATGATGAAAAAGAAAAATGTATTAGGGCGCTTACTTAAAGACATCTTTAAACAATATAAAGTTCATTTGATTATTGTTTTTCTATGTATTATTGGAAATGCCATTGCAACTGTTCAAGGAACATTATTCATGCAGGTTTTAATTGATGATTATATTATCCCATTAATGGGAACTGCTTCTCCTGATTTTACAGGTTTATTTCATGCTTTATTGCGTGTAGCAGGATTCTTCCTTTTGGGAATTATTTGTGCTTATTCTTATAATCGCATTATGGTGAGTGTAACACAAGGTTATTTAAGAAATATGAGAATTCATTTGTTTGAACATATGGAGTCTTTACCTATTCGTTATTTTGATAGGACACCTCATGGTGATATCATGTCTGTTTATACAAATGATACAGATACATTAAGACAATTGATTAGTCAATCTATACCACAGTTGGTATCAAGTGCTATTACAATTATAACTGTCTTTATTTCAATGCTGACTTTAAGTTTACCTTTAACAGGTGTCAGTATGATTATGCTGTGTATTATGATTTTCACTTCTCAAAAACTTGGTGGATTATCAGGACGTTATTTTGTTCAGCAGCAAAATGAACTTGGAAAAGTGAATGGTTATATTGAAGAAATGATTTCTGGACAAAAGGTTGTGAAAGTCTTTAATCATGAAGAACAAGCTATTAATGATTTTAGAAAAATGAATAATGATCTAAGAGAAAGTGCATTTCAAGCCAATAAGTTTGCAAACATTTTAATGCCAATCACTATTCAAACAGGAAATGTATCTTATATTATCTGTGCTATTGTTGGCGCAGTTATGAGTTTAAATGGTTATGCTGGCATTACCATTGGGACATTGGTATCTTTCTTAACATTAAATAAAAACTTTAATCAGCCAATTGGGCAGATTTCACAACAAATCAATAGTGTTGCCATGGCACAGGCTGGTGCTAAACGTATCTTTGATTTGTTAGACCAGGAAAGTGAAACAGATGAAGGTGTTGTCACGTTATGTCGTGTTCAATATGTTGATGGTCAAATGGTCGAAACAAACGAAAGAACAGGACATTGGGCATGGCGTCATCCCCGTCAAAATGGTGGTGTTGAGCTTGTTGAAATGAAGGGCGATATTCGTTTAGAAAATGTTGATTTTGGTTATTTTGATGATCGTATGGTTTTACATGATGTGAGTGTTTTTGCTTCTCCTGGTGAAAAGATCGCTTTTGTTGGTGCCACTGGGGCAGGTAAAACAACCATTACAAATTTAATTAATCGTTTCTATGATATTCAAAAGGGAACAATTACGTATGATGGAATTGATATCAAGTTAATTAAAAAAGATGATCTAAGAAGATCGTTGGGCGTTGTTTTACAAGACACACATTTATTTACAGGTTCAATCATGGATAATATTCGTTATGGACGTTTAAATGCAACAGATGAGGAATGTATTGAGGCTGCAAAGTTAGCAAATGCTGATACATTTATTAAGCATCTTCCTGATGGCTATCAGACAATGTTAACTGGTGATGGTGGTCATTTATCACAAGGACAAAGACAGTTATTAGCAATTGCTAGAGCAGCAGTGGCAAATCCACCAGCTTTGATTCTTGATGAAGCCACTTCATCAATTGATTCACGTACTGAGAAGCTAGTTCAAAGTGGTATGGATAAATTGATGAATGGACGTACGACTTTGGTTATTGCACATAGATTATCAACAATTAAGAATAGTGACTGCATTATGGTTTTGGAACAAGGGCGTATTATTGAACGTGGAAATCATGAATCATTAATCAAGGAAAAAGGAAAGTATTATCAGTTATATACTGGTGCGATTGAAATGGATTAAGGTCGAAAGACCTTTTTCTTTTTGAAATATAAAAGAAAGAGCATAGAAGTTGTCATATCTTCATATTTTTTGTATAGTGGGGGAAAATGAAATAGAAGTGTGAAGAAGAGAGAGGAGTGTTCTATGTTTATTCAAGAATTAATGCAATATCAGATACAATATAAACAAAATGTATTTTTAAAAGAGTATACAACATTGCATATTGGTGGACGAGCTCATATTATGATTTTTCCAAAGTCAGTTCAGGAAATAGAACAGTGCTTAAAGTTATGTCAGAAGTATGACATGATTTATGTTGTTTTAGGGAAAGGAAGTAATATTTTAGCTTCGGATCAGGGGTATCATGGTGTTATTATTAACCTAACTATGTTTTGTGAAATGAAGAGGTTAGATGGACAGCGTATTTGTGTGCAAAGTGGTGCTACTTTAAAGAATGTTTGTGATTTTTGTTTACAGCAGGAATTGACAGGATTAGAGTTTGCTTGTGGAATTCCTGGGACAATTGGTGGAGCTGTTTATATGAATGCTGGAGCTTATGGTGGTGAAATGCAAGATGTCGTTGAGAAAGTTGTTTATTTGGATGATAAAGGAGTTAAAACGCTATCGCATAGTGAAATGCAATTTTCATATCGTCATAGTTATTTTTCTCAACAAAAAGGAATTATCTTGGAAGTGATATGTTGTCTAAAAATAGGCGATAAAGAACTTATGAAAAAACAAATGAATGATTTAATGAGACGTAGGCATGAAAAACAGCCAATGAGTGATTATAGTGCTGGAAGTACTTTTAAGCGCCCTAATGGGCATTATGCATCAGCATTAATTAAGCAATGTGGCTTACAAGGCTTTCAAATTGGTGGTGCACAAGTTTCATTAAAACATGCTGGTTTTTTAATTAATTGTGGACATGCCACAAGTCAAGAATTCTTACAGTTAATTAAGTATGTTCAAAAGACAGTATACAAACAAACTGGTTATCAATTAGAATGTGAGATTAAGATGTTAGAGTGATATGAGATTTTGAAAAGAATAATAGTGCCTTTTTTTGGAATATGATATAATGAAAAATGAAAGAAGGGATTATATGGATATAATACAGGCGATGCAAGAAAGACATTCTGTACGTCGTTTTAGAAGTCATGACATTCCACAAGAACTTGTTGACGTCTTGCAAAATGAAATCTATAAATGTAATCAGGAAGGACAATTGCATATACAACTCATTCTTCAGGAACCTGGTGCATTCCGTCAATTTTTTGTTCATTATGGACGTTTTAAAAATGTTCAGAATTATATAGTGTTAGTTGGCAGAAGGAATGATTCTTTGGAAGAAAGATTAGGATATTATGGAGAGAGAATTGTATTAAAGGCACAACAGTTGGGATTGAATACCTGTTGGGTGGGGGCAACTTATAGTTCTAAAAAAGTTGTTTGTCAAATAGATCATGATGAACAAATGATTTGTATTATAGCGATTGGTTATGGTGATAATCAAGGAAAACCTCATAAGAATAAACCTATGGAAAGTCTTTATCAATGTATTGATGAAAAGCCAGATTGGTTTTTATTAGGAATGGAGGCTATGATGTTAGCTCCAACTGCGATGAACCAACAGAAATTTTTTGTGACTCTCAAAAATAATAAAGTAGAGATAATGACTCAAGGGTCTTATGCGAATATTAATCGTGGCATTTTAAAATATCATTTTGAACAGGGGGCACATAAAACAAAAGAGATTTGGTTATAATGTTTTAAGATGCACATTTGTTGATAAAGTGCATACTCTATGATAGACTCTGTATAGATTGATAGAGAAATATCATAATAGAGAGAGAAAGGATGATTATATATGTCAAATGTATTACATGTAAATGCTCAAGAATTTAATGATCTTATTTCAAATAACGGATTGGTTTTTGTAGACTTCTTCGCTTCATGGTGTGGACCTTGTAAGATGTTAGCACCCAGTGTTGATAAATTAGCCGCTGAGCATCCAGAAGCAAAAGTTGTGAAAGTAGATGTTGATCAAGAAAATGCTCTTGCTATGCAATATGGAGTTCAATCAATTCCAACTTTAATTGTATTTAAGAACGGTCAACCAGTGAATCGTCAAATGGGATTTGTTCCTTATGAAGCTTTAGAAAATATGTTGAAATAAAAATATTTCCCATTATTTAGGGAGATATTTTTTTAACCTTTCTTGTGAGTGTTTATCAAAAATAATATCGGGTTCAGCGAGATACTGGGCTAAAACATCTGCATCTTTTAATAATTCACTATAGTCATCATCAATACAATCCTTGTTACTGTGTTTAGCAATCGCATTGACAATAATAACGATATCCTCTTCATCCATATCAGTTTCTAAAAGCAGTTGATGAGTCATTTCACTGCTGATTTTTGCGTGATGAAAAGAAGTGTGATTGATAAATTGACTGTAATCATGAAAGAGTCCCATAATTGAAGCTATTTGGATATTCAGATGTCTTTCTAAAGCTATTTTTTGACACAAATGACAGACACTTAAACTATGAAAATAGGCTTTTTCTTTAGAAGTACCAAAGCATTCTTTTTCTATATTTTGATAAAAGATATGTTTAAGCTGATCAAAATGGTTCATCGT
Organism: Coprobacillus cateniformis; assembly: GCF_009767585.1. NCBI lineage: Bacteria > Bacillati > Bacillota > Erysipelotrichia > Erysipelotrichales > Coprobacillaceae > Coprobacillus > Coprobacillus cateniformis. The sequence goes on from NZ_WSNW01000001.1 coordinate 2,906,009, forward strand.
CTTAGCCCCTTTGGATATAGATTTTTTGCTTGATGGTTACTTTCTTTATAAAATGATAAAGGATAATCTTCAACAAAGATAATACCATATCCTTTTTGAGTACTGCCTTCAATTGTTTCACCATGCAGATATTGAGTAACTTCTTGGTCATTCTCATGAAAACGATAGAATTGTTTCACATCATTTATCTGTAAAGTCAGTGCAAGTGCTAAACTTGGTTCAAAGCGATTTTTTTTACATTCACCTAAATAGAATCCATTTCTTAAAACACGAATGCCTTTGAGTTCTGGAAATTGAGGTAAGATTGCATAGATATGATTATTGTTGTCATATAAGTAAGTAGGAACCTTACAATTTAAATAAGTTTTATAGAAGTCTTGCACAAGTAACTGATTCTGTTTAGAAATGACTGGTTTTAAGTTTTTACTTTTGAATGGAGTCATTTCCCCATGTTTTTGAATTAATGCAATAAAATGTCCTTCCCCCTGATAATGATGAGGATATAAACGAACAGCTTCTTCCATATTCATGCCAGGACTCATACCATGACTTTTCTTTAAGGGAATCAGTGAACAATTATAATGATTTAAAAGGTATTGAATTTGTTCTTCGTTTTCAATAGTATTATATGTACATGTTGAATAAATCAATTGACCTTCTGGTTTTAATAAATTCATAGCAGCATCCAGTAACTGTCTTTGAATATGGGCACATTCATGAACTTTTTCTAGTGACCATGTTTCAATAGCAGCATCACTCTTTCTAAACATTCCCTCACCACTGCATGGTGCATCTAAAATAATCTTATCAAAGAAGCCCTTCAATTGGTTTTCAAAAACAAGTGGATCACAGTTTGTCACAATCGTATTTTTTAATCCAAATCTTTCTACATTTTCAGAAAGAATTTTTGCACGTAATGGAACAATATCATTGGCAATCATCAAACCATCTTCTGAAAGCTGGCTAGCAGCAGCGCATGTTTTTCCACCAGGGGCAGCACACATATCTAAGATATAATCGTCTTTTTGAATGTTAAGAAAATGTGTCACCAACATAGCGCTTGGTTCTTGGATATAATATAATCCACATGAAAAGAAAGGAGATTTTCCTAAAGGATATTTTTCATAATTGAAATAATATCCATCTTTAACAACAACATGAGGTTGAATAAATTCTTTATTTAGATATTTTATTGCTTCTTTTTTATGAGGATTTAAATAAAAAGCTTTGACAGCTGGTTGTTCTAATGCCTTCATAAAATCAGGATATTCATTTTTTAATATGTCTTGCATTTGTTTTTCAAATAATCTATTCATCGTCTTCACCTTTTCTCATTATACAAAGCAAAAGGGGCTGTGTAAATATTTAATCTATGTTATACTGAAATTGGTGATGAAAATGAAGAGATGTGCATGGGCATATAGTGATGAATTAAGAGAATATCATGATCATGTGTGGGGAAAACCACAGCATGATGAAATCATGTTATTTAAAATGTTAGTATTAGAAGGTTTACAGGCTGGTTTAAGTTGGGAAATTATATTAAAAAAAGAAAAAGCTTATGAAGATGCTTTAAATCATTTTGATTATGTCAAGATTGCTCAGTATCAGGAAGATAAATATAATGAATTAATGGAGACACCATTGTTAATTAAAAATAAACTCAAGATGAGAGCCATTATAAGTAATGCTCAAGCATTTCTAAAAGTGCAAGAAGAATTTGGGTGTTTTGATGAGTACATATGGTCATATGTTGGACATAAGCAGATTGTTCATGATTACAATAATACTCAGGATGTTCCAGCTTTTGATGAGTTATCTATAGAAATATCTAAAGATTTAAAAAAACGTGGTTTTAAGTTTGTTGGACCTACAATCATCTATAGTTATTTACAGGCGATAGGTATTTATAATGATCATGAATTGTTATGTGATTTTCGCTAAAAAAATAGTATATTGTCTTTTTAAAGATAATATATTTGTGAAAGCATTGACACTCCTTTTGCTTGATGCTAGAATATGAAAGTAAGTAGGGATGTCACTTCTTTAAAGACATAAACCTTCAATAGTTATACTATTTATGGTTGGTTTTTTAAGAAGTTTTTTTATAGAGGTGAAATGATGTTAAATTTATTTAAAAGTAAAAAATATATTGGTTTACATGCTCCAGTTAATGGGGATATTATAGCGTTAAAGGATCTTTTAGATACAAAGAAAATAGGAGATGGGATAGCCTTTCGCTTTGATGGAAATCTGATTTATTCACCTTGTCATGCATTCGTAAGTATGCTTTCAAAAAATAATCACGCTATTAAGCTGACCATGGAAAATGGAATTGAAATTCTTATTGAAGTCGGTTTGGATGCTGAGAAATTGAGTGGTACAGGAATTGATGTTTTTGTAAAAGTGGGGCAAAATGTAAAAGCAGGTGATCCTCTTTTGCAGATAGATAGGCAATTCTTTGTTTCTCAAGGTGTTGAGTTAATTATTCCTATGATTGTCATGAAGAGTCAAAACTATCAGTTAAAGATCAAAATGAGTGGACAGGCGTCTGTCTTAGGTGAATATGTTGTTATATTCAAGTAGTCTCACAGTATTAGGGAATGTATAAAGTATTGTTTTTAATAAAAATCCAAGGAATGATTTCTTGGATTTTTCTATGTCATGAATATTTCTATGATGGAATGTTTTCTATGGCTGAATTTAACTTGATAGAAAGTAGAACTCAAACTGAGATACTTTCATAAAATATTTGTAAATAAGTGCTGTTAATTGATTTATCAATATAAGAAATGGCACTGAATATGAGATATGAATGCGATCAAAACTTCTATAAATATATGATGAATATATTGAAAAAGGCAAGTTAAATGAGTTATATATCTTTATATTATTGTATGTGTCATGAATGGTCAAACTCTTAAAGAATGTAAAAAATAAATAAAGAAATTTATAAATAATTATGATATAATAACTTGCGGGAGTGTGATTGTATGAGTTATGAGGTTGTAATTGATGATTTTCAAGGACCATTAGATCTGCTTTTACATTTGATTAAAGAAAAGGAAATGGACTTGGAAACATTAGAGGTTTCTGTTATTACTGATCAATATTTAGCCTATATTGACCAAATGGATGCTGATCAACTTGAAACAATGTCTGAATATCTTGTTATGGCGGCACAATTAATTGAGATGAAAAGTAAGATGCTTCTACCTAATGAAAAAGTAGAATTAGAAGATGATTATCAAGAAGACCCAAGAGAACAATTAATTAGAAGATTGATTGAATATAAAAAATATAAGGATATCTTAGATGATGTTCGTGAATGTTATGAATATAGACAAACTTTACATACAAAAGCACCAGCATTAATGGATGATTATGTTGTGGATACATCAGAATTAATTCCTGATCATTTAGAGGTTTATGATTTAATTAAAGCAATGCAAAAAATGTTTCAAAGAAAAGTGTTACATGCTCCATTAGAATCACGTATTGCTCGTGTTGAGATTTCTATTGAGGAACGAAGTGATCAAATCAGACAATATTTTAAGTTGCATAAAAATCAACGTATTCGTTTTGAGGAATTATTTGAAGAACCAACAAGAACATTTTTTGTTGTTACGTTTTTATCTATTCTGGTTTTGGTTAATACAAATGAATTAATTATTGAACAAGATGGAAATTTTGAGAACATATATTTAAAGGAGAGAAATTAATGGAACATGATGAAATATTAAGTGTTATAGAAGGAATGCTCTTTTTATCAGGGGATGAAGGATTAACCATTAAGCAAATCTCATCAGTATTACAAATTGGCAAAAAAGAAGCAACAACTTATGTTGATGAACTCATTCAAGTTATTAACGAAAGAGCAGTAAAAGGGTTTGAATTGGTTAATTTTGGTGGTGTATTTAAACTGATTACCTTTTCTTCACATCATGAATTCTATCAGCGAATGATTGAACAAAATGAAAATACCCTTTCTAATGCAGCATTAGAAACATTGGCTATAATTGCTTATAATCAACCTGTTACTCGTGTGCGTATTGAAGAAATTAGAGGGGTAGGATGTGATGCAATGATTCGAAAATTAGCTGCAAAAGCCTTGATTAAAGAAGTTGGCAGAGAAGATACACCTGGAAAGCCGATTTTGTATGGTGTGACTGATGAATTTATGGATGCATTTTCATTGACATCATTAGATGAATTACCTGAATTAAAGGAAATGAAAGAGGATTTTGATCAGGATGATATTTTTAATACAAAATATACTGAAAGTATGGAGGAAGGAGAACAGTAAAATGTTCTCTTTTTTTATTGACACTTCAGTTAGTTCGTGCTAACATCTAATCATTGAAGTTAGTTTGCGCTAACTAAATGTTGAATTTGGAGGAAAAAAGATGTTTGATAAGAGATTGATTAAAGAAATACCTGAAGCAAAAGCTTATGTAAAAAGACAAGTTCTATGCCAATGGATTGCATTGATTATGAATATCATATTTACCGTTGGATTGAGTTATACATTGGTTTTGTTGTTTCAAGAACAGTTAACAATTGAGATTTTAATGATTGGCATTGTTTTCGCAATCATTCTTTTTGTTATACGAGGTATTGTTTTGAAGAAAGCAACTCAATTTTCTTTTGCTGGAGCGAGTCTTGTCAAAAAAATATTGCGTGAAAGATTATTTAAGAAAATATTAGAGTTAGGTGGTCATTATCAGGATTATGTTGCAACAAGTGAATTGGTTCAATTAGGGGGAGAAGGAATTAATCAGTTAGAAACCTATTTTGCGCTTTATCTCCCTCAATTGTTTTATAGTGTACTCGCCCCTGTGACATTGTTTATTATCATTTCATTTTATGATTTTATGAGTGCACTTGTATTATTTTTATGTGTACCTATGATTCCTTTGTCAATAGTTCTGATTCAAAAAATTGCTAAAAAGTTATTAGCTAAATACTGGAATAGCTATACAACACTTGGTGATAGTTTCTTAGAAAATCTTCAAGGATTAACAACTTTGAAAATATATCAGAGTGATGAATTTAAACAAAAAGAAATGAATAAAGAAGCTGAGAATTTTAGAAAAGTAACTATGCGTGTCTTAATTATGCAATTGAATAGCATTAGTGTTATGGATATTGTTGCATATGGTGGTGCTGGTTTGGGAAGTTATTTTGCAATTACACATTATATGTATCAAGAGATATCTTTATTTATAGCATTATTTATTATCTTATTATCGTTTGAATTTTTTATTCCGTTAAGGCAACTGGGGTCTTTTTTTCATATTGCAATGAATGGTATTGCGGCTAGTGAAAAATTATTTAGAGTTTTTGATATTGAACATCAGCAAAGTGGAAAATTTGATTTCAAAGAAGGAGATTTTGGGTTATGTGTTGATCAATTATCTTTTCAATATACAAAAGAACAACCTTTATTAAAAGAAGTTTCATTTCAAATCAAGCCAAATCAATTTGTAGGAATTGTTGGAGAAAGTGGTTCTGGTAAAAGTACAATCGCAAAATTAATTATGGGATATCATCAAGATTATCAGGGAGAAATCAGAATTCAAACTCATCAAAGATATGATATTGATGATACAGTTTTCTTCAATCATTTTGTTTATATGACTCATGATCCTATGATTTTTAAAGGAACATTAAGAGAAAATATAGATATGTTAAATCAGTATCAAGATAAAGAGATTTGGGAAGCTTTGGAGAAAGTGAATTTGGCCTCTTTCTTTCATCAGCATAATGGATTACAGACACTTTTATTAGAATCAGGAAGTAATTTATCTGGTGGACAAAAACAAAGATTAAATTTAGC